>NZ_JALNTO010000031.1:0-708 GCF_023161785.1 Bacillus sp. 2CMS4F
CAGGCTGTCGAGAAAATCTCGACAGCCTTTATTTTTTCTTAAAATATCCATTCTCATGTAATAAAATAAAAGAAAGACTTACAAGGACGGTGTCTTTCTCATGTTGCACACAAGAAATTCTTCTCAAAATGCAGCCGAATTTGTTCTGCTTGACCAACTCGTCGAAGAGGATCATCTGCTTCGTAAAATTGATAAACACATAGACTTCTCTTTCATCATTGAAAAGGTGAAACCCTACTACAGCGAAAACAAAGGCCGCCCCTCACTTGATCCGCTAATTTTATTCAAAATGATGTTTATCGGCTACCTCTACGGTATCCGTTCAGAAAGACAGCTCGAAAAAGAAATTTACTACAATATGGCGTACAGATGGTTTTTGGGACTGAATATCAATGACCCGGTTCCGCACCACTCCACCATCAGCTGGAACAGACGCACACGCTTTAAAGATACAACCATCTTCCAAGACATTTTTGATGAGATCGTTCTTCAGGCCATCAATCATGACATGGTGGGCGGACGTGTCCTATTCACCGATTCAACTCATCTGAAAGCCAATGCCAACAAGCATAAATACACAAGAAAAACAATTGCGCAGGATACCCAAAACTATATCAAAGATTTAAATGAAGCCATTCAAGAGGATCGGGAGGAACACGGAAAAAAGCCATTAACAATCAAAGAGGAGGTGAAAGCTGAAAAAGAGAT
>NZ_JALNTO010000032.1:0-652 GCF_023161785.1 Bacillus sp. 2CMS4F
TTTGGGTTTCAAGTAGAAGCCGTCGCCCTTGATTCCGGATATTTAACGACTCCGATCTGTAAAGGATTATCTGACCGACAAATCTTTGGTGTCATCGCACATAGACGTTATCACCCTATCCGAGGCTTGTTTCCAAAATGGAAATTTCATTACGACAGTGAACAAGACAGATATATTTGCCCAAATCACCAAACACTTACATACTCAACAACTGACCGAAAAGGCTACCGGTCATACAAATCAAATCCTGAAATATGTTCCTCATGCCCGCTGCTTGAAAACTGTACAAAATCAAAGAACCGGCAGAAAGTGATTACTCGGCATGTATGGGAAGACCATAAAGAAAAGGTCAGACAAAATCGCTTGTCTGTTTCAGGAAAAAACCTCTACAAAAAAAGAAAAGAAAAAATAGAGCGAAGCTTTGCAGATTCAAAACAGCTGCATGGGCTTCGCTATTGCAGGTTAAGGGGACAACGAAATGTGAGCGAACAAGTTCTCCTCACAGCCGCATGCCAGAACATGAAGAAGATTGCCACATACCTATCCAAGCAGGGATAGATATGTGGGAGCCTTTTTCTGTATCTAAAATACAATAAGCATCTAAAGAAACAAAAAAAGCTTGTAGAAAAAACATCGTTTTCTCTACAAGCTG
>NZ_JALNTO010000033.1:0-443 GCF_023161785.1 Bacillus sp. 2CMS4F
GGCTCCTAGTGCCAAGGCATCCACCGTGCGCCCTTTCTAACTTAACCGTTAAAAAGAATCACTATGTGATATCTTGTATTACTAATTGAATGTGATGTCTACTGTTATCTAGTTTTCAAAGAACACGTTGGTGGAGCCTAGCGGGATCGAACCGCTGACCTCCTGCGTGCAAAGCAGGCGCTCTCCCAGCTGAGCTAAGGCCCCATTTGTATAAGATGGTGGGCCTGAGTGGACTCGAACCACCGACCTCACGCTTATCAGGCGTGCGCTCTAACCAGCTGAGCTACAGGCCCATCTTAACTTATTCAAGGAACAAAGTTCCTTCAAAACTAAACAAGACAGGGAACGTTCTGTTTATAAGACCCAAGGTCTTATATTCCGTAAATATCCTTAGAAAGGAGGTGATCCAGCCGCACCTTCCGATACGGCTACCTTGTTACGAC
>NZ_JALNTO010000034.1:0-442 GCF_023161785.1 Bacillus sp. 2CMS4F
ATGGCTCCACAGGCAGGATTCGAACCTGCGACCGATCGGTTAACAGCCGATAGCTCTACCACTGAGCTACTGTGGAACGTAAAAGTCATGGTATGGTGGGCCTGAATGGACTCGAACCATCGACCTCACGCTTATCAGGCGTGCGCTCTAACCAGCTGAGCTACAGGCCCATGACGATATAGAAATGGAGCGGGTGATGGGAATCGAACCCACGACATCAGCTTGGAAGGCTGAGGTTTTACCACTAAACTACACCCGCAATTTTATTTGGGGCGATTGATGGGAATCGAACCCACGAATGCCAGAGCCACAATCTGGTGCGTTAACCACTTCGCCACAACCGCCAAAATATATTTATTTGTAAATGGTGGCTCGGGACGGAATCGAACCGCCGACACACGGATTTTCAGTCCGTTGCTCTACCAACTGAGCTACCGAGCCT
>NZ_JALNTO010000003.1:0-297235 GCF_023161785.1 Bacillus sp. 2CMS4F
GAAACTAAACAGCCAATCACCGATAAGCTATCGGCAATTGGCTGTATAAAAGGTGTTTTGATCCCTGTCTCAAAAACGGGGGTCAGTCCCTAAATGACGGGCTTTTCTTTTATGAATGTACGGCTTGCTTGCGCAAGACGTCTTTTTTCACTTTGCCGAGATTATTTTTCGGAAGTTCCTTTACGAATTCGATTTCAGGAATTTTGTAAGCGGACAAGCGTTCTTTACAGAATGCAATGACATCCGCTTCTGTTATTTCCTGAGTTCCGTTAGTGACGATAAAGGCTTTTGGTTTTTCTCCGTACAGCGGGTCTGGTATCCCGACCACTGCTGTTTCAAGGATGCCCGGGATCTGCTGGATGACTTCTTCCACCTGATCAGGATAGACATTGTCGCCTCCGTAAATAATGACATCCTTGTAGCGTCCGGTGATGAAGATAAAGCCGTCCTCATCCACGTAGCCTGAATCTCCGGTTCTGAACCAGCCGTTTTGCAGCACTTTTGCTGTCGCTTCAGGGTTTTCCTCATAGCCTTTAAATAAGAATGGGCTGTGCACAACGATTTCTCCGATTTCACCTTGCGGCAGCTCTTCTCTCGTCTCAGGATCTTCTACCTTGACTTGAACATCAGCAACGGGTTTACCGGCAGAGGCCGCTTTATCCATTCCCATTTCAGGAACCCATGTGCTGATTCCCCAAGCCTCTGTGCTTCCGTAACCGTGAGCGAGCTGGATGCCGATATCAAGATACCGCTGAATCAGGCTGCTAGGCACTTTTGTTCCGCCTGTCATCAAAATGATGAGCGAGGACAGATCGGTTTGATGTTCTTCCCACGCCTCAAGCAAATATGTGTAAAACACAGGAAGGGCCATAATCGTTTGAATTTTTTCTTCTTCAATGACCTTCAGCATACGAACGGGATCTTGATCCTTTGTAAAAATAAACGTGGTCCCCGCAAACGTTCCAAGCATGATACAAATAAGCGCGCTTGTATGATAAATCGGATGGCACGCAAGAAAACGCAGATTTTTCATTCGTGCGCTTGAGCTATTTGACTTTGATACGTAATTGTATATACCGCCATGGGTGATCATGCATCTTTTCGGGTTTCCTGTTGTCCCTGACGTAAACATCAGAAGCGCTGTATCATCCGGAGAAACCGTTTCTGCTTCCGGCAAATGATCAGGTCCTGCAAAAAGCGCTTCAAACACTGGAGACGTCTCATACGCTGTTCCTGTTTCCATGATCAAACGGACAGAAGACAGCTCAGGCAGCACTTCATCCATTATCTCTTTAAATTCCGTTCCGTAAAACAATGCTTTCGGTTTACTTGCTTTTAAAATGCCTGTCATCTCGTATGGTTTCAGCTGCCAGCTGACGGGCACTACAACGGCCCCGATTTCAAGTGCGGCAAACATAATGGTTGATGCGGGGTGGCCATTTTTGCAAAGCAAAGCCACATGGTCGCCTTTTTGAATTCCTTTTTGAAGCAGAGCATTCGCCAGCTGATTGATCCGTTTGTGATATGCTGCATATGTCAGTGTGTGGGCTCCGCTTTTTACAGCTTCTATTTCTTCGCTATCCGGCATGTCATGCAGAATCAGATGCTGTAATGTTTCCATATTGTCATCTCCTATATTCTCTTGAATCTTCAATAATTTGTTAGATTGTCTTCCTTACCTCACCCATTTTAACCCAAAAAAGATAACTTGTAAAACTATTTCATTTTGGAATTATTCCATTACAGAATGATAAAATAGTCCCGCATTTTTTTATTTTGTGCTGCATCCATACAAAAACACACGCCTTTTTTTGGCGTGTGAATTGGGTGATTACGGGATGTTTTTTTCTTTCATCCATGTGAAAAAGATGCGGTTTAAACGCTGATACAGTTCTCGTTCCCCTTCCTCCTGAAAGCCCGCCATGCTTTCTCCGCTTTCAATAATGGCAGAGCTGATCGCACTCAAAATCTCTGATCCTTCAGCTGATAATGTGGCCGGCGCCATCATGACGAGAATTCTTGTCATATCGAGGGTATTTCCGTCCATGCCATTGACTTCAAAAGATGTGCTGAGGTCATACATTTTGAAAAAAGGCAGGACGATATGATCATTTTTGAGATGATAAAGCGCCATGTTTGTACCCGGTATGCCCAATCCCCCTTGTTTTTCGCGTTCTGCAAGGCAATCCGCCGCTTTTTTCGGATCTCGGATGAGGCCATCCTTTTTCAGCTGTTGAAAAAGCTCAAACAGCAGCATGCCGTGATCCGGCTTTGTTTTCATTTCAGTGAGTGAAAAATGGCGCAAGACGTCTTGAATCACCGCCATATATCGTCCCACGCTTTCCGCCGCTGCCAGCATGTCAGGGATGTCGGCTTGCCGCGTTTCTTCCTTCGGGCTTCTTTTTTTCTCAAGAATGAGCGGGATTTTCCGCTTGATATACTGCTTTACCTGGTTTGCGTCTTCCTCATTTAAAAGCGGGCTGACCATAATATAGTCGATGTTTTGATAAGGGATCGGCACAGTGGAGACAATCATATCATAGGCATGAGTGTCGCGGTCCTTCAGCTCGATCAGTGATGACATATCAAACGATTCAATTTCAGGCAGCTCTTTCTTCAATCTCGAAGCAAGCATTTTCGAAGAACCGATTCCGCTTGAGCAGACAACAAGCGCTTTCACTTTTGCTTCTTCTTTTTTGATTTCAAGCGCTGAACCGAAGTGAAGAACGATAAAGGCGATTTCATCATCAGAAAAGGACATGTCCGGGAAAAATTTTTCCACGCCCTCTTCTATCGCCATATACAGCAGAAAATAATCGCGCTTGATCTGTTCCTTCATTGGATTATAGATGTCGATGTTTTCTTTCATGCGGCTGATGGCCGGCTCCAAATGGGCAATCAAGCCTTCATATAAAGAGTAGTTTTTCGTCAGATCCATTCTGATTTTTTCTGAAATAAAAGCGATCAGCCGTTTTGTTTGCAGGGCTGTTTCAAGCTCTATTTCCTGCGCTCTGTATTCTGTTTTGTATTTGCGGTTGGCGCTTCGCAGGTGGATCGTAATATAGCCGACCTCCGCTTCCGGGATCGTCACGCCGAAAGCACGTTCAAGCTCGCCCGCGATTTCCAGAGCTGAGCTGTATTCTTTAGCACTCTTGAGTTCATCAAGCTCGCTCTCTTCCATGCTGATCGTCTCACCCAGTTTAATGCGTTCGATCGCAAACGTCAGATGAACGACAAGCGCTATATAGGAGCTGTCAGATAGAGAAAATGCGATTTTTTCTTTCAGCTGGAATAAAATCCGCTCCATTTTTAACAGCTCGCCTTTGCTGACAACCCCGAACATCTTCTCGGAGGAATCGGCTTTTCCTTTAATGTTTAATTCAACCGCTTCCAAAAACATTTGGATATCGAGGCGGTTCACAATCAGATTGCCGACAATTTTTCGTTTCGCGTTCTCCGGCCCCATGAGCTGGATGCCAAAGCCTCTTTTTCGGATCAGTGTTAACCCGAACGGAGAAATCCATTTCTCCAGCTCATCTAAATCGTAGCTGACCGTAGCATTGGTGACCTGCAGATCATGAGCGAGCGTGTACAGTTTCACCGGTTCTTGGGACTCTAATAGCGAACAGAGAATCAGCAGTTTTCGTTCGTCGGCGCTGTATTCATGCTGTTCATGTGACAGCTCGGTGAGCAGCTTTTGTTTATCTTCGGGACTTCCTACCGCCTTCAAGCCTTTGCCGGGCTGTTTATCGAGCTTGAGCCCCACAGTCTCCATCAGCGGCTTGATTGATTTCAGCTCCCTGTGAATGGTTCTGGTGCTCACTTCCATCAGCTCAGCCAGCTCCGTTACGGTTACATATCGGTTCAGTAATAATAAATGCTTTAAAAGCTTTTGTTCTCTTGCAGTCATATACATAAAAAGGCCTCCAGACATTCGTGATGTGCGGATGAAGTCGCATGGAGATATAGGAAGAGGAAAAAAAGAGGTTTTCTTTATTAATATAAAACGCTTTCAAACAGGATTCAATCACTTATAAATGGGAATTTGGCACTAATCGGTGTGACAATATTGAAAAAGCATCAGCCGTTATGCTGATGCTTTTTCTTTATGGTATATCGTGGCCTTGTACGGCTGTATAAATACGGAACCACTGATCCTGATCAAGCTTATACGCCAAGGCGTTTACCGCGGCGGAAATACGCTCGCGTTTTCCGCTTCCGACAATCGGCATGATGCCGGCCGGATGCGTGAACAGCCATGCGTACATCACCTCGTCCAATGAGGCAGCACCGATTTCAGCCTGAACAGTTTCAAGCGCCGTGCGAATGCGCCGGTCTTTTTCCGTGTTTCCGGCGAATACTTTACCGCCTGCAAGCGGCGACCAGGCCATCGGGGAAATCCGTTTTTCCTGACACAGGTTCAATGTGCCGTCCTGAATATTTTCTAATTCATATGCGGATAGCTCAATCTGATTGGTGACAAGCTTTTCAGGCAGATACGATTCCAGCATCCGATATTGATGGCCTTTAAAGTTCGACACACCGAAATATCTGACCTTCCCGGAGCTTTTCAGCGCATGAAACGCCTCAGCCACTCCTTCCGGGTCCATGAGCGGGTCCGGTCTGTGAATCAGCAGCACATCGATATAATCCGTTCTGAGATTCAAAAGCGACTGTTCAACAGACGCGAGAATGTGTGTTTTGCTTGTATTATAATGGTGCGATCTGTGAGCAGGGCGCTCAGGTGATTCAAGAACGATGCCGCATTTTGTGACCAGTTCTATGTTTTCCCTTAATCCGGGTGAAAGAGCAAGAGCATTTCCAAACCCTTTTTCGCACGTGTAGCCCCCGTAAATATCCGCATGATCAAAGGTGGTGATGCCTTGATCGACACACCACTCAATGAGACTGAGCAGCTCAGCGTCTGAATAGTTCCATTCATTCAGACGCCAAAGCCCGTGTATCACTCTTGAAAATTGAAGATCCTCCGCCAAATGAATACGCTGCATGCAAAATCCCTCTTTTCTTTATAAACCGGGTTTTTGCCCCTTACTAGATCATTCGGCCTCAGACGCCCTTTTTCCTTTCACTCCCGTTAAAAAGGTTTTATTTCGATTGAAATTGCTTTTTTGCTTTTTCGACTACGTAGTGACTGCCGCCGTGATCTTGAACATTTTGAATCATCATCGCGACAAGCAGGTCTTTGTTTTTATAGTCATAGCCGACGAACCAGCCATTTTCGGTGCCGTCTTTATCATCTTTTGATTTTTTCAGCTCGGCTGTTCCCGTTTTTCCAGCCACAGTGATTCCTTTTACGACAGGCTGATACGCTGACCCGCGCTCATCTTCGACTACGCCTTTCAATCCTTTTGTAATATCGGCGGCTCCTTCTTTCGTGAGCACTTGTTTGTGCCAGACATCAGCGGTTTGTGAGTCTTTCTTGATAAGCGTCGGTTTCACGAGGTCTCCATTATCGACAAATGGCGTGTAAGCTGCCGCTAGGTGAAGCGGAGACATTTGCATTTGTCCCTGTCCGTACCCTGTATCCGCAAGCAAAATGTCTGAGTCAAGCTTGTCGTTTGCGATTGACGATTGCTGGACTGGGAATTCAAATGGAATATCCTCTGCAAACCCAAATGTTTTCATGCCTTTTGTAAAGGTGTCCGCTCCCATATCAAGCGCGTTTTGCGCAAAGTAAATATTGTCTGACGTGATCAGGGCATGTTCCAAATCCACTTGCTCTAGGCTGTCAGACACACGTGTAACAGAGTAGCCGCCCCAGCTTGAATCTTTCTGCCACTGTTTCCCTTTGATTGTTTTCTTCTCTGCGGCTTTAAGCGTGCCGTTTTTCAGGCCGATAGCAGCAGCGATCGGTTTAATCGTGGATCCTGGTGCATATGTTTTGTTGAATTTCGCAGAAAACGGATTGTTTTTGTCTTCGTTTAGTTTTTTCCATTCTTTATCGCTCCATCCGAAGATAAATCCGTTTGGATCGTAAGAAGGCGCGCTGACAAGAGCCAGTGTTTCACCTGTCTGCGGCTGCAGTGCGACTGCCGCCCCGCTGTCATCCTTCAGCTCGTCATAAAGATTTGTTTGCGTTTTGATATCAATTGTGAGATGTAGATCCTCACCGTCTTTCGCTTTCGTTTCAGCGATGACTTCGCCGGTTTGCGGAACGTAGATTTTCCATCCTGTTTTGCCTCTGAGCTTGTCTTCATACACATTTTCAAGACCTGCGATTCCGATGTTTGACGTATCGCTGTATGTTCCGTCTTTCTTTTTCTTCAGTTCTTCCGCCGTAATCGCGCGAACGTAGCCTGTCAGATGGGCTGTTTTTTCGCCATACGGATAATAGCGCGAGCTGACATTTGTTCTTGTGACGCCTTTTAATGCCGTCACTTCAGACACTAACTTTTCTTCGTCCGGTTTTACTTTTTTGACCGGCACGAATGAATCATCTTTGACCCAGCTTTGTTTCAGCTTCTGGTTGATGTCATCTTCAGTTACATCCAGTTTTTTCGCGAGCTCTTTTATGACTTTCTCTTTTTTATCGCCAAGTTCTCCGGGAATAATTCCGATTTCCGGAACATCTGTGTTGACGGCTAAGCCTTTCCCGTTTTTATCGTAGATTTGGCCGCGTTTCGGTTCAATGCTGGCGATTTGAACGGTTTTGTCATCAGCCAGCTGCTTGAAAATAAACGATGGGTCCCAATCTATATTCCATGACTCCTCGTCATCTGTTTTTTCTTTTTTCAGCACAGCGGTATTTTTAAAGCTGACTTTGCCCGCATTTGTGTCCATGCTGACTTTGTATGGGATGTGCTTCATCGTTTTATTGTCTTTATCATCCTCGTCCACTTTTCCCGCAGTGACTTTCAGATTTTTTACGCCTGCCTGCTCATAGATGGTTTTATATCTGCTGACGAAATCCTTTTTGGAGATTTCTTTTTTTACATCTTTGGTCAGGCTTTGATACATGTCATCGAATTGCTGATCGTTCCACTGTTTTACGAATGCTTCCATCCGGTCCTCTGGTGAATCTGTTTTGGAGCATCCGATTAATCCGATCAGCCCGATACATAGAAATAATAGTAGAATACACTTTTTACACATGACTTTCCCCTGCCTTCCACTTGTTATTTTCTCTTAAATGAATTAGTACGTGCAAGATTTTTTTGAAAATGAAGGAAAAGGTTCATCGTTTTTGCAGAAATCTCCTTTCGTTTCCTGTAAACTATTTGAAAAGAGGAAAGAAGGGATCACATGGTCAGAGAAGCAGCTATGCTTCATATTAAAGAGGGGCTTGAACAAGAATTTGAGGACGCGTTCCGGCTGGCGGCGCCGATCATTGCCGGAATGAAGGGCTATATCACACATTCTTTATCAAAATGTATGGAAGAAACACATAAGTACCTGCTGCTCGTAGAGTGGGAAACGCTTGAGGACCACACTGAAGGCTTTCGCGGGTCTTCCGAGTACAAAGAGTGGAAAGCCTTGCTGCATCGGTTCTATACGCCGTTCCCGACGGTTGAGCATTTTCTGGATGTATCATAGATTTATATCATATAAAGCGTAAAACCGATGAGAGAAACAGACCAAACGAAAACGGCAGTATAGATGTTAAATGCTCCTGAGCTGTCGTTTTCTTTTTTGCGTTCTTCAAGCCCCTGAATAAACATGACAGCGCCCAGGAAAACGAGCATGACAGATTGGATAACAGAGGTGTGTTCCGTATAGTTAAAAGCGATAAGCGCCAGTATGATAATGATAACCGCAAAAGACATTTTAAAAATGCGAAACAAAAGGACCATCCTTCCTTATATACGAAATATTGAGCGTTATGCCTATATTTGCCTTTGCCCTCCATTATTCTAGCGCACTTTTTTTGTATATAGAACATGAGACGGGGAAATTTAAGTTTCTTTTAATATTTGAATTCATATAAAAAACGCGCCAGTGATCAGGCGCGTTTTCTATGAAACTGATAATTCTCGATAACCTATTCCTCGGAGCACTTCGGCCATTGCCTGATAGCCATTGCTATTCGGATGGACACCGTCGAAAGACAGGTATTCCTGCTCTTTCCCTTTAAAGACACTGTAAACGTCAGCGATTTTAACATGAGGTGCTGTTGCCAGCGTTTTCAAATGCGAATTAAATGAAGTAATCCATTGATCAGCAATGCCAATGTCGGGAAACGGGTTGTATAAATTAAAAACACGGATGGCGTAAGGTGATGGATCTGACCCTTTGATATTGGCGATTTGGGCAATCATCTTTTCAAAATTCTCATGACAATGCGCGGACGCACGGCTGAAAATCGTTTCATCCTGAGAAGATTGATAGGATAATACAGATTCAATGAGATCATTTCCGCACCCTGTGATCGTAATCATATCAGCGGCTTGAATTTGTTTTTGCACATAGGGATATGACAGGAGCCCGAGGATTTCCTCTGTATCAAGACCGGATTTGGCGAAAACCGATACGGCTGTTTTTGATTTCAGATCGGCTGCCATCATGTCTCTGAAGCGCTGGACAAATCCTGCAGAAAACAGCCCAGAGCCTCTCCCCGTCGTTAAAGAATCTCCGAGCGCTGTATACTGAAGCACCATGATCTTTCCTCCACTCATGAACGTCGATACGTTAATGTACGCAGCAGAGAAAAGATCGGCTACTTATGGATACCCTATTTTTCTGGAAATCTGCAAAGCGGCTTGTTTTACCCTTTCCGTTAAATACGGCAGCCTGTCTTCTGTAAATCTCGCTTCAAACCCTGCAATACTGATGCCGGCCGCCACCTGGTGATGATGGTTAAAAATCGGCGCGCCAATAGCGGCCGTATAGTTTTCGAGTTCTGAATAGCTGACGGTATAGCCGTTTTGCACCGAGGTCTCAATCGCCTCAAGAAGCTTTGACGGATCTGTAATGGTCCCTGAACCGATCGGAATGAGCTCTGTCTGTTTGATGTACGCTTCAATTTCTTCACGGGGCAGAAAGGACAAAATGCTCCGGGCACATGCCCCGGCATACAGAGGAGAACGCCGGCCGATTGCAGTGTACAGGCGAACGGTCTGTGTCCCTTCAATCTTCTCCACGTAGATCGCTTCATTTCCGTCCCTCATGATCAAATGAACGGCTTCATCTACTTCACGGCAAAGCTCTTCCATCACAGGCTTGGCTATTTTTCTGATATCGAGTCTGTCCGCGACAAGCTGTCCGAATTCCAAAAACACCAGTCCAAGCGTATAAACGCCGGATGGGTCTCGATTGAGGAACCCCATTTCTTCCAGTGAGCTGACCATTCGGTGAACAGAGGTTTTCGGCATTCCTGACAGGGAAACGAGTTCGCTTAAAGTCAGGCTTGGTTCATGCAAAAACAAATTGAGCAGCGCCATAGATTTCACTACGGTTTTGTTTTTATTCTGCATCATTCCATCCCCTTTGTTATGTCAGCCATTCCATTTTCATTCTTGTTTTCAGTTCTTTGAGATGCGCTTCCCGTTCAATGAAAAGCGCTTCCGCTTCCTGAAGGGATACAGGCTCAAATTGGACGTGCTCACCCGGCATGATTTGCGAGGCAATCGGAAGATCAGCTGAAATGATGTGAGCGATCCTCGGATAACCTCCCGTCGTCTGCCGGTCTGCAAGCAGGATAATCGGATTGCCGTCAGGCGGCACCTGAACTGTTCCAAATGTCACCGCCTCTGACACCATCTCAAGCGGCGCCTTCAATTCAAGCGGTTCCCCTTTGAGCCTGTAGCCCATACGATCGGACTGCGGAGTGACACGAAACGTTTCTTCGTAAAACCGCGTTTGCGATTCTTCTGTGAAAAAAGAGAATTGTTTTCCTTCCAGCACTCGGATCACCGGATTCTTTTTTAACGGCAGAAATCTGTATCGGCTGACTGACCAGTTCGGCGCCGCAAACCCTCGCTGGCCAAGGTGTTGGCTCAAGCGGGAGACGATGGTTTTCGAAAGAGATGACATCTCTCCGATCGGCAGTTCATCTTCCTTCTGAAGCGCTCTTCCGCGAAATCCGCCGATGCCCGCTCTGACATACGTGCTTTTGCTTTCCATCACAGCAGGTACATTGAAGCCGCCGGCTGTCGCCAAATAAGCGCGGCTGCCGAGTTTGCAGGGGCCGAAGGTGACCGTGCTGTTTCCCTTAACGAGTACAGGTTTCCAAAGAGGCGCTTCCTCATCATTCACACGCAGGGTAAAGTCCGCTCCTGTTACGGCAATCAGCATTGGTTCTGACACATAAAGCGACGGGCCGGGACCCATCAGCGTAATTTCAAGGCCGGCTTCTTTTTCGCTGTTTCCGATCAGCAGATTGGCAATTCGAAGCGACACCGTGTCCATGGCGCCGCTAGCCAGCACGCCGTATTTTTGATACCCCGTTCTGCCTATATCCTGAACCGTTGTGAGCAGTCCGGGCTTTAACACTTTCATGCTCAATTGGACTCCTCCTTATAGGCGTGATAGTCATCCTCTGAGATGCGGACAAATGTAACCATATCTCCTGCTCTTAATAACGTTGGCGGGTTTTCCTGCGGCCGGAATAGAGCCAGCGGCGTTTTGCCGATCAGCTGCCAGCCGCCCGGTGTCGAAATCGGATAAACGCCTGTTTGCAGTCCCGCAATTCCGACTGAACCGGCGGGAATCGATGGTCTTGGCGATGATTTCCTTGGAGCTGCAATGCGTTTGGACATCCCGCCTAGGAAAGGAAACCCCGGTGCAAAGCCCAGCATATACACCACATATTCGCCGCCTGTATGAATCTCAATGACTTCTTCGGGTGTGAGATGATTGATCTTCGCCACCTCTTCTAAATCAGGCCCGAAATCACCGCCATAGCAGACGGGAATTTCAACGACGCGGCGGCTGCTTTCATAATCAGCCGTTAATTCTCCGAGCCGCTCATGAACATCGCGTTTCACCTTCTCAAAAGGCGAGCTGATGCCTTGAGGCAAATGCTTATACACTTCATACATATCATAAAATACGGTAAGACTCGTAAAAGCCGGGATACATTCAATGAATCCCGGAAACGGCTGTTCTTCTATATAAGCGGCAGCGGCATGGACAAGACCGTTTACTTGCTCGCTTATTTCTTCTCCAAATCGGATCATCATTGCAGAATCACCGAGCTGTTCGATTTGTAATCGTTCAGTCATCTTTCTCACCTCGTTTATTTCTCGTTCATCAAGAGGACGAGAGGTTACAGCACCGCAAGCGACTCGTCTCGAATATCTGTGATGAGCATATGCCCCGGCGCATGTGTGATGACCATTTCAGGTTTTACATTCATAGTCACAGCTTGCGGAGTTACCCCGCATGCCCAAAATAGAGGAACCTCGCCTTCACGAACAGAAACGGCATCTCCGAAATCTGGATTGCTCAAATCCTGTATGCCGATCGCTTTTGGATTGCCGATATGAATCGGTCCTCCGTGCACAGCCGGAAAACGCGAGGTCACCTGTGCGGCGCGTACAGCGAGCCGTTCAGGAACCGGTCTCATACTGACAACCAACTGTCCATGAAACGGCCCCGCCGGAACACAATCTATATTCGTTTTGTACATTGGAACGTTCGTCCCCTCGTCGATATGTCTGACGGGTATTCCATTATTGATCAGCGCTTGTTCAAAAGAGAAACTGCATCCGATCAGAAAGCCGACAAAATCGTCCTCCCAATATGGCGTAATATCAGATACCTCATCTGTCAAAACACCGTGCCTGTATACACGGTATTTTGGAAAATCCGTTCTGATATCCGCATCTGGCGCTGCAAGCGACGGCACAGGCGAACCGGATTCCGTCACATCCAGCACCGGACAGGGTTTTGGATTCCGCTGGCAAAACAGCAGAAAGTCAAATGCCAGATCTTTTTTCAAAATCACAAGGTTCGCTTGAGCATAGCCGCCGGACATTCCGGCGGTCGGCCCGTTTATTTTCCCCTCTCGTATAAGCGCGCGTACATCTCTTGGCGCCATCTTGTTCAAATGATCCACTCTTATCAGCTCCACAATTGAGGAAGTTGTGTAAATAACGTGTAGACGCCCATAATCGCCATGACGATGACAACCAGTGCACCTGAGCCTGTCAGCCAAAGCGGATGCTTATAATCACCGACAATGTTTTTCTTATATGCGGCAATAAGCAGCGTTCCAAGCGCAATCGGCAGAATCAAACCGTTCAGAGATCCGACAAGCACAAGAATTTTCGCCGGCTGGCCGATAGTGACGAAAGCTAATGTAGAAACGACAATAAATCCGATAATAATGCCGCGTGAATTCTTTTCAATTTTTGGAGAAAAGGTTTTAAAAAATGAAACAGATGTATAAGCGGCCCCGATAACAGACGTAATGGCCGCTGACCACATGATCAATCCGAAGATTTTATAACCGACATTTCCCGCTGCCAGCTGGAACACAGAGGCCGCCGGGTTGCTTTCGTCAATGTGCAGGCCTTTTGAAACAACGCCGAGCACAGCTAAGAAAAGGGCGATCCGCATGATGGATGTAATTAAAATGCCGATAACTGAGCTTTTTGTCACCTGGGGGATGGATTCCTTGCCTTTAATCCCTGCATCAAGCAAACGATGTCCGCCGGCAAATGTGATATATCCCCCGACGGTTCCGCCAACTAATGTGACAATTGCAAATATACTGATATGTTCAGGGACAAACGTGTTAGCCACAGCCTGTCCGACCGGCGGCGCTGTGGTGACCGCAACAAAGACAGTTAAAATAATCATGACAAAACCCGCGATTTGCGTAAAACGGTCCATCGCTTTTCCTGCTTCCTTAATGACAAAAATCAGAATGGCGATGACGGCGCTGATTAAGGCGCCTGTTTCTGGTGTAATGCCGAACAAGACTTGAAGTCCGAGCCCAGCCCCTCCGATATTCCCGATATTAAAGGCAAGTCCGCCAAGCACGACGAGAATTGCGATAAAATATCCCAGTCCGGGAAGCACCATATTCGCAATCTCCTGACCCCTTTTTCCTGAGACCGCAATGATGCGCCATACGTTGGTTTGAGCGAAGATATCCAAAATAATAGAAATTAAAATAACAAAACCGAAGCTTGCTGCGAGTGTGTTTGTGAATGTTGCGGTTTGTGTCAGGAATCCCGGGCCGATTGCTGATGTCGCCATTAAGAAGGCGGCCCCCATCAGCAATGACCAGCTGCCCGTTTTTTTCCCTGCTGTTTTTTTCTGCTGCTCCATCTATTTTCCTCCTTCTGATTACTTCTGCGCTGAAATAGCAGTCACTTCGATTCCGGCCGCTTTAAGCTCTTTTCGTATTTTTTGCGCAAACGTCAGCGCATGGGCACCGTCTCCGTGAATGCAAACCGTATCTGCTTTTAAGGACACATCATGCCCTTGCTGGGATTTGACCGCTCCCTCTTTTACCATTTTGATCACCTGGCTGACAGCGGCATCGTCGCTTTCAATCAGCGCATCAGGCTGAGAACGCGGTGTCAGTGTGCCGTCCGCTTGGTATGTTCTGTCGGCGAACACTTCACTTGCTGTTTGAAGCCCGATCCGTTCTCCTGCTTTTACAAGCTCGCTCTCAGCAAGGCCGAAAAGAATCAGTCCTGGATCGACCTTGTAGACAGCTTTTGCAATGGCGTCCGATAGCTTCTGATCGACTGCGGCCATATTGTACAAAGCGCCGTGCGGCTTGACGTGCTGCATGTGAAGTCCTTCCGCTTTTAAAAACCCTGACAAGGCGCCAATTTGATAAACCACAAGATCATATGCTTCCTCTGGAGAAATCGCTATATTTCGGCGGCCGAAGCCGAGCAAATCCGGTAGTCCCGGGTGAGCGCCGATTTTCACGCCTTTTTCAGCAGCAAGGGCAACTGTTTTCCGCATGACACTTGGATCCCCTGCATGAAATCCGCATGCGACATTCGCTGAAGTGACAAACGCTAAAATATCTTGATCAAGACCTATCGTATAGGCTCCGAAGCTTTCCCCTAAATCACAATTTAAATCAACTTGAAACACAGAATCCCTCCTGCCAAGCAAACGATTGCTTTATGTATTTTATTGTTCCGAAATTCGGAACGACTATTCCGAATTTTTGAACTTTATTTCATTATATTCAATCATATCAGTTTGTGAAATAACTTTGTTAGAAAACCTACCATGGTCCTAGAAGAAAATCTCCCTGATAAAAAAAGAAAAGAGTCCTTATCTCAGGACTCTTTTCTTATAGTACCCAATGGCGTATCGCTTTAGCGACGCCATCTTCTATATTTGTATCAGTGATCCAATCAGCCGTTTCCTTCACGACGTCTTGAGCATTGCCCATCGCTACGCCCAGCCCGGCTTCTTTGATCATCGCGATATCATTCAGGCTGTCGCCCATCGCCATGACATTTTCCATCGTAAAGCCGAGTTTTTCAGAAACCTTCGCAAGGGCTGCGGCTTTGTTGATGCCGAGCGCGTTGACCTCGATGTTTGTCGGGCTTGAGTTTGTGATTTCGAGCTCTTTATTTTTTCTGAGCTCTGCCAGCACTTCGTTTCGGATGTCGTCATCCTCTATGTCAAATCCGAATTTGAGCCATTCATGATCAGTGATGTTTTCCGGGAACTCGCCTCTCCACACTTTGTTAACAGTTGAAGCCCAGAAATTAGTGTTGTGCTTATTCCGCAAATCCCACATCATTTTGATGTGATCCGTGTGGAGCAGCTTGCGTTCCACTAAATTAAAATTCGAATCCCAGATTTCACTTCCGTTAGCCGTGATTAAAAAAGACGACAGCTTCAGCGACTCAGCCAGCTCCCGGCACGTCATCAGCGTCCGGCCCGTACTGATGACCACGTAAACGCCTTTATCCTCCGCCTCACGAATCGCGTTGCGGTTTTCGTCTGAAATCAGCTGCTCGTCATTCAGCAGTGTTCCGTCCATATCAATAGCAATCAGCTTGATATTCACATCTTCTCTTTGAACAGACATATATGTACCTCTCTTTATCTTTTAGTTGTTCTGATTCTATTCTAATACATTATACCCAGCGGAACAAAACAGCCATTTCACATGTTTCAAGTGGAGACATTAGAGGAAAACAAATGGTGAGGTGATAAAAACATGAAAGAAAGAAAACAGCAGAACCGCCCAAATGAAAACCCCGAACATAATGACTTGACCGATCCGATACCGAATGAAGAGCTGAAGGAAAACATGAATGATGAAAAACAAAAGCGGCAGCAACGAGATGACTCACAAAGCGAACGGGATTACGATACGAAATAATAGAACCCCTCACAAATCGTAGTGAAGGGTTTTTTTCATTTTTCAATATAGATGCCGATTTCAGCTTCAGCAACAGGCTGCCCGCCCACTGACGCCTTGGCATGTCCAAACACAAACCCGCGCCGGTTGCGCGTGACTTCAAACGTAAGATCAAGCCGGTCACCGGGTATGGCCGCGCCCAGCTTTTCCGCTTTCTTCACGGAAGACAATAAGCCCAAGCTGTTCTCATCTGTAATTCCTGTAAAAGCCGCGGTTTGCGCAAGTGCTTCAATCACAAGTGAAAACGGCATTTCCGTTTGCGTGTCAGTGATAAACCAGTCGTTCTCACTGACCAGCTTATAAGCAGCCGCATGCTTGCCGGGCTCACTTTCCGTCACGCCGTCAATCAATAAAAATGGGTAGCGGTGAGGCAGCATATATGGTTTCATCATTCTCCACCCTTTCTTTCAAGCATTATCTCTTTTTTGCGTATGTATTCATTTTGCTACTCTTATCTCACTGAACGGATAAAAGACAAGAGACTCCGTACCAATGATATCTTCATCAGAAGGCATCCCCATTCCGTTTCTGCTGTCCACCGAATTGAGACGGTTATCTCCCATTACAAAATATTTGCCGGCAGGAACATCAGCTTCAAAATCACTCGTGAGATTTTCCCCTGACGCCTGCATTTCTTGTTTATGTTCCTTTAGATACGGTTCGTCGACTTTCTTACCGTTTATGTATAGCTGATCATCCTTCATGATAATTGAGTCGCCAGGCAAACCGATTAACCGTTTTATAAATGAACGGCCGCTCTTTTCGTCATGAATCACGATGATGTCGCCTCTATGAAACCCGCCTGTATATTTGGCTGCTTTGTCAACCAACATTCGTTCTGAGTCTTTTAGCGTCGGAGCCATTGATGAACCTTCAACGAGATAGGGCATATAAAACGCCATTCTGATCATGAAAATGAAAGCTAGAATACATGCAGTACTGAGTACAATCCATTTGGTTTTTAATTTTTTCTTTAATGTGATCGTTTTTGCGTTCAACTTCTTCCACCTGATACTTTCCTAAGAATTCCATGTCATTATACAGCATTTGGATCTTCTTGGTTAGTGATCTGTTGAAATTTTTGTAAACGGCCGGGGCAACCATTCGTCCCGGCCTGCATGTTTATAAGTTTCTTATACGCACACAAATTTCGTCAGTAACCTCAGCCGTCGTGCTTTGTCCGCCAATGTCGCGTGTTTTAATGCCGTCAGCCGTGACTCGCTCCATCACATTGAGGATCTTTGCCCCCAGTTCTTCCTCTCCAAAATGGTCAAGCATCAGCTTCGCTGTCCAAATCTGGCCGATTGGGTTGGCAAGACCTTTGCCGGCAATATCCGGAGCTGAGCCATGAACCGGTTCGAACATGGATGGGTACTTGCCGGACGGGTTAATGTTCGCAGACGGCGCAATGCCAATGCTTCCCATCAGGCTCGAGCTGATGTCGGTTAAAATATCACCGAACAGGTTGCTCGCCACAATGACATCAAACGTTTCCGGACGTGTCACAAAAAAAGCGGCCAACGCATCAATATGCTGGGATGACGTTTCAATCTCGCTGTAATCAGCCGCAGTCTGCTGAAAGACTTCATCCCAAAACGGCATCGCGTGATAAATGCCATTAGATTTTGTCGCACTTGTCACATGGCCGCTCCGTTTTTTCGCCAATTCGAAGGCAAAACGCATGACACGTTCTGTTGCTTTTCTCGTAAACACGGCATTTTGGATGGCGATTTCATCGTCACCCCTGTGAATGCGTCCGCCGACTTCACTGTATTCACCTTCACTGTTCTCGCGAATCACCACTAGATCAAAATCGTTCGGATGCCGCAGCGGCGACGTGATGCCGGCCATTTGTTTGGCCGGTCTCATATTAATAGAAAGCTCAAGCTCTCTCCGGATCTTCAGCAGCAGCCCCCATAAGGAAATATGGTCGGGAACCAGTTTCGGATTTCCGACCGCTCCCAAGAAAACCGCTTCAAATTGAGTAAGCGTATGTATTCCGTTCTCAGGCATCATTTCGCCGTGCTCCATGTAATAGTCACAGCTCCATGGAAATGACGTAAATGAGAATGACAACCCTCCGTGAACCTCAGCTGCTGTGTGAAGCACTTTCTCAGCAGCGGCTACAACTTCTTTTCCTACTCCGTCTCCCGGTATTGCCGCAATCTCGAATTGTTTCATCGCCATTCTCCTCCCCCTGTTATCGTAAGCGTTTTCTATTATACTAGATTGCGAGATGGTAAAAAAAGCCCGTGACGTATAGTCACGGGTCCGGTTATTGATTCAGTTTTTTTAAAATGATGGCATGCAGCGGTTCATGAGACGGAATACCGCACACCTCCTGAAGCACTCCGCTGTATCCTTTTTCCGCGATCAGCGCTTGCAGTTCGACCGCTTCCGGATCACCGGCAAAGTCGAATCGCAGCGCCGCAGCAATGCCTTCAGCCAGCGCATTCGGCTCTTTGATTTTCTTCGCCGGACCTACAAGCCTGTCATTTTCTCCAAGCTTTCTGAGCGGCGATCTCGCCACACGGGTCACATCGTCGGTGATGAATTCATTTTCAAAGCGGCCGATGATTTTTTTAATATATTGCTCGTGTTCTGATTGCTTAAAATGATACGTTTTGATGAGATAATCACCGGTTTCAAGCAGCGCTGAGTGAACAACACGGCGGATTTCCGGATGATCGATCGCTTCTTTTATCGTTTTTAATCCGCGCTGATAGCCGACATAGGCCGTTACAGCATGGCCGGTATTAACGGTAAACAGCTTTCGTTCGATATACGGCGTTAAATCATCAACAAACAGCGCGCCTTTTATTGCCGGTGTTTCCCCTATAAAGCCTGATTCGTCGATGACCCATTCAAAGAACGGCTCAACCGACACTTTGAGCGGATCTTCATGATGCTGAATCGGCACGATCCGGTCAACCGCGGAATTCGGGAATCCGACAGTGTTGCCGACAGCCTCCTGTTCCGCCTCTGTTAAGTGGCTGTATACTTCTTTTTTTAAGAAACTGCTTCCGCCAATCATATTTTCACAGGCAATGATATTCAGTGTGTCAGCAGAGCTTCTTCGTCTTAAGCCTTCTGCGATAGACGGGGCAATCAGCTTCAATACATTCGGGCCGACAGCCGTCGTGATGAGCGCCGCCTCATTGATCAGCCGATACAGCTCCTCCGGCTGGCTGCCGCTGTTGATGGCGCTGACCGGGCCGATCACCTCTGACGAACGTCCTTCTTCTGCGAGTTCAACAGTGTATGCCCGTTTATCATTAAGGCGGCCGACCATCGTGTCATTTACATCCGCAAACACCACTTCATAGCCGGAGTGGTGAAGCAGCGCACCGATAAAGCCCCTCCCGATATTTCCCGCACCGAAATGTAAGGCAATCATGCTAGTTCACCTCGTTGAAAATCGCGATCAAATCTTCTTCGCTTTTCGCAGAAATCAGGCGTTCAATGTTTTCTTCTTCTGAGCAGATGATGGCGATGTTAGACAAAATGTCTAAATGCTCGTTATTTTTTCCGGCAATGCCGAATACGACTTTGGCTGTGTTTCCTTCTCCATACTCTACTCCGCCAGGAATTTGAATGATTGAAATCCCTGAGTGAAGCACTTCGCTTTTGGCATCTTCTGTGCCGTGGGGGATGGCAATAAAATTCCCCATAAAGGTAGAAGATGTTTCTTCCCGTTCAAACATTTTTTCAATATAATCGTCTGTCACGTAGCCGTTGTCAATCAGCGTTTGGCCCGCCAATCTGATCGCTTCTTCTTTTGTTGCAACCGTTTGATTGAGTTTGATGTTTTCTTTTGCGAGTACTTGCATGAGTATCACTCTCTTTCTATGAGATTACTTTTTTAGCTTTTCAATAAGCTCGTCATATTTCGGACTGTTTAAGAAGTTCTCCACTGATATGTGCGTCGCATTTGGCAGCTTTGCCTTTGCTCGATCTGTTAAGTCTTTGTGGGTAATGACAATATCCGCATCGCTCGGCAGATTGTTAATCGCCGTGTTGGTCACGCTGATATCCAGGTCAGCTTTTTTGACTTTGTTTCTTAAAATTGAAGCCCCCATCGCGCTCGAGCCCATTCCGGCGTCACATGCGAAAATAATTTTATTGACGCTTTCAGGAGACAGTTCAGACGCTTCCTCCGCTTTTGCTTGTTCTGCCTCTAAAGCAGCGGCAGCTTGGCTTTTCTTCCCCTTCATGGACTGCATTTTTTCTGTTGCCGCTGCGAGGTCTTCTTCGCTTGCTTTTGAAGATTTCAGGATCACAGCTGATACG
The DNA here is from genome assembly GCF_023161785.1 of Bacillus sp. 2CMS4F. Lineage (NCBI taxonomy): Bacteria > Bacillati > Bacillota > Bacilli > Caryophanales > Bacillaceae > Bacillus > Bacillus sp. 2CMS4F. The sequence continues at coordinate 19,604 of NZ_JALNTO010000003.1, forward strand.
ATGAACGAAACGGCTGCAGCGACCAATACGCCTGCCAGCACGCCGAAGTATCCGCCTCTTGGCGTCATGGCCATCAATGCGATAATGCTGCCTGGTGACGATGCTGCAACTAGACCCGCGTTAAAGATAGAGAACGTTAGGAGTCCGCTTGCTCCGCCTGCAATCGCTGCCAGAATCAATGCCGGCTTCATTAAAATGTACGGGAAGTAAATTTCGTGAATCCCCCCGAAGAAATGAATGATTGCTGCTCCAGGAGCCGTTGATTTTGAAGATCCTTTTCCAAAGAACATATACGCGAGCAAAATGCCAAGCCCCGGTCCAGGGTTTGCTTCTACTAAAAACAGAATTGACTTTCCAGTATTGGCTGCCTGCTCGATTCCAATCGGGCTTAAGATACCGTGGTTGATCGCGTTATTTAGGAACAAGACCTTCGCCGGTTCCACGAAAACGCTTGCAACAGGCAGCAAGTTAGCGTGTACAATGACCTCTACACCGGCTGCCAGTAATTTATTTAACGTCAGAACGACTGGGCCGATCGCATAAAACGCGAGAATCGTTAAAGCCGCGCCGACAATTCCTGCCGTAAAATTGTTAATCAGCATCTCAAAGCCTTGCTTTACTTTGTCCTTGAATAATTTATCAGTTTGCTTAATGAGATATCCGCCCAGCGGCCCCATTATCATCGCGCCTAGAAACATCGGAATATCCGACCCGACAATTACCCCGATTGCCGCCGTCGCACCGACGACTCCGCCGCGGTGGTCGTAAATCATTTTTCCGCCTGTATACGCTATCAAAAGCGGCAGTAAATACGTAATCATCGGGCTGACCAGCGTATTCAGCTGCTCATTCGGAAACCATCCCGCCGGAATAAACAAAGCGGTAATGATGCCCCACGCGATAAACGCGCCGATATTCGGCATGATCATTCCACTCAAATAACTGCCAAAGCGCTGAACTTTCACTTTCATGCCGCCTTGCTGCTGTTCTTGCTGCATATATAAACCCTCCCTGTTTTGTTTGTCGCTAAAAGAATGATAATGTCAGAGAATGATGCTTCCCTTTGACTCTATATTAAAACGCTTACAGTGTGTGCACAATTGAAAGTAAAGAGGACTTTGGCACATGGGTGTGACAATTTTTTAAAAATAAAAAGGCTCCTGTTTTAGGAGCCTTTTCTCTTTCCTCTATAAATAATCTTGCCGTTTTGAATCACATACTTCGCGATCATCCGTTCACTCACAATAAATACAGGATAGGCGCACACAAGCGCAAAAACAGCCATCGGCACATGCTGAACGGCCGGAACCATTGAGCCTGCCGCATTGCGAAGGAGCATCAAAAGATAAATAAGCAGCACAATGAGTGCCAAAGACACAATCATAATCGGAGCTGATACTTTATATTCGTAAAGCCGTTCCCGGCAGTGTCCGCAGCGAAATTGGCACGGGACATTTGACGATCTGACCATGTCGCCTGTCAAAGGTTTGCCGCAGTTCGGGCATACTGTTTCTTTCATATGGTATTTTCACTCTCCATTCATATGTCCATTATACCAGAGACCATTCTGTTTCGTTTTGTTACTGTTCAACACATTTTCACATTTTTTATCATCAGCATACTTGTCTCGGTCTTTGAAATCCTCTACGCTTAAGAAGATCTTAATGAAGGGGATGTATGAATGCTTCCGATTAATAGACAGCAGCACATACTTGAGTGGCTGAAAAAAGAAGGCGCGCTCAGAATTTCTGATATCAGTCAACGGTTCGGTGTGTCAGAAATGACAGTATACAGAGATGTCAATCAGCTTGTCCAATCAAACCAGGTGATAAAAACGGCCGGCGGCATCACGCTCCCAGCCCGTGCGCTTCAGGCTGATCACACGTGCAGCTATTGCCTAAAGCCGGCCAATCACGCTTATTCGGTCCAGCTGATCACGGTGACACAAGACATTGAACAGCTGTGCTGCGCACATTGCGCGTTTTTGCGGTATGCAGATAAAACGGAAGAGGTTTCTCATTTGATTTGCAAAGACTTTCTGTTACAAACTACGGTCAGTGCCGCTTCGGCTTATTTTGTTGTAAACGCTGAATTAAATCTGCACTGCTGCCAGCCGCAGGCCATACCGTTTGCGACTCTTGACCATGCTGAACGTTTTCAAAAAGGCTTTGGCGGAGCCGTCCGCACCTTCGATCAAGCGCTGGAAGACATGCTGAGGGACAGAAAAAAGCGCTGCACCTGCACCAAGAAATAACACAATATAATTAGCGGAAGGTGGTGTCTGAGTAATGCAACGAAACAGATGGTGGATCATACTTCTGCTTTTTCTTGTTTTCCTGCCGAAAACAAGCTTTGCTCACGCCTATATTGTCAAATCTTCGCCCGGAGAAAACAGTGAATTAAAAAGCGCTCCCGCAGAGGTGGAAATTGAATTTAATGAACCGGTTGAAGAGGGCTTTCACTACATTAAAGTCTATAATTCAGACGGCGACCGGGTGGATACGGACAAAACAGAAATCAAAAAAGACAACAATCACATCATGACCGTGAAGCTGAAAAAAAATCTGCCTCATGACGTGTACAGAGCGGAATGGAATGCCGTTTCGGCAGACGGGCACCCTGTTTCCGGCGTCATCCCGTTCAGCATCGGAAAAGCGGATGGAGGGTCCAGCAGCCAGAAAACATCAGGCTCAGCCCTGAATCCGGGAACAGCAGCAGACCGCGCCATTCTGTATACAGCCTTTTCTCTGTTTATCGGGACCGTTTTCTTCCATCTCTTCTGGTATAAAGGGGACGGAAAAAAATTCGCCAAACGGACGAAGCGTATGCTTGTCATCTCAGTCACTGTGCTGGGGCTGGCGCTCCTGCTTCAGCTTCCGATACAGACAAAAGCGAATGCAGGCGGCGGCTGGGGCAATGCCTTTCAGCCGGGGTACATGAAGGAGACGCTGTTTGAAACCGCGGGAGGCACAATTTGGATGATTCAGGCCGTGCTGTATGTACTGCTTGTCCTGTCTGCCATCCCAGTGTTACGCAAAAAGCGTTTTGCGTCCTTCGCCTATTGGACGGCGCCGCTTATTTTCTTTTTCGGTCTCCTGCTTGCCAAAGCGTTTACCGGACATGCCGCTGTTGTTGAAGAAAAGACAGTCGGTATCCTGATGGATTTCCTTCATTTATCGGCCGCCTCCATCTGGATCGGCGGAATAGCAACTATCGTTTTACTGCTGTCACAGGAGTGGAGACAGCCGGACAAAACGCTTGCTTGGGAGACGGTGAAACGGTTCTCTCCATGGGCGCTCACAGCAGTCGGTGTCATTTTGTTCTCGGGCTTGCTCAATGGATTTTTCATCATTCGGTCAATGGATTCACTGTTCCATACGGCGTATGGCCAAGCCTTGTTAGTCAAAAGCGGACTGTTTGTTTTGATGCTGATTCTGGGCGGTATTCATTTTCTGCTCATCAGAAAACGGCAGGGGTCCAAAATCACCCGCACGCTAAAAGCGGAATGGGCAATCGGCATCGCTGTCCTGATCACAGCTGCCATATTTACAAGTCTGCCAAGTCCGCCTGAGCCTGCACCGGAACCGTTTTATCAAACCAAAGCGATTGAAAACGGGCAAAGTGTTTCTCTCAGTATCAGCCCGAACCAGCCCGGCAAAAACGAGTTTGAACTCAGGGTTACCGATCATAGCGGAGACCCAGTAAAAAACATTCAGCAAATCACCTTGACCGTTTATAAAACGGGACTGTCAGGCAATAAAAACAAAAGCACGTTTCAATTGAAGGAAAAAACAGATGGCATCTTCCAGACTGAAAACCTGTCCATTAATGAAAAGGGAAACTGGAAGATCAAAGTCCACGGACTGACCGGCGACTTTAACGAAATCAATATCATGTTTACAAAGACAAATTAAAGGAGTGTTTGAGTTGTTGAAAAAAATCCTATTCACACTATGTCCAGCTGTTATCGGCTCTCTTTTATTCTTTACGGCGCCTGCCAGCGCGCACGTGTCTGTAAAACCGGCTGAATCCGCCGCAGGCTCATGGGAGACCTACACAATGAAGGTTCCTTCCGAAAAAAACCAGCCGACAACAAAGGTTGTTTTAAAAATGCCAAAGAATGTTGAGTTCCAGCAATACGAACCGGTTCCGGGGTGGAAGGTGTCTACTGCCAAACACGACGACAAATCAGTGTCCGTGACGTGGGAAGCCACTGACGGAGGCATTCAGGAAGGCCAGTTCCAGCAGTTTACCTTTGTTGCCAAAAACCCTGATAAAGCGGAGGAAGCCGCTTGGGATGCCTATCAATATTACAGAGACGGCAGCATTGTTGAATGGACAGGCGATGAAGATGCGGATACGCCTCATGCCATTACAAAAATCACCGCAGCCAAAGAAGTAACAGATGAGCATGGCGCCACTCAAACGAAAGATGATTCTGCTTCTGCAGACTCAGGTTCATCGGCTCTTGATATCACAGCGATTGTGCTGTCTGCGGCAGCCATTATTTTATCTGTTGCAGCTCTTGTAAAGAAAAAGCGCGACTAAACAAAAAGCGATCCAGATGAGTTCTGGGTCGCTTTTTTTGATTTATCCGCGTCCTGCCTGGAAGGAAGGGTATTGTGTCATACCGCCGTCCGCGAATAACGTAATGCCTGTGACGTAGCTGGCTTCCTTCGAAGCAAGCCAGGCTGCCACTGCCGCAATTTCCTCCGGTTCACCGATATATCCCATCGGAATCATGCTTTCTACATCTGCTCTCTGCTTAGGATCAGCAAATTTTTCAGCATTGATTGGCGTGTTGATCGCGCCTGGCCCGATATTGTTGACACGAATGCCTTTCGGCGCATATTCCAGCGCCAATGTTTCTGTCATCAGCTTGATTCCGCCTTTACTTGCCGCATAGTGAACAAATAATGGCCACGGAATCACTTCATGTACGCTCGACATATTAATGACATTTCCTTTTATATTGTTTTCAACAAAATATTTAATCGCTTCACGGCTTCCTAAAAAGGCGCCCGTTAAGTTCGTGCTGATGACTTTTTCCCAATCCTTGAGCGGCATTTCATGAGACGGCACGGGATTTTCAAGACCGGCATTATTAATCATAATATCGAGTGTGCCGAACTCTTTAATCGCTGTTTGAACGATGTTTTTCACATCTTCCTCTTTCGTTACGTCTCCTTGGACGACAATGGCTTCACCGCCCGCCTTGATGACCTCTTCTTTTACCTCGTTTGGATCCTGTTTATTACTGTAATAGTTGATGACCACTTTCGCCTGCTCCTTGCCGAAGCGAATGGCCATTGCCTTTCCTAATCCTGAAGCAGCTCCTGTGATAGCGACGACTTTTCCTTTTAAATCCGGATACATATTCATCCTCCTTAACTGTTATGAATTCGTTTTGGCGATCCCTAAAAATACGGCAGCCGCAATAATCAGTGCAATCCCGATCGCAATCGCAATCAGCTGGCGTTTTGATTTCTTTTCACGCAGGATGAAAATACCGCCAAGCGTCGAGATGACAATTCCCATTTGAGAGAGAGAAAAGCTTGTGGCAACGCCGACTTTCGGCTGAGAAATAAACAAAAACATATTTCCCCCTGCCCAGATTAAGCCCGGGAGAATATTTCGGATGGCATACTTATTAAAGGGCTTGTGCTTATAGGTTAAAATGACCCCTCCAATGACCATCCCGATCGCCTGCGGCAACAGGGCGGACCATCCAGATACATTAAATAATCTTGCGACAACGACATAAATCAAATAACCCAATGTCGAGACCAGAAGGATTAAAATGCCCTTTTTTAAGTTGCTCGGCTCTCCATCTTTTTTGTCTTTCTTATCTTCTAATGACGTGAGAACGATACCGACAATAATAAAGATAAGAGCGAGGACTCCAAGTGTAATCGAAATCGGTGTTGACCACTCTCGGAAAACAATGACGCCGAACAGTGAGGTGGAAACAAGCTGCATCCCTGTGGAAATCGGCATCGTTTTGGACACACCCATTAACTGAATGCTTTTGAGCTGGTTGCTCTGCCCAAGTGACCAAAATAAGCCGGATATAATTCCAACGATAAAAATGCGCATGGACAAGACGGGTTGGACAAACAAATAAATAACGATAGAAACAATTAACGCCCCGATCGTCGTTCCCAGTGTTTGGCTGTACGGCCCGCCGCCTAATTTAACATTGAAGAGAACAATGCTCCCCCAAAACAAAGCCGGGAGAAGAGCCAAAAATAAATCCATTGTTGGGGAACCTTCTTTCAAAATGTATTTGCTGTTATTTTGGCTGGAATTGATGTGTTTATTCGCTGAAACAAAAAAAGAGCTGCCGGATCTTCCGGCAGCTCTTCAGGAGCATATCGTTTCGTTTATAAACCGATGGACATATATTTTGTTTCAAGGTATGGTTCGATACCTTCTGAACCGCCTTCACGGCCGATTCCGCTTTCTTTCATTCCGCCGAAAGGAGCTTGAACCGCGGACGGTCCTCCGTCATTCCAGCCGATAATTCCGTACTCAAGGTTCTCGGAAATATAAATGCCGCGGCGGTAATTTTCTGTGAAGAAATAAGCAGCCAAGCCGTACGGTGTATCGTTGGCAAGCTCAATTGCTTCATCAATATCTGTAAAAGTGACGATTGGCGCAACAGGGCCGAATGTTTCCTCGTGCATGATATTCATGGACGTATCGACGTCAGCGAGCACTGTCGGATTGACAAAGTAGCAGCCTTTATCATCGTTTCGTTCATAAGTGCCCCCAGCGACAACCTTCGCTCCTTTTTCAACCGCATCATCAATTTGGCTGACGATTTTTTCAAAGCCCCTTTTGTTGATAATCGGACCGACGTTTACGCCTTCCTCAAGTCCGTTTCCTACCTTCAGCTTCGATACTTGCTCGCTCAGTTTCGCAGCAAATTCATCTTTGATGGATTCATGGACGATGAGCCGGTTGGCGCATACGCAAGTCTGACCCGCGTTTCGGTATTTAGACACCATTGCCTGTTCAACAGCAAGATTAATGTTTGCATCTTCATCCACAATCAGCGGGGCATGTCCGCCGAGCTCCATGGATACGTGTTTCACAGTATCAGCGCTGTTTTTCATCAGGATTTTCCCTACAGGTGTTGATCCTGTAAAGGTGATTTTGCGGATTTTCGGACTGCTTGTAAAAACGTTTCCGATCTCCTCGCCATCACCGATGACAACCTGAAGCACGTCTTTTGGAATACCTGCTTCGTATGCGAGGCGTGCAAGTTCATAGGCTGACAGCGGTGTATCAGGCGCCGGCTTGATAATAAACGTACAGCCGGCAGCAAGAGCAGGCGCCGCTTTACGTGTAATCATCGCATTTGGAAAATTCCAAGGCGTAATCGCGGCAACTGGGCCGACTGCCTGGCGCGTCACGACAATTCGTTTTCCGGTTGTCGGAGCCGGAACGGTTCTTCCGTATACACGCTTCGCTTCCTCTGCGAACCATTCGATATAACCGGCGCCGTACAGCACCTCTCCGACAGCTTCCTGGTACGGTTTTCCGTTTTCCTTCGTAATTAAATCTGCAAGTTCTTCTTTATGTTCAACGATTAGCTCATACCACTTTTTCAAAAGAGACGCTCTTTCGTTCGCTGATGTTTTAGACCATGATGTAAACGCTTGATGTGAACGTTCAATGGCTTCTTCTACTTCTTTGGCTGATTGCTGAGGAATCGTTTTGATCGCCTCGCCTGTAGCCGGGTTGTAGACCGTTAATTGATCTGGCATATTGAACATTCCTTTCTATTCTTGGATTTACTTAAAATGATAGCAGACCCGTGTGCGGTCTTTCCAATGATTAAGCTCGCAGACCTGCTTCCACAATGTGGAGCCCTTCATTCAGAAGGTCATCTGAAATAACCAGCGGCGTCAGGAAGCGGATGATGTTACCGTTGATTCCGGCTGTCAGCAGCAGCAATCCGTTTTGATTCGCGTACGCTGCGATGGCTGCCGCTTTCGCTTTATCAGGTTCACGTGTTTCAGGGTCTTTGACGATCTCGATTGCTGCCATCGCCCCAAGTCTGCGAATGTCACCGATAAACGGGTATTCTGTTTTCCATTCAAGCGCTTTTTCTTCAATGATCCTGCCGATTTCCTCAGAACGTTCATTCAGGCCTTCTTCTTCAATAATGTCCAAAACAGCCAATGCCGCCGCGCACCCAAGCGGACTTCCCGCATACGTGCCGCCGAGCTCTCCGGGCGCCGCCGCATCAAGCATTTCCGCGCGTCCGATCACACCGCTTAACGGCAGCCCGGCCGCAAGAGATTTCGAAACCGTGATCAGGTCTGGCACGACATCAAAGTGCTCGATCGCGAAATAAGTGCCCGTTCTGGCAAATCCGGTTTGAATTTCATCGGCTACAAAGACGATGCCGTGTTCTTTACAGAAGGAAGCGACGTGCTGCACAAACCGTTTAGAAGGAATAATGAATCCGCCTTCTCCCTGCACCGGCTCCATCACAACACACGCTACCGTTTCAGGAGCAACTGCTGCGATAAAGAAGTCATTGAACGCTTGAATGACCATATCGTCATATGCATCATCACTCAGTTCGGCAGGCTTCTGATAATAATACGGAAACGGCGCCTGGTATACCTCTGATGCAAATGGCCCGAAACCGAATTTGTACGGCTTCACCTTGCTTGTCATGCTCATTGTCATATTCGTGCGTCCGTGGAACCCGCGTGTAAACGAGACAACGCCTTGGCGCTTGGTATACTTTCTGGCAATTTTCACAGCGTTTTCCACCGCTTCCGCTCCGGAATTGAGGAAAATCGCTTTTTTCTCATGAGTGCCCGGCGCAATGCCGCAAAGCTTTTCAGCTAATTCAATATAAGACGGATACATCATGACGTTAAAGCCCGGATGGATCAGCTCCTCCGCCTGCCGCTTCACAGCTTCTACCACCTTCGGATGCGAGTGTCCGACGTTTAAAGTTCCAATAGCGCCTGCAAAATCAATAAATCTCCGGCCGTCCAAATCATACAGCTCTGCTCCCTCTCCTTTTACCGCCAGGCTGCGGTTTCCGTTGCTCACACCTTTTGAGACAAATCGGTCCCGTTTTTGCTGCCACTCTGCTGTAGTGAAAGTTGATGCCGTAGTTTGACTCATGTAAATTCCCCCACTGTCATTATTTTCTTACCATTCTGACTTCTTTTTGGTATGATGAAAAGTACCAATTATAACTTTTTGATGGTACCAGAAGGAGAAACCGCAATGGACATCACAATCACTCTCGATCGCTCAGAAAAAGCGGATTATATCTATCAGCAGATTTATCAAAAGCTGAAAAACGAAATCCTCAGCCGGAATCTGCTGCCCCACTCGAAGGTTCCCTCCAAACGAGAGCTGGCTGAAAAGCTGAAGGTCAGCGTAAACTCTGTGAATTCAGCCTATCAGCAGCTGCTCGCCGAAGGGTATTTGTACGCTGAAGAAAGAAAGGGTTTTTTCGTGGAACAGCTGGACACATTCTCCTCTGAGGAACAGCCCTCATCTTCACTGCCGGAGGATCTGAAAGAGGTTCATATCGATCAAAGCGATTGGATATCTTTTTCACATATGAGTGCCGATACAGATCATTTTCCAATGAAAAGCTGGTTTCGCTGTGAGCAAAAAGCGGCTGCCCGCTCATACCGCACGCTCGGCGACATGTCTCATCCGCAAGGCATATATGAGGTAAGAGCCGCCATTACAAGGCTCATCTCTCTGACGCGGGGCGTGAAATGCCGGCCGGAACAAATCGTCATCGGGGCGGGCACCCAGGTGCTGATGCAGCTGCTGACTGAGCTTTTGCCCCAGGATGCGGTGTATGCGATGGAGGAGCCTGGTTACAGGCGAATGTACCAGCTTTTGCAACATGCCGGAAAACAGGTGAAGACGATTATGCTTGATGAAAAAGGGATCTCCATTTCTGAAATCATCAGACAGAAGCCTGATGTATTAATCACTACCCCTTCGCATCAATTCCCGGCCGGAACAATTATGCCTGTGTCCCGGAGAATTCAGCTGCTGAACTGGGCAGCGGAGCAGCCGAGCCGCTATATTATTGAGGATGATTATGACAGCGAATTTAAATATGATGTAGACAGTATCCCGGCGCTCCAAAGCCTCGACCGCTTTCAAAACGTCATCTATATGGGCACCTTTTCAAAATCACTTCTCCCCGGATTGCGGGTCAGCTACATGGTTCTGCCGCCGAAGCTGTTACGGGTATACAAAAAGCGGGGCTATGACCTGCAGACCTGCTCGTCGCTCACCCAGCTCGCCCTGCAGGAATTTATCGAGTCCGGAGAATATCAGAAGCATATAAAAAAAATGAAGCAGCATTATAAAGAAAAGAGAGAACGCCTCATCAGTGCATTAGAATCAGAGTTTGGAGGGGAGATTACGGTAAAAGGGGCAAATGCGGGACTGCATTTCGTCACTGAATTTTACACCTGCCGCACAGAACAAGAGATCCTCGCGCATGCCGCCGCCCAGCAGCTTGAAATCTTTGGGATGAGCCGGTTTCGCTTAAAAGAAAGCCGTCCGCAGCCGGACAAGCCCGCGCTTATTATCGGCTTTGCACGGCTGAGGGAAGAGGACATTCAGGAAGGTGTGCAAAGACTTCGCCGCGCTGTTTATGGACATAAAAAAATCCCCGGTTCAGGGGATTGATTTACCAGCGCTCCTGGTCCACGTTCAGCACTGCTTCAAGCAGGCCCGGAAATGCCCTTTCAAGATCTTCTGTGCGAAGCGAATAATAACGGCGCTTTCCTTCTATGCGTACTTGAGCGATGCCCGATTCTCTTAATACTTTAAAATGGTGGGACAAGGTCGACTTTGCAACCTGTACATCAGCACAGGTGCTGCACGTTTTCTCTTTTGCTTCGGCCAATTGCTTCACCAGCTCTAAACGAAGCGGATCACTCAGTGCGTGAAGAACCTTTGTCAGCTGCAATGTTTCTGTTTCTGGATGGTTTGGAATGTTCATGACACAAATGTATCACACAACAATTAGAATGACAATTTTACTATTTGAGGGTTTTTCCTTTACCTGATTTTGATTACATGGTACATTTAGTTCGATCAAATTCGAACAATAAATTTTAAAGACAAACGGAGGAGATTTACATGATCGTATTACAAGCTTATATCAAAGTAAAACCCGAAAAACGTGAAGAATTCTTGAGTGAGGCACAATCCCTGGTTCAACATTCAAGAGCCGAGGAAGGCAACGCCCAATACGACCTTTTTGAAAAAGTAGGCGAAGAAAATACATTTGTCATGCTTGAAAAATGGAAAGATGAAGCCGCTATGAAATTTCATAATGAAACAGACCATTTCCAAGGATTTGTGGCAAAAGGCAAAGAATTGCTGAGCGCTCCTCTTGATGTTGTACGCACAGAGCTCAGCGAGTAAGGAAAGGATGTCTCACATGAACGAAGTAATCAAATCATTAACAGATCACCGCTCCATCCGCAGCTATACGGACGAGCCGGTGTCAGAAGAGCAGCTGGACCACATTATACAAGCGGTGCAATCAGCCCCTTCTTCTATCAACGGGCAGCAAGTAACCGTCATCGCGATTCAGGATAAAGAGCGCAAAAAGAAAATCTCCGAACTGGCAGGCGGACAGCCTTGGATTGACCAAGCTCCGGTTTTCTTGCTTTTCTGCGCAGACTTCAACCGTGCAAAAATTGCGCTTGAAGATCTGCATGACTTCAACATGGAAATCACAAACGGGCTAGAATCCGTTCTTGTCGGCGCTGTAGATGCCGGCATCGCACTTGGCACAGCGACGGCAGCGGCTGAATCACTCGGACTTGGCACTGTTCCGATCGGCGCGGTTCGCGGAAATCCAAATGAACTGATCGAGCTGCTTCAGCTTCCGAAATACGTGTTCCCTGTATCGGGTCTTGTCATCGGCCATCCTGCTGATCGTTCAGCGAAAAAACCTCGTCTTCCAAAGGCAGCGGTTTATCACAAAGAAACGTATCTGCAGCAGGACGAGCTGACATCACATATTCAGTCATATGATGAACAAATGTCCGAATACATGAAAAACCGGACCAACGGAAAAGAAACACGAAACTGGTCACAAGGCATCGCCTCATACTATGAGCGCCTGTACTATCCGCATATTCGTGAAATGCTCGAAACACAAGGATTTAAAGTTGAAAAATAAGCCTCACCCGGCCTGTCGGAATTCCGGCAGGCCCCTTTTATTGTCCGGATAAAATCCATTGACTTTCATTTTGTTTATTTGGTAAAATTTTATCAATGTTACTCATTGGTTTTCTGTGAACCAATGGGTTTTCTATTGTTCAAGAAAGAAGGAAGCCATGAGATGCTTGATAAAAAAACAGAAATCTTGTTAGCCGCGCGGAAGCTTTTTTCTGAAAAGGATTTTACGTCGGTTTCCATGCAGGCAATCGCAGAAGAATGTAAGATATCAAAAGCTTCGATATATAAGCTGTTTCAATCGAAGGAAGATTTGCTTTTGGAGCTGCTGACGTTTAACCAGAAGCAAATGGTGGCCGCGGCATCAAGACTGCAGGAAAATACCGCGCTGACACCGGAGGAGCGTTTGATTCAAAAGGTCAAAATGGAGCTGGAAGGATTCAGGCGGAATCAGCAGTTTTTTAATATGCTGACCTACGGAAACCCCAAGCTGCACAATGACCGTGTAAAACAGCATATCCATCAGACCAGATCGACGATTATCTGCTGGCACCGGGATTCGCTGATTCAGGCCTATGGAGAAACCATTCTCCCGTTTGTATGGGATTTGGTGATCATTCTTCACGGCATGATGCGTGAGTTTTTAATGCTGATCAAAATAGAGGAAAAACCGCTTGAGCTTGACCCGATCGCAGCGTTTATCATCAGCACCCTCAATCAGATTGTCAAAAACAGAGAAACACGGCAGTCCCTGCTTCCGCCTGAGACCATCGAGCTTTATATCCAATCGGCGTCCTCCTACCAGCCAAAGGATAAATCACTCCTGTTATCAGAAAGCCTGAAAGAATTACATAAAGGCATCTCTTCCCTGCCCGCCGCGGATTATGATATCGATGAGCTGACATCCGCTGCAGCCATGCTGGAAGAGGAAGCAAAAAAGGAAGCGCCCCGCGCCTTTTTACTGAAATCACTGATTGGCTATCTGGAACAAACCGGTGTTTTAACACAGCAAATTTCTATGTTAAAAACACTGTTAATTACTTAAAGAAAAGAAGGGATCTTATTGAACACAAGTATTGAAAAAAAACCGTTTAACCGTTCTGTCATTGTCGGCATTTTGTTAGCCGGGGCGTTTGTCGCCATTTTGAACCAGACACTGTTAATTACCGCTCTCCCCCATATCATGAGGGATTTTCATATAGATGCAAACCAAGCCCAATGGCTGACGACTTCATTTATGTTAACGAACGGTATTTTAATTCCGATTACTGCGTTTTTAATTGAAAAATTCACGAGCCGTACGCTTCTCATTACGGCGATGAGTATTTTCACTGCCGGAACAATCGTCGGCACGTTTGCCCCGAACTTTCCGGTTCTGCTGGCGGCCCGTATCATTCAGGCAGCCGGAGCCGGCATTATGATGCCGCTCATGCAGACAGTATTTTTAACGATCTTTCCGATTGAAAAGCGCGGCCAGGCTATGGGTATGGTCGGATTGGTCATCTCCTTCGCGCCTGCGATCGGACCGACTCTTTCAGGATGGGCAGTAGAAGCTTTCTCATGGAGATCATTGTTTTATATCATTCTTCCGTTTGCCGTGATCGATTTGCTTCTCGCTATCATTCTTATGAAAAACGTGACGACATTAAGAAAAACACAGATTGATATTTTATCAGTTATCCTGTCGACATTTGGATTTGGCGGGCTGCTCTATGGCTTCTCAAGCGTCGGCTCTTACGGATGGACCAGCTCAACGGTTCTGATTTCACTGCTAGTGGGCGTGATCGCGCTGCTCTTATTTATTACAAGACAGATGAAGCTTGAAAAACCGATGCTGGAATTCCGCGTATTTACGTTTGGTATCTTCAGCTTAACAACCCTGCTGGGAACCCTTGTCTTTGCATTATTAATTGGTACAGAAACAATTCTGCCGCTGTATACACAAAACGTCAGAGACGTCACAGCCTTTGATACAGGGCTTATGCTTCTGCCGGGAGCCATTGTGATGGGCTTCATGTCACCGATTATCGGAAGAATTTTTGACCGTGTCGGCGGAAGAGGCCTGGCGATTGCAGGTTTCTGTATCATCTTCCTGACGTCACTTCCGTTTATGCAGCTGACTGACCATACGTCACTGGCTTGGATTGTCGTTTTATATACCGTTCGTCTCTTAGGGACAGCGATGATTATGATGCCGGTGACAACAGCCGGAATCAATGCGCTGCCGCGCCACCTGATTCCGCACGGAACAGCGATGAACAATACGGTTCGCCAAGTCGGCGGCTCCATCGGAACTGCTCTCCTGGTATCCGTGATGAGCAACCAGGCAGCACATGCAGGAACCGCAAATGTAAAACACGCCGCTCTGCACGGCATGAACGCCGCTTTTATCGTGGCAGCCTGCATCGCGCTTGCCGGCTTACTTCTATCCTTTACATTAAAGAAACCTCAGCGCCCTGCCGAACAGCAGCCGGCACGCTGATCCTATAAAAAAAGAGCCCCGCTTTGAGAGCGGAGGCTCTTTTTGGTTTTACTTCTCTAAACCGTCTTTCACTTCTTTAATCATTTGCGTCATTGACTCAAGTCCGCCTCCTGATAAGTACCAAGTAGCAGAATCAAGGTAAACGACATGATTATTTTTCACGGCGTTTATGTTTTTCACATAGTCGTTTTCAACGACTTGTTTTGTAGATGATGTTTCTCCGATTGCTGTACCGCGGTCAATAACAAACAGGTAATCAGGGTTTGTTTTTGAAATGTACTCATATGAAACGCTTTGTCCGTGAGTAGACGCTTTAATATTTTTATCAGCCGGTGTCACGCCGAATACGTCGTGGATCAGGCCGTATCTTGATTTAGAACCAAAGGCGCTGATTTTGCCGTCGTTCGCCATAATCACAAGGCCGTTTTTGTTTTTCTTTTCAGCTTTTTTCTTAAGATCTGCAATTGAGTTATCAATTGTTGCGAGCTCGTCTTTTACTTCATCTTCTTTATCAAAAATTTTACCGATTGTTTGTGCATCTGATTTAAATGATTCCATGTATTTCGCTGTGTCTACGCCAAGGTAAATCGTCGGTGCAATATTAGAGAATTCTTTGTAGGACTCAGATTGTCTGCCAGAGATAATGATCAGGTCAGGGTCTAAATCTGCTACTTTTTCAAAGTCTGGCTCTTTTAAGCTTCCGACATCAGCATATTTGTCATCTTTGAATTTGGACAGATATTTAGGAAGGGCTTGTTTCGGCAGGCCCGCTACTTTATCATCAAGACCTAATTTATCTAATGTATCTAAGCTTCCTAAATCAAATACAACGACTTTTTTAGGGTTCTTTGTCACTTTTGTGCCGTTTTTGTCCAGCTGGTGTTTCACCGTCATTTGTTCTTTCTTCGTGTCAGAACCTTTGCTGCTTGAGCTTTGGTTTCCGCAAGCGGAAATGACAACAGCCGTCACCAATGCGATGAATAGAATTGCAAACTTTTTCATGCTCTTCACCTCTTCTGTATATTAAGAAAAATAAACACCTATTCTTTGGTTATCAATCGTCTGAATCGGGATGGTCATATCGTAGATTTCTTCGAGCACAGAGGTTTCAATCATCTCCTCCGGCGGCCCCTCTTTTACGATTCGGCCGTTTTTCAAAGCAACGATATGATCGGAGTAGACGGAAGCAAAGTTGATATCGTGAATGACGATCACGATTGTTTTTCCAAGCTCCTCTACCAGCCTCTTCAGAAGCTTCATAATTTCAACTGAATGTTTCATATCCAGGTTGTTCAGCGGTTCATCCAGAAAAATGTAATCGGTGTCCTGGGCAATGACCATTGCGATAAAAGCCCTTTGGCACTGTCCGCCGCTCAGCTGATCCAAGTACTTATCCTGAATCTCCTCCAGCTTCATATAACTGAGCGCCTGGTTGATATGATCCCAGTCTTCCTCTGTCAGCCGGCCCTGTGAATAAGGGAATCTGCCAAAACTGACAAGGTCTTTGATGGTCAGTCTGATATTGATTTGGTTCGCCTGCTTTAAAATACTCATTTTTTTGGCAAGCTCTTTGCTGTCGCAGGTTCCGATCTCTTCTCCGTCTATGTAAATCTCACCGGAATCCTTTTTGGTCAGGCGGCTCATAATAGACAGCAGCGTACTTTTGCCGGCGCCGTTAGGACCGATAAACGAGGTGATTTTGCCTTTTTGAATCGTGACTGACGTCTCTTCAAGGACAACTTTCCCTCCATATTGTTTGCTTACATTTTTGACCTCTACCATGATTTATTCTCCTTTAACAGCAAGTAGATAAAATAAATCCCGCCGGCAAAATTAATAATAACGCTCAGCGTCGTTGAGAAGGTGAATACTTTCTCAACCACAAACTGTCCCCCGACTAACGCAATAATGCTGATTAAAACAGAACCTGCGATTAAGTATGAATGCTTATATGTTTTCAGAAATTCTCTTGCCAGGTTGACGACGAGAAGCCCCAAGAACATAATCGGGCCGACAAGCGCTGTAGAAACAGAAACAAGGATCGCGATCACGATCAGCATCTGTTTGACAACTTTGTCGTAGTTAATGCCCAAATTGACGGCGTGTTCACGGCCGAGTGACAGCACGTCAAAAAATTTCGTGAAACGCCAGACATAGATACCGGTCAGCAGAAAGATGATGAAGGCGAGCCATAACAAATCAGTGTTGATGTTGTTAAAGCTGGCAAACATTTTGTCCTGCACAACCTGAAACTCATTCGGATCAATCAGCATCTGCATAAAGGAAGACAGGCTGCTGAACAGCGTGCCGAACACGATTCCGATGAGCAGAAGGAAGAAGATATTTTTCCCCTCACCTTTGAACATGATCTGATAGAGAACAAAAGAAAACAGCACCATCAGCAAAACAGAGATGATGAAGTTGATGTTTTTATTCATGATTACGATATTCATAGAACCGAACAAAAAGATGATGACGGTCTGAATCAGCATATAGAGAGAATCAAGGCCTAAAATGCTGGGCGTCAGGATGCGGTTATTCGAGATGGTTTGGAAGATCATCGTCGAAAACGCAATCGCTCCGCCTGTCAGCATAATGGCAGCGACTTTTTTGATTCTTCTCGGCAGTGTGTAATCCCAATTGCCTAAGTCATAAAACAGAAACAAACCGATACATACAACGGCTATACCAACGAGCAACGCAATTTTCATCTGGTTACGCATACGCTTTTCTCCTTAACAGCATAAACAGGAAAATGCCGCTGCCGATGATTCCGACCATCAGACCAATCGAGATTTCATATGGGAAGATAATGACTCTGCCCAATATATCGCAAAACAGAACAAAAACCGCTCCCAGCAGCGCAGTGTGCGGCAGGCTGTTTTTCAGGTTGTCTCCTCTGTAAATCGATACAATGTTCGGGATGATTAAACCGAGAAACGGAAGCATACCGACAGTCAAAATGACAAGTGACGTAATCAGGGATACGATAATGAGCCCGATGTTCACAACCCGTTTATACTTGAGGCCGAGGTTGACAGAAAAGCTTTCTCCCATACCCGCCACTGTAAATTTATCCGCATAAACATAGGCAATGATGACAAGCGGAATACTCAGATAAAGAAGCTCGTATCTCCCTTTCACAACTAAGGAGAAATCCCCCTGAAGCCATGATGACACGTTCTGGATCAGGTCATATTTATACGCGATAAACGTCGCGATTGAGCTGACGATATTCCCGAGCATTAAACCGACTAGCGGAATAAAGATGGTGTCGTTAAACTTGATTCTTTCAAGAATTTTCATAAACAGAAAATTGCCGACTAAAGCAAAGACAAAAGCAATCAGCATTTTCATTAAAGGACTTGCCGATGTAAACAGAAGCAAGGATATTAAGATTCCCAGCCTCGCCCAGTCCATCGTGCCGGCCGTTGTCGGTGACACGAATTTGTTTCTGGTGATCTGCTGCATAATCAGTCCGCAGATGCTCATGCTCATGCCCGCGATTAGAATGCTGATCAGCCGCGGCAAACGGCTGGCAAAGAGCGTTGACGCCTCTTCTTTGCTTAAATCAAAGAGATCAAGCGGCGACAGATCTTCTACGCCGATAAATACAGAAGTGACTGCTAATATGATAAGTAGAAAAAATAAGTAACGTAGCTTCATGCTGCCTCCTTACATCCTCACAGCAAAAAGAACGTATCTCCTACTCCGCAAGGACTCAAAACAATATGGCCATATAGTAATTGATTATCATTATCATTTACATATTACCATTTTTCTAGTGTTAGTCAATATTCTTTAAAAATATTAACTTCGTTATCTATTCAATTTTACTAATCATTCAAACCATTTTCCATCACAAATCGTTAGTCTATTTACCATATTTAACTTCATTATGCATCAGCTTCGTCATCAAACCTGACATAATTCCTCTCTATAAATACAAATGTTCATTCCACAAAGAAATTTCTCCTTGATTTACCGAACTGAAAGAGGGATAATAAATACTAAATTTGTGTGAAAATTTAAACATTAGGAGATGTAAACATGAAGGTCGTTAAATTTGGAGGCAGCTCACTCGCTTCAGGCGCACAGCTTGAAAAGGTGTTTCAAATCGTAACCTCAGATCCCGCGCGTAAAGCTGTAGTGGTTTCGGCTCCGGGCAAACGCTATTCCGAGGATACGAAAGTGACTGATCTCTTAATCGCATGCGCTGAACAGTATTTATCATCCGGCAGCGCCCCTGAACTGGCGGAAGCGGTCATTGAACGGTATGCTCTGATCGCAAATGAGCTTCAGCTTGAGCCTTGTATTATAGAAAAAATCCGTGATGATTTGTTTACGCTTTTAGAAGGAGATAAAAGCAATCCCGTACAATATTTGGACGCAGTCAAAGCAAGCGGTGAGGATAACAACGCTAAGCTGATTGCCGCCTATTTCCGCCACAAAGGCGTGAAAGCGGAATATGTGAACCCGAAGGATGCCGGCCTTTTTGTAACAAAAGAACCCGGCAACGCGCAGGTGCTGCCTGAATCGTATCAAAATCTCTTTCAGCTGAGAGAGCGGGAAGGCCTCATCATATTCCCCGGCTTTTTCGGGTTCAGCAAGGATGGCGATGTGATGACTTTCTCACGGAGCGGTTCTGATATTACAGGCTCCATTTTGGCCAACGGTCTTCAGGCCGATCTGTACGAAAACTTTACTGATGTAGATGCCGTGTACTCTGTTAATCCTTCCATTGTTGAGAACCCGAAGGAAATCCACGAGCTGACATACAGAGAGATGCGCGAGCTGTCGTACGCAGGCTTTTCAGTGTTTCATGATGAAGCGCTCATTCCGGCCTTCAGAGCGGGCATTCCCGTGCAGATCAAAAATACGAACAACCCGTCGGCGAACGGGACACGCGTCGTCAGCAAACGCGATAACACAAACGGTCCTGTCGTCGGCATTGCCAGCGATACCGGCTTTTGCAGCATTTATATCAGCAAGTATTTAATGAACAGAGAAATCGGGTTTGGCCGCAGAGCCCTTCAAATCCTAGAAGAACACGGTTTGACGTATGAGCATGTTCCATCGGGAATTGATGACATGACGATCATCTTAAGACAGGGCCAAATGGATGCTTCGGCCGAACGAAGCGTAATGAAGCAGATTAAAGAGAACCTTCATGCCGATGAAGTCATTGTCGAGCACAATCTGGCGCTGATTATGGTTGTAGGAGAAGCAATGCGCCATAATGTCGGCACAACGGCAAGAGCAGCCAAAGCCTTATCAGAGGCGAAAGTGAATATCGAAATGATTAACCAAGGATCTTCTGAAGTGAGCATGATGTTCGGCGTAAAGGAAGCCGAAGAAAGAAAAGCCGTCCAAGCATTATACCGGGAGTTTTTCGCGGGTGTGCTGGTCTTTTAATCTATACATAAAAGCGGGCGGCAGGGCCCGCTTTTTATATTGCCCGCCTTGATAGCCGAATTGTTCATTTTTTGCCTTGTCCACTATTATCCCTATCAATCCGGCCGTGTCCGCATATTTTGTAGTATCCATCATAGGGAGGTGAAGCCTTATGTCAGGATACGCTAACGGCGGCGGTTACGGCTCCGGTTCTTTCGCTTTGATCGTTGTATTGTTTATTCTATTGATTATCGTTGGTACTGCATTTACAAGAGGCTTCTAAGTCTGCGGTACAGCGCCGTAAGACAATATCATTGTCATGCGGCGTTTTTTAGTTGTTTTCTTTATTTTTCAATCTATATCCTGAAAGCCCTGTCCGCCGCGTTTATGCAGCATATCATAAAGTAATCTCACAAGGAGGTGGCACAGATGTCTGGTTACGGAAACTCTTTTGCTTTGATTGTTGTGTTATTTATCCTCTTAATTATCGTGGGAGCTGCGTTTTTTAACGGAGGCTTCTAAGAAAAAAGAAATCTCCATGAATCAGGCGGCGCCGTAAGGGCCATATCCTGCGTTGCTGTTTCTTTAAAAGAAAACCCCTTCTCTTATTGAGAAGGGGCCTGGTTCTTACGTCATTCCTCTTTCTGTGACATGAAAGTCGGATGCTTCAGCATGTTCAGAGACGCCAACCGCTGTAAAAACAGCTGCTGCAGCCAAACAAATAACAAATAACTTAGATTTCAATTTCATACAAACCTTCACTCCTTTGTATTTGTTTTCTTGCCTCTTCAACTCTAAGAAAGTAGGAAGCAGACAGTTCAAACCATTTTTGTTCATAGTAATATTTTGCTACTTCTAGGCCTAAATCCTCTATATCAGCATACATATTTTTATTTTTTAAATATCGGAAACATCGTTCGATTCCTTCTGTATTGGGCTGTGCCTGATATAGGGATTGTAAAAACTCAAATTTTACCGCGTAGTCTGCATCGTCTGTTTCTTTAGCATATTCATAGCCCCTCTTGTGATATTCCGAGGCCTTCTCATGTTTTCCACGTTTATAATAAATAAGTGTTATTAAAAAATATGCTTGAGGCAGAGAATTGGTGATTCTGCTGTTTTCAAAAGTGGAAACCGCTTTCTCAAAATGTTCAATGGCAGGGTCGAGAAGGTCTTGATTGTAATAACACAGCCCTAAATTATAAAATGCTCTTCCGACCAATTGGGCTTTTTGTTCCGCTTCCGCCATCTCCAGCGCCAATTTGAAATGCCGTGCGGCTTGTTCAAAATTTCTCTCATCCATGAGGTTAACCCCGAACACAAAATGGCATTGGATAATCCGAACATTATAGGTTTCCTGCTCTACATAAATTTCATATGCATTTTTGATATGAATCAATGAAAAGTACGTTTGCTTCATATAATAATAAGCTTCCGCGATTTTAAAATAAAATTCAGCCCGTTCAATATGATCGGAAACAAAAGAAAGTTTTTTCTCCGCCTGTTTGTAATATGTAATGGCAGAAATAAATTCCCGCTTATCAAACTCATACATTCCGCGGAAAAAATTCACATAATAATCGAGAAGCCCTTTCAGATCAGCTTGGTTGCTGTCTATATTTCGTGATAATTCAGACAGGCTTGGCTGGTCTTCGATATTTAATTTCTCCAGCGGCTCGAGATAATCAAGCATAAGCTGGTGGCGAAATTCCATTAGTGAGTAATATAACAGCAAGTTGGAATCATGCTGCATGTGTTTCAGTTCCTGCTGGATTTCAGCTTTTAGCACTTCGGCATCCGGCACGCTGAAGGTCCGGATATATTTGTACCACTCGTTAATTTTTTGACCGACCGCTGAAGAAGGAATTACCCCGCTCTTCATTCCTTCACCCTCTCCCATCAAAAACTGTTTATGTCATATTTTATCATGTTTACAGACTGTCCTAACCCGAAAAACACGCAATCTTTATTTCGGGAGCACGCAATAAAAAAAGCAATACCGAAGCGATGTTAGAAAGAAGAAGGCGGCAGCATCTGACGATATGCCGCCGCCTTACGTGATTTATTGCTGTTTTGCAGGTAAGGGAAGGCGGATAATGAATGTTGTGCCTTTCCCTTGTTCACTCTTAATGTCTATTGTGCCTTGATGCATTTCAACAAGCTGCTTGACGATGGAGAGGCCGAGGCCGTATTCTCCGTACGCCGTGTTCGTTCTTGAAATATCAGCTTTGTAGAACCGCTCCCAAATATGCTCGATATCCTCTTTTGAAATGCCGATTCCCGTATCTTCAATTTCGATAATGGTCTCTTTATATCCTTCTGTCCCCCGCAGCCAAATGTCACCGTGCTGCGTAAATTGGATGCTGTTTTTCGTAATGTTCACGAGGATTTGAATTAACCGGTCATAGTCGGCATGAACGATCACGCTGTCCTCCACCTGAATCATCAGCTTATTTTGCTTTTCTTCCGCCTGCTGTTCAAGGTGCTCTTTCATGATTTCAAATACCTCAATCAGCGGTACGTCAAGCTTGTTCAGGGTGATTTGCTGTGATCTGATTTTTTCGTAATCGAGATTTTCTTTTACGAGACGCAGCATTCGCTTCGTTTCCTCACTGATGAGCGAGAAGCATTTTTCTTTATTCTCCTCTGGAATCGTATTGCTGTTCAGCCCTTCAACCAAACCGTTAATGGTTGTCAGCGGCGTTCTTAATTCATGGGATACATCGGCAATAAACTGCCTTCTCCGCTTCTCAAGCCGGTCGATTTCATCCCTCGACTGCTTTAATTTTTTCGCCATGATATTAAAGTCAGACGCCAGCACCCCGATTTCATCCCGGTAGCCGTTTTCCAAGTGGATGTCATAGTCGCCGGAAGCTACTTTATCCGTTGCTTCTCTCAGCTTTTGAATGCGTTTCACATGGAATTTGGAAAGCAGCCAGCTGATGAGAATGGTAATGACAAGCGTGCTGATTATCGCGTAAAACATATAGAGGTTGACCTGATTAATCATTTGCTCTACGCCGCTGATTGGAGAAATCAGCAGTACCGCGCCTTTAAATTCATTGTTAACAAAAATCGGCTGTGCAACAAAGGAAACCTCATCGTTAAAACGGCCATCCGCTCTGTTCATGACCACCTGCCCTTTTTTCAGCTTCTCCCACTCCGCTTTCTTCAGCTTTTCCCGTGGGTGAAAGTCTTCAGGGTGAAAATAAGGCTGCTGTGCTTCATTAAAGATGATAAACTGTGTCTTTCTTGTGCGTAATATATCCTGATATGGGTACAGCCGGCGCATATCAACCTGGCCGGTTTGAAATTCGCTTGCAATCTGCACCGCATATGACGTCAGTTCCTCTACTTTATTTTGATAGGCAAACTCTTTCACGAAGTGAGAAAAAAGAGAAATAATGATAACAAATGCTAAAATTAATATGCTGACATGGCTCAGCAGCAGCTGATATAAATATTTAATCCTCATCAAATTTATACCCTACTCCCCATACAGTATATAGGAAAGGCCTGTCCTCACTTGCAAGCTTTTTCCGCAGCCGTTTAATATGAACATCGACAGTCCGTTCGTCTCCGTAGAACTGATAGCCCCATACCTGCTCAAGCAGCTGCTCTCTGGAAAACACCTGCCGCGGGTTCTGCACAAGGTAATAAAGCAGGTCAAATTCCTTAGGCGTGAGGTTTTCAACAGGCTCCCCATTTAAAAATACTTCTCTCGTCTTTTTATTAATTTTAAAGCATTCCGATTCAATCGTATCTTCTTCCGCTGCCGCCTTGCCCGTCGCCTGATATCTTCTGTTCACGGCTTTGATGCGGGCAACCAATGTCAGCGGGCTGAATGGCTTCGTCACATAATCGTCCGCACCCATCTCAAAGCCGATCACCTGATCTGATTCGGTGTCTCTGGCAGTCAGCATGATAATCGGAACCGTGCTTGTCTCTCTTATTTTTCTGCAGATGGTTACGCCGTCCATAGACGGAAGCATAATATCCAGAATCACCAAATCCCAATTCTCTTCCGCAAAGCGCTGATACCCCTCTAAACCGTCATGAACAAATTCAGCTTCAAAACCTTCTTTAAAAAAGAACATCTCTGTCATCGTACAAACACTAACGTTATCTTCTATCATTAAAATTTTCATTGGATCCTCCGATTGTTTTGATGCTTTTTTATATAATAGCACCATTTTATACAGAGAATTTTGGGTTTCACAATTGTTAGTTTTTATTTCATCAACTAGAAATAGATTGTTCATATTTTTTTCATACCTTTGGACTACGATAAATTTATCAACAGCGGGCCTGCCTCACAGGCGGTCTTATCTATAAAAATACCTATACGGAGGAACATAAATGAATTTTATCAAACGGGCTTTTTGGAACATGAAGGCCAAAAAAGGAAAAACGTTTTTGCAGTTATTTGTGTTTACAGTGATTTGTATATTTGTTCTGTCTGGCCTCACGATCCAGTCAGCAGCTCAAAAATCCAGCGACCTTGCCAGACAGGAGCTGGGCGGAAGCGTTACGCTTCAAGTTGACCGCCAAAAACAAATGGAGAAGCAGCAGGACAGCGGTGAAAAACGCAGCTTCGAATCTACACCGATAAAAGTGTCTGATGCCAATAAGCTGACAGCGCTTGATCAGGTGAAGAGCTACAACTTCATTACGTCAGCTTCAGCCAACGCCGGAAACTTCGATGCGATTGAAAGCTCAAGCTCTAGTGATTCGAGCACAGACTCAAGCTCAAGCGATACAAAAGGCGCTCCAATGCAAGGCGGAAAACAAATGGTTCAAGCCGATCTTTCGATTGAAGGTGTCATCAGCACGTCGCTGTTAGAGGAATTCTCTGACGGAGATTCAAAAATCACAGACGGGCGCGCGATTACAAAATCTGATGTCGGCAAAAACGTCACAGTGATCAATGAAACATTAGCGGAAGAAAATAATGTAAGCGTTGGGGATTCCATCACAATAGAATCAGCAACAGACGAAGATACAACAGTCAAACTGAAGATTGTCGGTATTTATAAAACAACGTCTTCAGGCGATGACCAAGCCCAGAATTTCTCATTCTTAAATCCTTACAATAAGCTTTACACACCTTACACAGCAACAGCAGCTCTGAAAGGTGACGATTATAAAAACACGATTGATTCAGCTGTTTATGATATGGACGATGCTGAACATATTGATGCATTCGTTACAGCAGCGAAGAAAACGTCAATCGACTTTGATACGTTTACGTTAAATACAAACGATCAGCTTTACCAGCAAATGGTCGGCCCGATCGAAAATGTAGCTTCTTTCTCTAAAAACGTTGTGTACCTTGTATCAGTGGCAGGCGCTGTCATTCTTGGCCTCATTGTCATGATGTCAATCAGAGAGCGCAAATATGAGATGGGTGTATTAATGGCTATCGGTGAAAAACGGTGGAAGCTGATTGGCCAGTTCTTAACTGAGATTCTGATCGTGGCTGTTGTGGCCATCGGCATTGCATCAGTGACTGGAAATCTGGTCGCCAACCAGCTCGGCAATCAGCTCTTATCCCAGCAGATCAGTTCATCAACTGATTCAACACAAACCGCAAGCGGCCAAATGCCCGGCGGCGGGGGCGGCATGGGCCACGGAATGTTCGGCCAAAGCTCTTCAAACGCGGACGTCATTGATTCACTGAATGTGGCAGTTTCGATGAACGATATGCTTGTTCTCGGCGGAATCGGAATGTTAATCGCTGTCATTGCAACACTGCTGCCGTCTATTTCAGTACTGCGGCTCCACCCGAAAACGATATTGACAAAACAGGAATAGAAAGAGGCGAAACGAATGAGCTTATTAGAATTTCAACAAGTCAGCTACTGGTATAAGGACAAAAGCCAGCCCTTGTTTCAGGATATCAATATCAGCTTTGAAAAAGGTAAATTTCATACAATTGTCGGCACCTCAGGGACAGGAAAAACGTCCTTCCTGTCTCTGGCAGGCGGACTTGACGAACCTAAAGAAGGACATATCCTTTATGGCGGAAAAGCTGTTTCTAAAATCGGATTGACGAATTTCAGAAATAAATACGTATCAATTGTCTTTCAGGCGTACAACCTGCTTCCATATATGACAGCTCTGCAAAATGTGACAACCGCCATGGAAATCACAGGTTCAAAGGAAAAGAACAAAGAAGCATATGCGTTGGAGATGCTGGAGAAGGTCGGCATCAATGAAAAACAAGCCCGGCAAAAGGTGCTGACATTAAGCGGCGGACAGCAGCAGCGTGTTTCCATTACAAGAGCGTTTTGCTGTGACACGGATTTGATCGTAGCCGATGAACCGACCGGAAACCTTGATGAGGATACGTCGAAAGAAATTGTGCGGCTCTTTCAGGATTTGGCGCACAAAGAAAATAAATGCATCATCATGGTGACGCATGATGAACAAATTGCAAGGGTATCTGACATTACCATCAGACTTTCACGGGGAAGCTTTACTGTGA
This sequence comes from Bacillus sp. 2CMS4F, assembly GCF_023161785.1. Lineage (NCBI taxonomy): Bacteria > Bacillati > Bacillota > Bacilli > Caryophanales > Bacillaceae > Bacillus > Bacillus sp. 2CMS4F. The sequence goes on from NZ_JALNTO010000003.1 coordinate 46,174, forward strand.
CGGAAAACGCCGCAGTCGTATAACAAAAACGTGCCTCTGCCAGTGCAGACAGGGGCGCAACCTAAATCCCCCTTTTATATAGAAGTGAACGTAAAAAGAGCGGCGGCTGCATCCCCCCGCTCTTTTTATTGTTTCTGTTTATCAGCCTGCTTTGATTTCTCTCTTCTCTTCTTTTTCCAAACAGCGAGGATAAACAGAAATAATGGAAACAGCACTTGAAAGGGCAAATGAATGTACAGCGGCACTACTTTCAGCCCTTCATTTAAATGCTCTGAAAAATTGGTGGCAATTGCGATAGAGAGGATGAGTATGCCCAGTCCCATTGGATATGCCAACTGTGAAGGATTTTTTTCCTTAAAAAGAGTGGACGCACCCACCACCACCGCATACAGATAGAGGCTGACTTTGAAGAAGCCGCCGATAATCAGTGCCAGCATAAAAAAGATATCAAGCCGGTCCAGAAATTCTTCCACTTTGATTGTCTGAATCGTACTTAAAAGCGGAAACTGCGATCGCAATGTCAGATCAACATCAAGCACACTGATATTAATCGCTACAGTAAGCGCCACAACCAATCCGCTGATGACCATAGCGAGCATCCCCACTTTTTTGACATTCTTGCGATCATTGAGATTAGGGAAAATCATTACAAATAAAACAATTTCACCGAACGGAACGTACATGGTTTGTGTAAAAACAGAATGAATAACAGGAAAAATCCCGTCTGCTAAAACCGGTTTTAAATTTTTCAGATCTATGGAACCCGATACAATGATCAGCACGAGACCGAGCGCACCCAATAGATACATTGCCCCGAAGAGAAGCTCACCCGCCCGCGCCAGCACTTCAATTCCTTTTCTGACGGCATATATGCTGACCACCATTAGTAAAGCATTCACGATGATAATTGGAGTATCATGGTAAGCAAACGTCAGCAGCATTTCTCCGAAATCACGCAGCACCCGGGCGGCAATATATGCAAAATACAAGATATAAAGAAACGAAAAGAACCAGCTCAGCTTTTTGCCGAGCATATCATCCATGTATTCTTTCGGGGAGAACTCGGGATAGCATTGATAGATCCCCTGATACAAGTAAAAAAGAAATAAACCAACTGCACAGCCTAATAGCACTGCTATCCAGGCATCCCGGCCCGCCATCGTTCCCGGTGTAATCAATAAGGAGCTGCCCAGCTCAAAAATGATCATCATGACAAACAGCTGCCTAATGCTGATTTTGGCTTTTTCCATCTGTCACTACTCCTTTCTTGACCTATTTATGATTAAGCTGGTTTCTGAGCGGGTTATTTCGCAGCCCCGTTCTTCTGATATACGTCTCCGCCTTCACATCGACAGGCAGATCAGGCAAATATTCTTTGTCCCATGTATCCCTCATTTTTTCCCACTGCTTCGGATACTTCCTGTATATCGTGTCTCCGAATCCGATAAAGTCGATTTTATGTTCCTTTATCTTTTCAACTGCATGGTTGATTTCCTTTTCCAGCTGTTTATTGAGTGCTTTTTCGATATCGGCTAACACCTTTGGGTCAGACAAATGAAATGGATACTTTACTGCGTCTATTATGCCTTCAACCGTCACGTGAACATGAATGCGGGGACGGCCGTTTCGTATTTCCGGGTTAAGCTTTGTTGTCTGATGCGTGACCTGTAAGCTTACCGCATCTTTTGTCTTGTCCCAATCGGCATTAATAAACGTATGCTGGATTTGATTCTTAAGCCAGACAACCCCAACTTTGTCCTTATCTTCAATCCAATATTTTAAATGGCCCCTTTTATCGAATACCGCCAAACCGTCCGCCTGAAGAATGGCTTGCGGGTCAGTCGCCTGTGTGTTTTCCAGGCTGACTCCTTTTTTATCGTCCCCGATCATCCTGTATCCGGGGATCACCGGTGCTTCTGTGGTGAGGGCAAGTGTTTTCAAGACATCTTGGATATTGGTTTTAATCACCCGCCCATATTGCGCTTGCGTGAAGTCGAGTGTTTTATTGACTTTATTGGACGGTATTTTATCAATCGGCGTAAGCGTTTTGACGATATTTTCGGCTTTGGTTTTATGGGCGATGACAATCGTTGCCGTGGTCCTGAATTCCGTATCGCGGTCAAGGTTATCTAACACAAAATTCAAACCTTCCTCTCTCGCCAGCTTTTCACTGATCACGACCAGGTTGGTATGAGCAAAATAAAGCCGCCTGGATACTTTCATAGAGGCTTTTCTGAGCGCTTCCGTCATGTTGTCGCCTACTATGGAATAGACGGATATAGGCGGCCTGTCTCCCGCGCCGCCGCCCTGAAGCCCTCCGGCGACGTTTCCGGGATTAATGATCTGAAAGTGCAGTACGTAATTCCCTTCATTTGTCCGATCAATGCCGATTGCCGAAATAATCGCAAGATCTGTCAGCTCACGCTTATCCCAGCAGCCGGGCAGCACAATGATGCTCAAAAGCATGATAACGGCTAGTACACGTTTACGTATCATCTTGATCTCCTTCTCTCAACTCTTTGTTCACCATTCCGCGTGAACCATCCGGCTGAGGACGCTGGTCTTTCCCCTGACGGACCTTATCTTTTTTGCTGATGGATTCAGGCCTTTTCTGGTCGGCCCACCAAGGAACACGGAACAGCGTATCCTTCACGCCTTGTGAAGAAAAGGGCGCAAGCGGCGACATATAAGGAACACCAAAGGAACGCAGACTGCATAAATGAACAAACATCATAATAATCCCTAATACCAGCCCGTAAAAACCCATTACGGCAGAAGCAATGATAAACATAAACCGAATGAGGCGGGCAGATATCGCCATGGCAAACGCCGGGGTTGCGAAGCTGGCAATGGCCGTTATGGCAACGATGATGACCATAGCCGGAGACACGATACCAGCCTGAACAGCAGCTTGGCCGATAACAAGCGCGCCTACAATCGAAACAGCCGATCCTACAACCCTCGGCAGTCGGACCCCAGCTTCCCTAAGAATCTCAAAAGCAACCTCCATTGTGATGGCTTCAACAACGGCCGGAAACGGAACGATTTCCCGCTGGGCAGCAATGACGATTAGCAGCTGTGTCGGAATCATTTCCTGATGAAACGTCGTGGCTGCCACATAAACAGCCGGTGCGACAAGTGAAATAAAAAAGATAAATATCCGCAGAATCCGTATACTTGTCGCAATGTCAAAGCGTGAATAATAATCTTCAACCGACTGAAAAAATTGAATAAATAAGGCTGGGGCAATCAGAACAAACGGTGTTCCGTCCACAACGATTGCAAATCTTCCTTCTAATAGATTTCCTGCGACGACGTCAGGGCGTTCCGTGTGATACATGGTCGGAAACGTCGTAAACGTTTCGTCTTCGATCAGCTGCTCGATGTATCCGGATTCTAAAATACTGTCAATGTCTATTTTTTTCAGGCGCTGCCTCACTTCCTTCAGCACCTTTTCATCACAAATGCCGTGAATGTACATCAGCGCGATATCCGTATTTGTAACAGAACCGATTTTCATTTTTTCGACCCATACATTGGGATTTTTAATGTATCGCCGAATCATGGAAATATTGGTTTGCAAAGACTCTGTAAACCCTTGGCGCGGGCCCCGGAATGACACCTGGGTGCTCGGCTCTTGTATGGAACGGTGCTCTCCCCCCTGGGTGCTGCAGATAAGCGCCTCATCAGAACCGTCCGCAAAAACCAGCGCATTTCCAAGCATCAATTCAGTGAACAGCTTGTCCCAGCTCTTTTCAGCTTTTACTCCGCCCAGCGGAAGCGTTTTTTCAAGGATCTGCTTAATCGCATGGGCGCTTTGGATGGTTTGATCCTGAATCAAAGGCTCGATTAACGATTCATGTATCGTGTTATTATCGACCAAACCCGCGATATAAATAATGGCCAGGTGAACTTCATCCTGTTCCCCTGCTTTCACTTCCCGAATAATAACATCAGAGCTGCTTCCGACTTTCTTCTTCATGTCCGCCACATTTTTCGCCAAACTTGAAGAAGCCAGAATCGGCCCTTCTTCTCTCTTCTGCTGATTCTTATCTTCTTGTTTCTGGCTGTCTTTCGTTTCGGTATTTTTCTTTTGCTTAAAAAATGACGGCATACACAAAATACCTTTCCTTATCGTTTTCTCATATTCTTCCTGTTAGCCTTAAGATTATGCATGTGACTGGCGGGCGGGTATAACTCTCTCATAAAGATAGACACTAAAAGCGGAGGATGATGAAGGATGAAAATATTAGGCATAACGGCTATTTTATTAATTTGTTTGTTGGTGATTTCAGTTTTCATGGACATGCTTCAAGGATTCAGTTTGGGAAAAGCCATTTATAATAATATGTCCAGCTTCAAGATGACATCGTTTGCGGAATGGATGATGCTTTTATTTTTTGTTTTGTTATTGGTGAGAGAGATATTCGTGATCTATAAATCGAACAAAAAAAGCCCCTAGAGCGAGGCGCTTTTGTTCAGACGATCATATTGCCGTTTACCTTATCTCCGCTGTTGTTGGTGATGGTTCCTTTGATGATTCGATTTCCGATGATGGTGGAATTGGTTGAGGTATCCGTTTGAATGGCCACCGCCGTGCTTGCGGAGAGGTTATTGATGGTGTTTCCTGAAATGATAGAGCCTGAGGAGCCGTTGAGATAAATCACAATCGGTCTGCCGGCTGTTCTATTGACTGAAAGAGTGTTATCAAAAATGTCATGAACGCCGGTGCTGATATAGATGGTCACTAAAAGAGGAGATCTTTCAAAGTGGTTTCCGATAATAGAGGTTTTTGCACTTGTCGTACAGTAAATCGGGTAATTTTTAAAGTTTTTAAATGTATTGTTTTTAACGATTGCGCCAGCATTGTTTGTGACAGAAACGGCATACGATTCAAGGGCCGCTTCAAACGCGTCGGGGTTAAGCGTATTTCCTTCGATCAACGCGCTTCCTTGAGCGATCCAAATGCCGCGGCTGAATTTTCTCAGCACATTGTCTTTAATGATCATATCGCCTCCTGAAATGTTCACCCCGTCGATGACTTGAATAAGACAGTTATTCAAAAATGCGGTATTATCAGACAGCACCGCTCGAAGGCCGGTACTGCGCCTTGTTTCAGACAGTCCGTTTTGAATCTGGTTGCCGTCTACCTTTACGTCGGAAGATTGATAAACCAATATCCCTGTGTTTTCAAAATTGCTGATTTTGTTGTTCGTGACAAGAACGCTCTTTCCTCTGACATCAATTCCGGTTGAAAATCCGGTAATGAGGTTGCCGGCGATCACTGCATCACTGCTTTCTTTTCCTTGTGAAACACCCAATCCGGTAATCCCGACTCTAGGCGCCGCAGCCGCGTCTTCCGCCCTTCTGAGAATATTCCCCTTAATGACCGTTTGAGTGCCGTACCCATAGCTGATCGTATTGTCTGAGTGGTTTCCTTCTATTGAAATGCCGTACCCATTAAAATTGGTCACAGAACTTGAAACGTTTCCATTAAAATAGTTATTTCGAATCGAGACATTGAGCGGTTCCTCATAATCAATATTTCCTTCACCATATCCTTCAATATCAATTCCGAATTTCGGCGCTGTACCATTTCCCGTTCCGGCACCTTCAATCACGCAGCCCTCCACCGTAACTGTGTCACATCCGGTAATCGAAATATTATTTCTCCTCGATCGCCGAACCTTACAGCGGCGGATGGTAATGTGCTCTGATGTTCGATAATCGTTATTTGTCTTTAAGCCCCGCGGACTGATAATGATCCCATCTCCGGTAAAATCAGAAATGTTAACATCATCAATGACAACATTCGAACACCCTTCAATACAAATGCCGAAGCCCCATTCATGGGTTGACCTTATCCCCGCGGACGCATACGTATGCTCGTCGCGCTCGCCGATAATTTGTCCACCGGAAATGGTTATATTCTCTTGCTTGCCTACATAAAATGCAGAATACCCCCAGGAGCTGTTCGGAATGACTTTGATGATACACTCAGGGTCCATGACGATATTAAGATTGCCGGGAACAATAATCCCAGCGTTGCGAAACACCTGGCTCGCATCCCCTCCAAGCGTCCCGTCAATTAAATATGTTCCTTTCGGGAACCAGACTGTATGGTACCCCTTTGAAGCAGCCGCGCTGAGGCATTGATTAATCAGTTCTGTCGAATCCGTTTTTCCGTCCCCTGAAATACCGAAATCTGCTGCATTCAAGATGAATTCAGCCAATGATCCAACCTCCTCCCGCATGATTGTTACCATGATATTCGCGGCAGCCCGATCTGCTTGTACATTTCTCTAAAATTTTATTAAAAAAGTATAAAGAAATACTATCGTTAGAAAATGTAACAAAATAAGACATAAGAAACAGGAAAAACTCACTATTTTCTACCTTTATAGTTTTTCCATTCTGGAACTTCTTGAAATGAGTATAATTTATATTGACACAAGTATTATATAAGAATATGATTTTTATAATACACTTTTTTAAGAAAGGGTTTGGCTGACATGGCTTCGATTGATAACGAAAGTATCATTAAAAGCGTCCCGCAAAAAGGGTTCTTTGGTCACCCGCGAGGACTATTTACACTATTTTTCACCGAATTTTGGGAGCGTTTCTCTTACTATGGAATGAGAGCAATCTTGCTTTACTATTTGTATACAGAGACGGTAAACGGAGGGCTTGGCTTTGACAAAGGCACTGCGGTTGCCATTATGTCGATTTACGGATCACTCGTATACATGTCCACTATTATTGGCGGATGGCTCGCTGACCGGGTATTCGGTACCGCAAACACCGTGTTTTACGGCGGCATATTTATTATGTTCGGCCACATTGCACTCGCCTATCCGGGCAGCGCGATAGCATTCTATATCAGCATGGTGCTTATCATTATCGGAACAGGCTTATTAAAACCAAACGTTTCGAGCGTCGTTGGAGATCTTTACACGAAAGAAGACCCGCGCCGCGACTCAGGTTTCAGTATTTTCTACATGGGGATTAACCTCGGCGGTTTACTCGCGCCGTTAATTGTCGGAACACTCGGACAGAAGTACAACTATCATCTCGGCTTCGGAGCTGCCGCGGTCGGAATGCTTCTTGGACTTATCGTATTTGCTTTGACAAGAAAGAAAAACCTCGGACCTGCAGGTTCCAATGTGCCGAATCCGCTGTCTAAAAAATCTGCAATTGGCACCGGAATCGGTGTTATCATTGTGGCGATCGCAGTGATGATCTCTGTACAAACAGGCGTGCTGACGATCAACGGTTTCATCGACCTTGTAAGTATTCTTGGTATTTTGATTCCTGTTATTTATTTCATCATCATGTTTACAAGCAAAAAAGCGGACAAAACAGAAAAATCTCGTCTTGCCGCTTACGTTCCTTTGTTTATCGGTGCTGTCATGTTCTGGGCCATTCAGGAACAAGGAGCGACCATTCTTGCGGTATACGCTGATGAACGCATAAGACTTTCATTGGGCGGAATAGAACTTCAGTCATCTTGGTTCCAATCATTAAACCCCTTGTTTATCGTCATTTTCGCACCAATTTTCGCATGGCTTTGGATGAAGCTTGGCAAACGCCAGCCGTCCACACCAGTTAAATTTGCGATTGGAATTATTTTAGCCGGATTGTCATTTATCATTATGGTATTCCCGGCTATGCAAGGGAAAGAAGCACTCGTAAGCCCGCTGTGGCTTGTTCTCAGCTTCCTGCTTGTCGTGCTTGGAGAGCTGTGCCTGTCTCCAGTCGGTTTATCCGTGACAACGAAACTGGCGCCAGCTGCATTCTCTGCACAGACAATGAGTATGTGGTTTCTGACTAACGCAGCAGCCCAAGCGATCAATGCCCAAGTAGCCGGATTGTTTGATAAAATTCCTGAAACAACTTACTTCGGCACCATCGGCTTGATTTCTATCATTCTCGGCGGCATTCTGCTGCTGATCTCACCGATCATCAAACGTGCGATGAAAGGTATCTTATAATAAAGAAAATCCCGCAGATCAGCCCTGCGGGATTTTTATTTTTCTATCCATTCCATTAAGCTTTGCCCGAAGGTCTGCGGTTCCTCCAGCATCGGCTGGTGCCCGCTCTTTTCAAAGATGACCTTCTTCACATGCGGATATATACCGTCAACGGCATCCCACAACGATACAGGAGCAACCAAATAGTCATATCTGCCTAAACCGATATAGACAGGAACATGAACGTCTGCTAACCGCTGTATGAGGTTCATCTGCGCGAATGTATGTCCCCATAATTCATCTATGATCGGCATATTGGTGTCAACACCTTCCCATAAAGCTGCCGCATCCGGCCTCTCTTTATAAAAGCTTTTCGCTTCAGCGCGAATGCACATGTGCACGAAACGCCTTTCAGGATCTTTTTCTATGTCACTTGCTAAACTTGCAATATCTTTTTCGAAACGTTTCTTTCTCTCAGGACTGGCTGTTTCCCTAAAAAATGCTTCACTGTCCCGCTGTCTCTTTTGACTGTTATCAGGCGCTGAATTGAGGAGCACGGCCTTTCGCACATGCTCAGGGTACTTTCTGGCGTATTCTAATGCCATAAACGCGTGCCCCGAATGTCCCATGATGATAAAATCCTTAAGCTGAAGATGGCGTCTTATCGCTTCAATATCGTCCAAAACTGCATCCAGGCTTTGATCTTCCGGCCGCAGCGCCCGCGCCGGCTTGGCAAAACCCCTGTGATCGGCAAATATCCATTGATATTTCTGTTTGATATCCTGATGAAATAGACGCGGGTAGTAAACCGCACTGCCGATCACGAGAATCCGCGCGCCCTCTCCTTCAATACAATAAGATAAATCAAAACCGTCTGAATGACAGATCCCCTTTGTGACCATTCCTCACGCCCCCTTTATCTTTATATGGTTCATTATACTAATAAAAGCCTGACGCATGGCGTCAGGCTCTTTCATTTATCGTTTTAATTCCTCAAGCGTTGCTTCCCATCTGTTCAGCACCTCTTCAGCATTGTGAAGCTGTATCCTGACACCGGAAGTTATATCAGCATACTTTGCAACATCCTCCTTAGCTGAAGCGATACGGCAGGCAAAGCGTTCCCTGTCATAGACCGCATCGTTCAGCGGCGGGAGCGGCTCACATTGCAGTTTTACGTAATGAGCGGCTCCTTTCCACCATGCAGTAAGCTGGGCTTGTCCCGTGCGAAGGATATTTCCCGCGGTCTCTGTGTTTTTCCACAGGGCGATCCGGATATCCGTCCGATTCAGGGCGATGATTTCTCCGGCGCTGATCATAGCGGCATGCGGCCAGCCGTCCTCCGATACCGTTTGCAGAACGAAGGCTTCATGCTGCTTTTCTTTCAGACGTTCCCCGTCAAGCAGCTCAAAGAGACGGTCTGATAGTCGGTTCACGCCGATCAGGCCTTTCGTTCCGGAACAGCGGGAACTTCAACCGCTGTTTCTGTTTCTTTTGGATCGATTTTAAAGGCCGGATTATATTTTTCCGGATTTGTAATACTTTCCGGTTCACATGATCTCCATGTAAAAAAACATGTTTGGCATTGATAGACTTCCCATGCTCCTTCTACAGGCGATTTGCTCATGACTTCTCCTTTTTTTGAATCGCATCGAGGACATGTATGCATGTCGAATCATCCTTTCCTTATTTATTCATCAAGTCCATTAGTTTTTGTTCCCATTCTTTTGTTGTTAATGGAGAATCAAGCGGCTGTGAATAATGGCCTCTTGTTTCCGGCGCAACAGGTGTTGTGGCATCAAGAATCATTTTGTGCGTGATTCCTGATGGATTTGATCCCGGGTCAAGCGGCAGGACAGATAAATCCGGTATAATGACCGCATCGTGTTTCGGGTGCATTTTTGTAGAGAGCGCCCACATGACCTGCGGCAGGTTGAATGGATCGACATCCTCGTCAACAACGATAACCATTTTGCAGTAGCCTAGTCCGTGCGGGGTTGTGAGCGCGCGCATGCCGACCGCTTTCGCAAATCCGCCATAGCGGTTTTTTGTTGATACAATCGCGATTAAACCGTGTGTGTACATGGCGTTCACAGCCACAATTTCATTCGGATACGCTTCTTTTAGCTGCTGATACAGCGGCACACAAGTATTAATGCCAATCATGTAATCACATTCTGTCCACGGCATGCCTAAGTATAAATGTTCAAAAATCGGGTTGTTTCTGTGATACACGCGGTTAATTTTGATAATCGGCATGCTGCGTCCGCCGGAATAGTGCCCTGTAAATTCACCGAATGGCCCTTCATATTCACGTTCTCCGGCAATGATTTCTCCCTCGAGCACAACTTCTGCTCCCCATGGAATATCAAGGTCAGACAGCTTTGATTTTACGATGCGGTACGGTTCTCCTTGGATTGCTCCCGCCATTTCGTATTCGGATTGATCATAGAGAAGCGGAGTGGATGCCGCGGTTGTAATGACCGGTTCACATCCGAGCGCAATGGTGACCGGAAGATTGATGCCGCGTTCTTCGGCTTGGCGCAAATGGATCGCAATATCGTGCTGCGGCACAGGCTGAATGCCGAGGCGGTCTTTTCCCTTTACCTGCATTCTGTATATGCCGACATTTTGTTTGCCGAAGTTGTCAGGGTCCTCAAGGTCGCGGGAGATGACGCATGCTTTGTCTAAATAGTAACCGCCGTCTCCTTGGTTAATTCTGAAAAGAGGCAGGATATCGAACAAATTGATGTCCTCTGTGATTTCATTTTCATGAAATGGCGCTGTTTCTTCGCGTTTGACCGGCATCGGAAACTGTTCATATCGCTTCGCAAATTCAAAAAACTGCTCTTTCACCGGTGTATCTTTCGGCAGTCCCAGCATCATCGCGTGGTTCGGCCAAGAGCCGATGACATTCATCGCGATTTGCGCATTGTTGTAGCCGTAAATATTGTTAAATAGAAGTGCAGGGCTTTTATCGCCAAGGTTGCTGGCTGCCCGTGCAGCTGCTCCCAGATCAGGCTCAGGCTTTACCTCTTCATTCACCGTTAACAATTGTCCCTCTTTTTCAAGGGCAGCGAGAAATTCTCTGAAATCTTGATAAGCCATCATCAAGCTCCTCCTTTTTGTTTTTCAATTCCATTCCAGCGCTTTGCCTCAGAAAGGCGCAGGCCGAATTGGTCCAAAGTTCTGAATACAATATGGTCAACCATTTCTTCTAAGCTGCTCGGCTGATTATAAAACGCCGGCATCGGCGGAAGAATAATCGTCCCCATTTTTGTGAGTGCAAGCATATTTTCGAGATGAATCTGGTTCAAAGGTGTCTCTCTTGTTAAGAGAACGAGCTTTTTCCGCTCTTTCAGCATGACATCAGCCGAGCGAGTCAGCAGATTATCCGCCATCCCGGTACGGATGCTCGCAAGCGATTTCATACTGCACGGCGCCACAATCATGCCATCGGTATCAAACGAGCCGCTGGAGATGGCAGCCGCCTGGTCCTTGTGCGAGTATGTGTATGTGGCCAGCTTTTCAACTTCTTTTAACGTGTAGCCTGTTTCATGTTTGATGGTAACGTTAGCCCAAGGAGACACAACGAGATGGGTTTCCACTTCCGCTGCCTTCAGCCATTCTAATAGCCTGACACCGAAGATAGCCCCTGTTGCCCCTGTCATTCCGACAACGAGTTTCAAATTTTGCCCCTCCTTTACGCTTGAATTCTGTCTTCATTTCAATCATACTCCTGATATATCCATATGAAAAATATTCGTTAAATCTATAATCAATACCTAAAAGGTATATAAAAGGAGGCCCTTCTTTGGACATTCGTCAGCTGCGATATTTCATTACCATTGCCCAAGAACAAAAGATCACCTCTGCCGCCAAAAAACTCCATATGGCGCAGCCGCCGCTAAGCAGGCAGCTCAAACAGCTGGAGGATGAGCTGGGTGTTGTATTGTTTGACCGTAATAAGAAAAAACAAATGACTCTTACATATGAAGGAAGCATTTTTCTCAAAAGAGCCAAAGAGATTCTGCACAGGTTTGAAGATGCGGTCATTGAGGTACAAGAGCTGAGGGAGGAGGTTGCCGGCACGCTGGCTGTGGGTTCGACGATTTATTGCGCCGCTCTTATGCTTGAGAAGGTGACGCAAATGAAAGAAAGATATCCGCACCTCACCTTTAATATTTGGGAGAACGAACCGGCAACGCTGTTAGAGCTGCTGGAAAGCCGGCAAATCGACGCCGCTGTCACGACAACCATGATAAAAAGCGATACCGTCCAATTTAAAAAGCTTGACGACATTCCATGTGTGCTCGTTCTTTCTGATGATGCCGGGTATACATGCGGAGACACCATTCAAATGGAGGACATCCCTTCTTTCCCGCTGATTCTGCTGCGGCCTGTGAACGGAAAAGGCGTTTATAACCAGGTTATGAATGAATTTCAGCGTCTTCAGCTGGAGCCGCGTATTGTTTGTGAATGCCACGACTCAGCAACACTGCTCAGTCTCGTCTCATCAGGATTTGGCGCGTCCATTCTGCCCGTCACCATGATTCCTGTTCATATGAGAAACCACATTCACACAGTTAAAATCGAAAACAACCCCTTCGTTATGACACCGGCTGTCATGTGGAGAACTGACAGTTATTTGCCAAAACCGGTACAGCAATTTTTGAATTTATTTTAAGTGTTTTTGTCTCATGAAAACCAAATACTTGACTCATACTAAAAAAAAGTTATCCTTTAAATTTGTAAGCTATTTTTTCATTTCAACAAAATTAATCAGAAAAGTGGGGAATAGAATGAAAAAAGCACTTTTAGCTTTATTCATGGTCGTAAGCATTGCAGTTCTCGCAGCTTGCGGAGCAGGAAATGACAATCAGTCAAAAGATAACGGAAAAAACGGCGATCTTTGGGCTTCAATTAAGAAAAAAGGCGTACTGACAGTCGGTACAGAAGGAACGTACGAACCGTTCACTTATCATGACAAAGACAATGATAAGCTGACTGGCTATGACGTGGAAGTCATCACAGAAGTCGCAAAACGCCTTGGACTGAAAGCCGAATTCAAGGAAACACAGTGGGACAGTATGTTTGCAGGATTGAATTCCAAACGGTTTGACGTCGTTGCCAACCAAGTCGGAAAAACAGATCGTGAAAACCAATATGACTTCTCAGACAAATACACAACATCAAGAGCCGTTGTCGTGACGAAAAAAGACAACAACGATATTAAGTCTGAAAAAGACGTAAAAGGAAAAACGTCAGCTCAATCACTGACAAGCAACTATAACAAACTAGCTACAAATGCCGGCGCGAAAGTAGAAGGCGTTGAAGGCATGGCGCAGGCCCTTCAAATGATCCAGCAAGGCCGCGTCGACATGACGTACAACGATAAGCTTGCCGTATTAAACTATTTAAAAACATCAGGCAACAAAAACGTAAAAATCGCGTTTGAAACAGGCGATCCGCAGGAAACGTATTTCACGTTCCGTAAAGGAAGCGGCGAGGTTGTTGACCAAGTCAACAAAGCATTAAAAGAAATGAAAGAGGACGGGACTCTTTCTAAAATCTCTAAAAAATGGTTCGGCGAAGATGTTTCTAAATAATATACCGGCACTGACGCTTGGCACGGCGATCCCGTGGGATCTGGTGCAGCAGTCATTCTGGCCGATACTTTCAGGGGGAATCTACTATACGATTCCCCTTACGATTCTTTCCTTTATATTCGGAATGATACTGGCGCTGATTACGGCGCTTGCCAGAATGTCGAAAGTGAGACCTTTGAGATGGGTGTTCAGCGTATACGTATCCGCCGTACGCGGCACTCCACTTCTCGTTCAATTGTTCATCATTTTCTATCTGTTCCCGGCCTTTAACATTACACTAGATCCTTTTCCAAGCGCAGTCATTGCCTTTTCCTTAAACGTCGGCGCCTATGCATCTGAAATCATCAGGGCATCTATTTTATCCGTGCCGAAGGGGCAATGGGAAGCTGGCTATACCATCGGCATGACACACCAGAAGACGCTGTTCCGCGTCATTTTGCCGCAGGCGTTTCGTGTGTCGATCCCGCCATTATCCAATACCTTTATCAGCCTGATCAAAGATACATCTCTTGCATCTCAGATTCTCGTCGCTGAGCTGTTCAGAAAAGCTCAGGAAATCGGCGCGCGCAATCTCGATCAGATTTTAGTCATTTATATTGAAGCGGCCTTTATTTATTGGATTATCTGCTTCTTGCTTTCGCTCGTCCAGCATGTCATCGAACGGCGTCTTGACCGCTACGTGGCCAAATAAGGAGGTTCCGAGTATGCTTTCCGTTAAAGGATTAAACAAATCATTCGGTCAAAATGAAATTTTAAAAAAGATAGATATGAAGATAGAAAAAGGAAAAGTCATCGCTATACTTGGGCCTTCCGGTTCAGGGAAAACGACGCTGCTTCGCTGTCTGAACGCGCTGGAGATCCCGAATCGCGGGGAGCTTGCATTTGATGATTTCTCCATCGATTTTTCAAAGAAAGTGAAGCAGTCGGATATCCTTCAGCTCCGCCGGAAATCGGGAATGGTGTTTCAGGCGTATCACCTCTTCCCTCACCGCACAGCCCTTGAAAACGTGATGGAAGGCCCTGTTCAGGTGCAAAAACGAAACAAAGAGGAAGTCAGAAAAGAAGCGATTCAGCTTCTTGATAAAGTCGGATTGAAGGACAAAATGGATTTATATCCGTTCCAGCTTTCCGGAGGCCAGCAGCAGCGCGTCGGCATCGCCCGTGCACTGGCAATTCAGCCTGAGCTGATGCTGTTTGACGAACCGACCTCAGCGCTTGACCCTGAGCTTGTGGGTGACGTACTGAAGGTTATCAAGGATTTAGCCAATGAAGGCTGGACCATGGTCGTTGTTACCCACGAAATCAAATTCGCCCAGGAAGTGGCGGACGAAGTCGTCTTCATTGACGGCGGCGTCATCGTGGAGCAGGGGCCGCCTGAGGAAATTTTCTCTGCTCCAAAAGAAGAACGGACCCAGCGGTTTTTGAATCGAATTTTGAACCCGTTGTAAAACCTTAAACAGGGCGCCTGCCGGCGGCCCTGTTTTTTTGTTGAGCCCCTTTCGCCTATTCCGCCCTTTTGTCAGATATGCTACAATGACAATCGATTGATTTTTACGAAAGAAGGGACTTCACGTGAAGCGAGAACTTGTTCTGCGCTGGACATTTTATTTTGCCGGTCTGCTTATTTTGTCTTTTGGTGTATCCCTTACGATAGAAGGAAAAACGCTGGGGATCAGTCCGTGGGATGCATTTCATTACAGCCTGTTTCAGCACTTCGGGCTTACCGTCGGCCAGTGGTCCATCATTATTGGAGCGCTCATCGTCGGATTCACGTCATTGTTTACGAGGGCTTGGCCAAAAATTGGGGCGATCCTGAACATGGTGCTCATTGGTGTTTTTATAGATTTTTTCAATTTTCTTCTGCCTGCCCCCTCCACCTACACAGGCTCCGTCATCGTCTTCTCTCTCGGCGTGCTGCTGATCGGCTACGGCGTCGGTGTTTATGTATCAGCGGGCCTTGGCGCGGGGCCGCGTGATTCACTGATGATGCTGATTACAGAAAAAACCGGCTGGAATGTGCAATGGGTGCGGAACGGCATGGAAATAACAATTTTGTTTGCAGCATGGGGCATGGGCGGTCCGATCGGGTTAGGTACAATTTTAACCGCCATCCTCACCGGTATCATTTTGCGCTTTTCGTTGCCGCAATCAATCCAGCTGCTGAATTATGCTGTGGCAAGGCGGACAGCCGCTGTGAAAGCAACTCCGCCTATACACTAAAACAAAGCCGCTTCGGCTTTGTTTTTTTATTTTCTCCTCTATATGAGTCTTGTTGAAGTATGATAGGATGGTTTTGACAATCTTTTGCAGACGGAGGATCTAGAATGAAAATTTACGGAATTTATATGGACCGCCCGCTTTCACAGGCAGAATCGGATCGGCTGATGTCTTTCGTTTCCGCTGAAAAACGGGAGAAATGCCGGAGATTTTATCATAAAGAAGATGCTCACCGCACCCTGCTGGGAGATGTGCTTGTTCGCTCTGTCATCAGCGAGCAGTACCAGCTGAATAAAGCTGATATCCGATTCAGCGCGCAGGAATACGGGAAGCCTTGCATCCCTGACCTCCCCAATGCCCACTTTAACATTTCCCACTCCGGCCATTGGGTCATCGGCGCGTTTGATTCAGATCCGATCGGCGTCGATATTGAAAAAATGAAGCCAATCAGCCTCGGGATTGCCGAACGTTTCTTTTCGAAGAACGAGTACAGCGATCTTTTATCCAAACATAAAGACGAGCAAAACGATTATTTTTATCATCTATGGTCTATGAAAGAGAGCTTTATTAAGCAGGAAGGCAAAGGCCTGTCGCTGCCGCTTGACTCCTTCTCCGTGCGCCTGCATGAGGATGGCCGAGTATCCGTCGAGCTTCCGGAACACCATACGCCTTGCTTTATCAAAACGTATGAGGTAGATCCCGGCTATAAAATGGCTGTGTGCGCCGCCCGACCTGATTTCCCGGAGGACATCACGATGATCTCGTACGAAGCGCTTTTATAAATGGCTCATCAGCAGCTTAATGCCGCGCTCAATATCTTCAGTCTTCACATTGGAAAGATTGATTTTTAATAGATTTTCTTTCGGATAGTCTGATAAATAATGGCGGTCAATCGCTTCAAGGAGAACCTCTTGTTTTTTCATCTTTTGAATCACTCTTGATGCCGGCAGGTCCTCAGGAAGCACCAGATGGGTATGCATGCACGGGGCCTGGCCGCTGGAAAATAGAAAGCGGCCGCGGCTCGATTGTCCGTGAGTTTGAATGGCTTCATGAAGCCTGAGGAACCGTTCCTTATAGGAATTTCTGATTTTCTCCTTGTGCCTGCCGAACATTCCGCTTTTGATGTAAATTTCTAACGCAGCTTGGGAAATCATCGAGCAGTCAATGTCGTTCAGCTTTTTGTACGTATGAAATGTGTCAGTCAGCGCATTTGGCAAAACGGCGGCCCCCACGCGAAGGCCGGGAAATATCATTTTTGAAAAGCTTTTTAAATAAATCACATGTGAGGACAGATCGTATGCGTACAGGGGGTCTGCCTTTTTATTTTCCTCGAGATCACCGAGATAGTCATCCTCAACAAGATAGACGTCATAGGCTTCCGCCAATCTTACCAGCTCTTGTTTGTCCCGTTCGGCCAGTGAGCTCCCAAGCGGGTTATGGAAGCGTGGCATCGTATAAAAAAATTTGATCGGTTCTGTTTGAAACAGCCGCTCGACTTCCGCTAAATCAAGCCCCTGCTCCGTTCTTTTTATCCCGAATGCAGGGATGCCCAGTGTCTCCAGCTGTTCAATCATCAAATGATAGCCTGGTTGTTCAATAGCGATCTTCTCTTTCCCATTGGGAAACGGCATTGCACATAGCAGGGATAGTGCCTGCTGGACGCCGGATGTGATAAACATATGCCGCTCGTCCGCAAATACCTGCTGATCAGCAAACAGCTTTTGCAGAACATGGATGAGCGACGGGAGGCCCTTCGGCGTTCCGTAGAGAAACAAATCATGCTTGTATGTATCAATCGCTTTGTTGATGCAATGCTGAAAATCCACATACGGAAAAATATCAGGGTCCGGCGCAGACGTTGCAAAGTCGATTGGGCCTGACTTGCCGTGATGCGGCTTCCTCGTCTTTTTCACAAGATAATAGCCGCTTTTCGGAACAGAATAGATAAGATGGCGTTTTTCCAGCTCTTGCAGCGCGCGGATCACCGTGCTTTTGCTGACTTGATAGCGGGCGGACAGCTGCCTGATGGAAGGCAGCCTGTCTCCTTCTTGATAGACACTGCTTTGCATCATTTCCTCTATCTGTATGAAGAGACTGATATACTTCTCCATTCTTTCTCCCCCTGTTTTGTACCGGTACAGTTCATTGTTTTTCTCATTGTACCGTTCCTATCCACCCCATACAATAAAAGGGAGCGGCCGGCTCTATTATTTATATAAAGGAGCACTTCCTGTATGTATAAAAACCAGCAAACCTCAGCTTATCTTGCAGCTATGTTAAACGCTTTGATTATCGGGTTATCCTTTCTTTTCGTAAAAATCGCGCTGCAATCGGCAGAACCATTTGATATTCTTGCACACCGGTTCACCCTTGCGTTTGCAGCGGCTACTATACCTGTCTTATTCGGATGGGTGAAGCTGTCCATCCGTTTAAAAGATGTAATGGCTATTTTGCCGCTCGCCCTGCTGTATCCGGCGCTGTTTTTCAGCTTTCAGGCATTCGGCCTGGTGTACTCGTCATCCTCTGAAGCCGGGATCATTCAGGCATCGATTCCGATTTTTACAATGGTCTTTGCCGCTTATTTTTTAAAAGAGCGATCGACGTGGGCTCAAAAAGGCTTCACCGTGTTATCAGTTGCGGGGGTCATGTTTATTTTTGTGATGAAGGGTGTGAACGTTGAATCGGCCAGCCTAAAGGGATCTGTACTCATTCTCTTGTCCGCTCTGTCTTCAGCTATGTACAATACCGCCGCAAGAAAAATGACACAGCGTTTCCGGCTGATAGAGCTCACCTACATCATGTCAGCGATTGGATTTGTCGTCTTCAATGCCATCGCCTTGGTTCGGCACGGCGCTTCCGGAACGGTCGGCACTTACTTCCATCCATTCCGGGAACCCGGCTTTATCCTCGCGATAGTGTATTTGGGCGTGTTATCCTCGCTCGTGACTTCGTTTATGTCCAACTATGCGCTGTCCCGGATTGAGGCGTTTAAAATGAGCGCCTTTAATCATTTGTCCACCATCGTGACGATGATTGCCGGAGTTGTGGTTTTGAACGAAAGCCTAGCCTGGTATCACCTTGCCGGTGCGGTTTGTATTATCATCGGCGTGCTGGGAAGCAATGCCGGTCTCCGAAAAAGAAAGCAAACCGAAAAATCCATTTCTATGAACAAATGAGATGTTATGTTAGAGTTGAAGAAAAAATGGTTTGAGGTGCAGTGTAAGAATGATTCAACACAGTGTCTTCCTAGAGGGAGCCATTTCATTACAAGATATGAGATGTTACTTTTTATCCCGGCAAAGAATATCAGCATTGTTTTATTTTATTTATATTTTTCTTCTATCTTTATTGGTGTATTCGCTTTATGGATTTCCGATTACCGTTTATGACAGCGAAACACTCGAAGTGATATATAATGGTATTTTCATAGCGATTCTATCCTTGATCTTTACATTGCTTTTGATTGCTTTTCATTATATAAGGCTGCGTACCAGCTATAAGAACAATAAACGGCTAAAACGCAAAAGGACATATACCATTAACCGGCAAGGCATTCAAATTCAATCCAAAAACTATAGTACATTGTTTGAATGGGATGAAATAAAGGCAGTTGCAGAATATAAACACTTTTTCTCTATCAAAACTTCTAGTCACCAGGTCATCTTAGTTCCTAAACGTTTTTTTGTATTCGAAAATGAGCTCCACTCATTCAGACAGCTTGTAAAAGAACATGTACGTGCCAAAAAAGTAAAATGACAAATTTAAAAAGAGGGTTTTCCCTCTTTTTTATGTTAATGAGATATGCCGCTCCATTGAGTAACATTCTCTTCAGCTAATGGAGATTTACCCCTCAACACTCTCTTCGTTATGAACATGATTGTTTTTTTTTGATTGGCGCCAGCTCCAATAATGCTGATAAACTTACAAGCACCAAACACACAACAATAATCAGCAAATAATTATGATTCATGTCAAAAAACAATCCGCCCACATACACACTGAGAGCGCCGGCGATTTGATGGATAAAGAAATTGATGCCTAGGAGCGAGCCGATAAGCCCGGTTTGAAAGCTTTCAGAAATGGACGCAGCGGTCAGCGGGATCACGCCTGTGTAGCTGAGTCCGAATAACAGCGTAAAGCCCAAGTACCAGAGCTCACTGTTATGAATGCCGAGTGCGGGAACGAGCAGGCAGATCAAGCTGATGAGACGAATGAAAAACAAAATGGACAGCATCATGCTTCTGCTGCCAAGCAAATCTGACAGCCAGCCTGCCAATAATCCCCCGATGATAATAAATGCCCCGAATGCAGCCATCATTCCGTTGATATGAGAGACATGCGCATCCTCCAGCATTGGAACGAGATGAGCATCAATGATTCCCATCGTAAATCCGCACGTAAATACGCCGAAGTACAGAATATGAATGAGGCGGGACTGCTTTAACACCTTCCAAAATCCCTGCCAGTCATAAGATTTTTTCACGGACTGACCTTGAACATTGGGCGGGTGCTTCATTCCGAAGGCCAAAAGAGGCAGCAGGACAGCCGCTAAGAAAATGCCCAATATTGTATACGCAGTTTGCCAGCCTGCATAGTAAGGAGCCGCAGCCCAAATCGGTGACAGCAGCAGCAAACCGGCTGAATTTGCATTGGTCAAAATGGCGAGCGCCAAGCCTTTATGCGTGTCAAACCAGCGGCTGATAAAATACTGTGTCGTCACGCCAACCGCGCAGGAATAGCCGATTCCGCCGAGCACTCCGTAGATCACAGAAAATATATGGACATTCGGCGAATGCGGGAGCGTCAAAAAGCTTGCGCTGATACAAATGGCGCCGATCCCCATAATCTTTCTGACGCTGAACCGGTCAATAAAAAAGCCGACAAAAAACTGAACGACTCCCGTTGTGATCATAAAAATGCTGACGGAAGCCGAAATCAGCGACCGATCGGCGTGAAAGGTCTCTGCCATCGGGAGCATAAAAAATTGAAAGGAATTTCTGAATGAGTTCATTCCGATGGCGAAGACAAACGTGAACAGCAATATTAACCATTTCATCTTAGGAGACGCGCGAAGGATATGCCGAGACATGTTTTCCTGACCTGCCTTTATTTGAGTATTGCGACTATTATATCATGAAAAAATTTACATTCTATATAAAAAAAGCGAACAGCACAGTGCTGTCCGCTTTTTCATTGGGAACTGGAAATCGGATGCTGATTCAAAATCGCAAAAATCCGTTCCGCCACTTCCTCCGTATTTGACAGCAGAAACATATGCCCGCCGTCAAATTCATGGAACGTGATGTGTTTCGCCCACTTCTTCCAGCCTTCCGCATCCCGGATGCATTTTTCGTCATTCAGTCCGTTAAAGACGTGGACCGGCGATTGGATCGGTGTCATGTCGTTAAGCTCGAATTGTTCAAGAGCCCGGTAATCCGATCTGAACGAAGGAAGAAAAAATGACATAACTTCTTTATTTTCAACGAGCTCTGCGGGCATTCCGCCTAATTTGATAATATGATCGAGAAATTGATCATCAGGCAAATGCGATACTTTTTTCCGCTGAATATGCGGCGGCTGAATCGCAGAAATAATCACAGCCTGCGGAAAAATGCCTTCACGCTCCAGTTTTTGCGCCAGCCTGAAGGTGATCATGCCGCCCATGCTGTGCCCGAACAGCACAAACGGCCGATCTGGATGCAAATGTAATTCTTGCTTGTACAAATCAGTCAGCTGCTCGAGATCCTCAACGGCTGACGTCTGATTCGTGCCGTGCCCGGGCGGTTCAGCTGCAAGCATTTCACACTCCCCCTGCAAAAAAGCATGGAGAGGGCGAAATGACGCCGAGTAGCCGCCGGCAAACGGAAAACAGATCAGCTGCGTTTTTTCCGATGCATCAAATGATTTGAAGAGTTGGCTCATTGGCCGGCTCCCCCTTTCATCGCTTCCTTAAGAAAGCGTTATGGTTTGTTTATTAAGAAATTCGCGCAAAATCCCGGCATTCCTATCAAGACATTCGCCCTGCAGCATTTCGGCGTGTGTACCGAAGCCTTTTTTCACACGATAAGCGCCCGTTGTCGCCTCTTCCCACGATGAAAGCCATTCAGGCATTTCAAAGTCAAGATCAGAGGTCAGCAAATCAATGTCCGCTTTCACTTGGCCCGAGCTGATAAGGTTGACGTAGTATGAGTAGAAGGCATGTGTTTTTTTCTTGAGCCCCTGCTTGACGGCTTCGCTATTGAGCGCTTCATTGTCCCGATTTACATTCATCAGCGCCTCGACATCGTTTTCGACCGTGCGCCCGTCCAGATCACTGACGCCTTGTTTTTTATAGGAATCCACCATGATAATCCGCTGTACAGTGCGTCCCTGCTCTTCAAGTTTTTTAGCGGCTTCAAACGCCAGGCTGCATCCTGCTGAATAACCAAACAGTGTCACAGGACCTTCCGGCTGAAGCTCCTTGATCAGAGCGGCATAACGGTCAAGACGGTTTTCCTCTTCAATGAAGTCAAAGGCGCACAGCTTGTATGACGGCAATTGCTTGGCCAGATTCTGATACATTAAGCCATATCCCAATACCGGCGGGAATGCGAAAATGATGTCATCCTGATCCTGATTCATGATTGTAACGTCCTGAAGTCCTTCTGAGCCTCCGTTTTTCAGATATGCTGAAATGCCGGCAATCGTCGGCGCTTCAAACAATAGCTTCACCGGGAGGTCAATTCCGAGCTCTTTTTTGATGCGAGAAGCGGCTGTCATCGCCTTTAAGGAATGGCCGCCAAGCTCGAAGAAATCGTCATGGATGCCGACTTGCTTTCTGCCAAGAAGCTCGGACCAGATTTGCGCGATTGTTTCTTCCGTTTCATTTCGAGGCCCAATCCATTCTTGCGATATCTGATCTTGCTCCGGTTTTGGCAGCAGACGTTTATTGACTTTTCCGTTTGTTGTTAAAGGAAGCTCGTCCAAGAACGTAAATGTCTGCGGCACCATATAAGCAGGAAGCTGTTTTTTCAGGTGTGCCTTAACGTCTCCTGCTGAAAGCTGTGTCCGGTTCACGAGGTAGGCGTTAATTGATGCGTCCCCAGACTCGCGGCGGTCCACCACGACGACCGCGTCTTTTACTCCGGGATATTCCTGCAGCTGTTTTTCGATTTCTTCCAGCTCGATCCGGTGTCCCCGTATTTTCACTTGATCATCAATACGGCCGGCGTATTCAATTGTTCCGTCAGGCAGCCAGCGAGCGAGATCCCCTGTGCGGTAAAGTGTTTCTCCCGGTTTGAACGGGTTGGCGGTAAATTTCTGCTTGGTCAGCTCATCACGGTTTACATAGCCTTTTGATACACCCATTCCGCTGATGCATAGTTCACCGACCGCTCCGAATGGCTGGAGCTGATTTGATTCATTGAGAATATAAATACTTGCGTTGCTGATCGGCTTTCCGATCGGCAGTGAGGAGATAGACTCCGGAATCTCGTGCACGACGTGAGCCGTTGCAAACACCGTGCCCTCAGTCGGGCCGTAGCAGTTAATCAGCTTGCCCGGCCCCATGATCCGCAGCGCTTTCCTGACGTGAGGCACAGACGCGCGTTCCCCGCCAAATAACACACAGCGAAGCCCCTTCAGCCAATCCTCTCCTGCATCTGTGAGAAGATTAAATAAAGCTGTGGTCGCAAACATGACGCTGACATTCTCTTGACGGATGAGACTCGTGAGACGGTCTGTATCAAGCAGTGTATTTTCATCTGCGATAATCAGCCTTGCTCCATTCAAAATGGAAGCATAGAAATCAAAGGTAAATGCGTCAAAAGCGTAATTCGATACAGATAAGAACGTGTCTTTTTCAGAAAACGTCATGTAGTCAACGTACTTCACTAATCCTTGAATATTGGCATGCGTCGTGATATTTCCCTTTGGTTTTCCGGTTGTGCCTGATGTATACATGATATACGCCGCATCATCGGGTGCAATCGCGGTTTCAGGATCGCTTGCCTCTTCTTCAAAACGGATGGGATCATCAATGATGAGTGTTTGGCCTGTAAATGGCAGCCGATTCGCTTGCTCTTTCATCTCTTGATGTGTAAGCAGACAAGCCGCCCCGCTGTCGGTCAGCATATATGAAATTCGGTCATCCGGCAGCTTAGGATCAACCGGCACATAAGCAGCTCCCGCTTTTAACACACCGAGAATCCCAATCACCAGTTCCAGCGAGCGCTTCGTGTACAATGCAACAACTGAGCCTTTGCCTGCCCCTTGCTTTTGCAAACGGCGTGCGAGGCGGTTCGTTTCCTCGTCTAATTCGTGATAGGACAGCGTTCGGCCTGCAAATGTGAGCGCCGGTGCACTTGGATTGACGTCCACCGCCTCCTTGAACCAATCCGTCAGAGGTTTTGGCTCACACGTTTGAGGTGCCGGATTTAAGCCGTTAAGCAAGTACTCTTTTTCTTTTTCGTCAATGAAATCAATGGTGCTGACAGGCTGATCCGGATGCTGAATAAGCTGCTGAATCGCTGTGAGAAGCTGGGATTTTAAGCGCAGCATAAACGCTTCATCAAACACATTCTCATTATAGGCAAGCTTGATCAGCATTTCGTCACCCGGGGAGGCCATCAAATTGAGATCGTAATTTGACTTCTCAAATACATGGACATCCTCCATATCGAATCCGTTTTGACTGCTTTCTTCATTGCTTGCATCCTGAAGCGGATAATTTTCAAACACGATGATGTGGTCAATCAATTTCGGCTGGTTGGCTTGGCTTTGGATGTCATAAAGCGGCACATATTGATGCGGTTCTGACTCAAGTGACTGCTCCTGAAGCTGCTTGAGCAAACCGTTGAATGTCATGTTTTCAGCCAATTTCACTCTTCTTGGAACAACGTTGATAAACAGGCCGACCATATGTTCAACGCCTTTGATTTCCGCGGGACGTCCGGAAACGACTGTACCGAAAGCCAAATCGTCAGACCGCTGATAACGGCTGATCAGTACGCTCCAAACTGCCTGTAAAGCGGTACTCAAAGTGGTGTGCTGAGATTTCGCAAGCTCTGTAAAAGCTTTTGTTTCCGCTTCCGGCAGTGAGAAGAGAAGTTCTTTCGGTTCGTACCCTTCCTTTTGTTTCTTTCTTTGCTCCGCAAACGTCGTCTGTCCTTCAAAGTCTTCCAAGTACTCGCGCCAGTAGCGGAGCGATGCTTGTTTATCCTGCTTTTCAAGCCACTTGATGTATTCCTTATACGGTTTGACAGGCGGCAGACTGTACGGCTTTTGTTCGCGCAAAGCATTGTATACCTTAAACAGATCCTGCACGACGATGCCGAAGCACCATCCGTCCAAAATAATGTGGTGGTAGCTCCACACCCATTCAAAGCTGTTGTCAGCTTTTTTGAAGATGGCTGCCCTCATCGGAATATCCCGCGTTAAATCAAAGCCTTTGATCTTATCCTGTGCTTTGTATTCATTGATTTTGTCCGTTTGTTCACTTTCGGATAAATGTGTCAGATCCATTTCTTCTATATGAAATTGACGTTTTTTTAATACGACTTGGACGGGCCTTTTTACTTTTTCGTGAATGAACACGGTACGAAATACATCGTACCGGTCCATGATGACATTCATGCTTTCTTCAAGGCATTTGATATTGAAGTCGCCCTTTACTTTCATCGTAATTTGTTCAAGGTAAAAGCTCTGGCCGGGATTAAGGATGGTATGAAACAGCATCCCCTCCTGCATCGGCGATAGGTAATACATATCTTGAACCTGATCTTTGCTAAATTGACTCATATGTTTCGCTCCCGCCTTCTGTAATTCCCTTGCATTTTTATTTCAAATTCTCCTCAAGCATGTCAAAGATATCGCCCATCTCATCCATTTCAAGGTCTCCCGCACTGAAGTCGCTCGGTGTGAATTCCTTGTCCTCTTTTTCCGTACAATGGCGGATGATCAGGAGGAGGTTTTCTTTAAACCGCTCCATTTGTGCTTCGACCGTTGCTCTTTCATATTCCTTCTCATTGTAGGAGCAAGAAAGGACAAAACGTCCGTTTCTGATCATGCCGCTGAAGCTTAAAGCGTACAGGGCTTCTGATTCTTCGCTCACTTGGCGTCCCATATCGAAAGCAGACGGTTCAAAGAAATCCGTTTTCACTTCACTGTCGAATTGGCCTAAATAGTTAAAGCTGATTTCCGGTGTGAAGCCTTGCGCTCCCGCTTGTTCTGTAAAGTAGCGGAGAATGCCGTATCCGACGCCTTTGTCCGGAACGCGGCGCAGGTTTTCTTTGACTGCTTTGATGACCGCTGAGACATCTGTTTCAGACATGTCGAGCACAACAGGATATTGTGCCGTAAACCAGCCAACCGTTCTGGAGATGTTCACATTCGGGATGATGTCTTCCCGTCCGTGCCCCTCAAGATTGATGCCGATTTTGACACCGTCTGTCCATTCTTTCATCGTTAATCCGAGCGCACTGAGGAGAATATCATTGATCTCGGTTCCATATGGCTGATGAACATCTGTTAAGAGGTGTTTAGTGTCTTCTTCATTTAATTCGCAGATGACGGATGATGTATGTTTGACAATCCGCTCCTCTGTTTCATCATCCTTCGGTACAGCAGAAACCTCTTCAGCGTCAATTTGCGCCCAGTATTCAGCCTGCTGCAAAAGGTGTGCTGATTGGCTGAATGCCGCCAATTCTTCCGCCCAATCCTTGAAGGAATTCGTTTTTTGCGGGAAGACGATTTTCTCTTCGTTCTCAGCCTGCACGTAGCCTGATGCAAAGTCCTCAAGTAAAATCCGCCATGATACGCCGTCGACCACGAGATGGTGTACAGCGATGAGCAGATGATCCCCTGCTTCCGTGCGGTATAGCTCCCCTTTCAGAAGCGGACCGTTTTGCAGGTCGAGACTGCTTTGCAGACTGTCAGCGAGAACCTTAATCTGGCTTTTCAGCATATCTTCATCTGAGCCGTACAGATCAACGATTTCGAAGCTGACCTCGCATTCGTCTATCCGTTTATACGCTTGAATGATATCGCCGTTTTCTTCACGGTAGACCATGCGCAGCGCGTCATGATGTTCAATCAGTGCCTGCAATGTCTTTTCAACCCGTTCCGGATCGAAGCCCTTCGCAGAATGAAGCATGACCGACTGATTCCAGTGGTGTTTGTTTGTGAAGTTCTTTTCAAAGAACCAGCGCTGGATCGGCGTCAGGATAACTTCGCCCTCCACAGGGCCTTGGTCTGCCTGTTTGCCTTCGGCACGCTCCACATATTGTGTCAGTTCTTCAATCGTCGGGTGCTGGAAGAGATCCTTCATTTCCAGCTTCCAGCCGTGCTGGTTCAAGCGGCTCGCCATCTGGATTCCTTTAATGGAATCTCCGCCGAGCGAGAAGAAATTGTCGCTGACACCGACTTCAGAAATACCGAGCACGTCCTGCCAAATGCCGGCAAGCAGCTCTTCCATGTCAGTGGACGGCGCTTTGTATTCTCCGCTTCCTGCTTCGATGTCCGGCTCCGGCAGCACTTTGCGGTCTACTTTTCCGTTTGCGGTAACCGGAAGCTCGTTTAATGTCACCCAGAACGCCGGGATCATGTAGTCCGGCAGGGTTTCCTTCAGAGCTGACTTCAGCGCTTCTATGTCAGCTGTTTCCGGTGTGACATACGCCGCGATCGCTGTATTGCCGCCTTTATCTTTTACAGCTGTCACTGCCGCATCCTGCACCTCAGAAAGCTGGGCCAGCTGCACTTCAATTTCTGACAGCTCGATTCGGTAGCCGCGGACTTTGACCTGCTGGTCGATCCGGCCGATGTATTCGATGCCGCCGCCAGTCCATTTCACCAAATCGCCTGTTTTGTACATGCGTTCACCCGGCACGAACGGATCGGCGACAAACCGCTTCGCGGTTTCGTCTTCCCTGTTCAGATAGCCGCGCGCCAGTCCGCGTCCCGCCACACAAAGCTCTCCGGCCACGCCTTCCGGCTGAACCTGATGGCTTTCGCTGAGAATGTACACTCTCGTATTGGCGATCGCGCGACCGATGGAAAGCGAGCCTTCCTCCGGATTGATTTCTGTGCTCGTCGCAACGACAGTGTTTTCGGTCGGCCCGTAGTTGTTGACAATCGTGTACGGCTGCTTAACCGCACGCTTCAGCTTGTCCCCTCCGGTCAAAAGCACGCGAAGTGATGTGTTCTCAAGCTCCATGAACTGTTCCGCCAGCTGTGTCGGCAGGAACGTGATTGTGACGTTGTGCGTTTCGAAATAGTCATTCAGGCGGGTGATATCAAGGCGGATCGCTTCATCAATGACGTGAAGCTCAGCGCCGATCGTCCAGGTCGGGAACATCTCCCAAATGGAAGCATCGAACCCGAAGCCCGCGTACTTCGCACTGCGGTCCTCCGCCGTCATGCCGAACGCGTCATGATGCCAGAAGCACAGATTCACAAGCGCATGGTGCTCGATCATAACACCCTTCGGCTGTCCGGTCGTTCCTGACGTATAAATCATATAAGCAAGGTGATCCGCGGTTGTGTCGGTCTGCGGATTTTCCTCATCGTTTTCATCAAGCGGCAGACTCAGGATCGTGCGGTTGCCGTCAAGAAGAATGACCTCGCCCGTGTAGCTGTCCGGCACTGAGATGCCTTCCTGTTTCAAGAGAAGCGTCGCGCCGCTGTCCTGTAGGATATATTCAATCCGCTGATCAGGATAGTCAGGGTCAATCGGCACAAATGCCGCTCCTGCCTTCAGGACACCGAGCACCGCAGCGGACATTTCAAGCGACGGCTTCGTGAGAATGCCGACGCGTTCATCCGCACTAATGCCGCAGTCAATCAAAATCCGCGCCAGACGGTTCGCCTTCGCATTCAGCTCGCCGTACGTCCATGACTGCCCGTTATACGTGACAGCCGGGCGGTCCTTGTGGCGCTGAACGGTTTCTTCAAACAGCTGATGAACCGTTTTGTTTGTCGGCACAGGCAGTGTTTTTCCTTTCCATGCCTCCAAAAGCGTTTGTTTTTCTGTCTCGTTGACGAGCGACAGGCTGGAAAGCGGCTGGTTTGGATTTTCCGCCGCAACCCGCAATAATCGCAGGACGTATTCGCTCCATTGCTCAGCAGTTTCTCTTGAGAATAGGTCAGTCGCATATTCCAGCTGCAGACCGATGCCGTTTTCGTCAGCGAAACCGCCTAATGTGAGGTCAAACTTGGATGTTCCTTGATGTGCCTCATAAGGTGAAATTGTGAGATCTTGCAGCTCAAGCTGTTCTTTATCAGGGTTTTCTGTCGTAACCATCACATTAAACAATGGATTCCGGCTCATATCCCGAGGGAGGTCTAACTGGTTGACCAGGTCTTCAAACGGATACTCCTGATGCTCAAGCGCTGACAGATTTGTCTCCTTCGCTTGCTCCAAAAGCTCTGCAAATGTCTGCTCTTCCCTTGCTTCCATTCTCAGTGCGAGCGTATTGACGAACATACCCGGCATGTTTTGCACGTCGGCATTCGTGCGGCCTGCTGTAACCGAGCCGATCACGATATCCCGCTGTCCGGAGATTTTGCTTAAAAAGACATGGAAGACGGTGTGAAGCACCATATGCAAAGTCGTTCCCGTTTCTGCTAGGAGTTTCTCAATCGCCTTTGCCGTTCCGCTTTCCGCACGGAAACGGACAGTATCCCCTTCAAAGCTTTGAACAGGCGGTCGGGTGTAATCGAGCGGAAGGTCAAGCTCCGGCAGTTCGCCTGAGAGAACTGAAAGCCAGTATTGCTCATGCTCCTTCATCCGTTCTTTCTGTCCGGCTTCATTTTGCCAAACAGCGAAATCTTTATAATGAAGCTTCGGCTCCGGAAGCTGTTCGCCTTTATAAAGCAGTGCCAATTCTTTAACGAAAATACCTCTTGATACACCATCCGCGATAATGTGATGCATATCCAATAGAAGCAGATGTTTTTGGTCTGCGATTCGGAGTAATGCCGCGCGAATGAGCGGAGCGCCGCTTAAGTTGAATGGCCGGATAAATTCTTTAATCTTCTGTTCCGCCTCGCCCTCTTCTGCATCAAACACGTGAAGATCAATTGATGCCTCCTCAACAATGCGCTGGACAGGCTCTCCGTCTGCTTCTGTAAATGATGTGCGCAATGATTCATGACGGTTTACGAGCTGGTTGAGTGATTCCCGCAGGCGCGAAATGTGAAGCTCGCCTTCCATAAGAAGAACCGATGGCATATTATAGCTGATCGTCTGCCGGTCAAGCTGATTGAGCACGTACATCCGTTTCTGCGCGGATGACAATGGATACACATCCTGTTTGTCAGCAGGCTTCAGCATGCGATAGCCGCCTGATGCTGCCGATTCCTCCATATAAGCCGCCAGCTGGCGTACAGTCGGCTGCTCGAACAGCGCTTTAAGCGGCACGGTTTTCTCCAATTCTGCCTGTATATTGGCGATGAGCATCATTCCTTTTAGTGAATGGCCGCCTAAATCGAAGAAGTTGTCATCTATTCCAATCGCTTCAATGCCGAGTGTTTTCTGCCAGATGCGGCAAAGGCTTTCTTCAAGCGCTGTTTCCGGAGCAGCTGACGCTTCATATCCGGATTGCGCTGCGTTCGGCTTCGGCAATGCGTTTTTATCGGTTTTCCCATTTGCCGTGAGCGGGATGGCGTCCACCTGCACAAAGAAGGCAGGGATCATATGAGACGGCAGTATTTGTGAAAGCTGTTTCCGGATCTCTGCTTTTTCAATGGCTTGACCCGCCGTATAATACGCGCAAAGCTCTTGAAGCCCGCCCTCAGAAACCGCAAGCACAACCGCTTCCTGAACTTCGCTGAGGCTAAGCATGACCGTTTCAATTTCTTTCGGCTCTATGCGGTAGCCGCGGATTTTCACCTGATCATCAGCCCGGCCGATAAATTCAATCGTGCCGTCAGCCAGTCTCCGGACGACATCTCCGGTCTTGTACATCAGGCTGCCCGGCGCATACGGGTTTTCCACAAATTTCTCGGATGTGAGCTGAGGACGGCTGAGATATCCTCTGGCAAGCCCCTGCCCCGTGATATATAGCTGGCCGCTTGCTCCCGAAGGCACAAGCTTCAATGATTCATTTAAGACAAGTGCGCCGGTATTGGCAATCGGCCGTCCGATTGTCGGCCGTTTCGCGAATGTGTCAGGTTCAGTCAGGTCAACCCGTCCGGCAATGGCGCCGATCGTTGCTTCGGTCGGACCGTAGTGATTGATAAATTCGGTATGCTGATATACCTTGCTGAAAGCTAAAACATCAGCCGGAATGATCTTTTCTCCTCCCAACACAATCAAGCGCAGGGATTCAAAGTGCGGCTCCTTTGTAAAGCTGGCCGTGTTCACCATCGTATGGAACAGGGACGGTGTCAGCTTGATATACGTGATGCTATGTTCCTTGATATAACGGCCAATCTGATCGGGCGCCGTATATGTTTCTTTCGGCACAATGTGAAGCTCACCGCCTGCTTGAAGCACAGGGAAAATGCTTGTATACCCCAAGTCGAATGCGTAAGACGAAAGCAAGACAGACTTATCCGTTTCAGCCAGCCCTGCCTCTTTGCTAAACCAAGAAACATAGTTTGTCAGATTGCGGTGCTCAATCTGCACACCCTTCGGTTTCCCGGTCGTGCCGGATGTGTAAATGATATATGCAAGATTCTGAGGCCCAGAAATCGGTTCCGGACGCTCCTTGCTTTCGTTCCGCCAATCCGCTTGATCGATGCTGATGACGGTTCCTTGATATTTCCCTATGGCAGTCATATTTCTTTCATTCACGACTGTAAATCTCGCACCGCTGTCTTCTAATGAATAGCGGATTCGTTCCTCAGGCGTATCCGGATCAATCGGAAGGAAAGCTGCTCCCGCCTTCATGACACCAAGAACAGCTGTCATTAGGTCAGCTGAACGATCCATGACGACGGCTACGATGTCTTCACTTCCTGCCCCGTGCGCGCGCAAATGATGCGCCAGCTGGTTCGCCTGTTCATCGAGCTCACGGTAGGTCAGCTGATTTCCGCCACAAATCACAGCCGGATGATCAGGTGTTTGCTGCACCTGTTTTTCGAAAAGTGACGCAAACGTATCATTGCCAGAATGAGTGGTTTGTTTTTTCTCTTCAAGCAAAGCTGCCGTTTCAACTGGTGAAAGAATCTCTAAATCAGACAGCCGTACGTTCGGATTAACCGCAGCTGCTTTGATCAAATTGACGAAGTGGCTGCTCCAGCGGCGGATCGTCTCGTCCTTAAACAAGGCAGTTGCGTAGTCAAAGCTTAAACCGATTTCTTCTTCCCGTTCGACAGCTTCCAAGGACAGATCAAATTTCGCCACGTGATGAAGCATGGAATAAGAAGAAATCTTCAAATCTCCTAATTTCAAAGAAGGAATCTCCATGTTCTGCATGTTGAACATGACGCTGAACAGCGGGCTTCGGCTTGTGTCCCTTGTGAGCGGCAGTTTTTCAATCAGTTCCTCAAGCGGATAGCTTTGGTGCTCGAATGCTTGAAGACTGACCGTTTTGACTTCGTCTAGGAATTGCGCAAAGGTTTTGTCCCCCGCAGGCGCTGTCCGTAATGCCACCGTGTTGACAAACATACCCGGCACACCTTGCAGATCAGGATGCGTTCTGCCCGCAGTCGGTGAGCCGACGATGATGTCATCCTGTGACGCGTACTTAGAAAGCAGTACATGAAATGCGGCTAAAAGGAACATGTACATTGTTGTGTCCGTTTCTGACAGCAGCGATTTGATTTGAGCTGTGATTTGTTTATCCAGCCCGAACATGACGCGCTCCCCGGAAAAGCTCCGTTCTGCAGGACGCGGGAAATCCGCCGGAAGATCAAGAACCGGCAGCTCGCCTTTAAACGTATCCAGCCAGTATGCTTCATCCTTTTGATGATCCGCATGTTCTTTTTGCCAGACAGCGTAATCTTTATAGTGAATCTGCGGGAGCTCCAGATCTGCGCCTTGATAGATTTTGGCGAGATCGCCGATGAGAATGCCTGTCGAGCTGCCGTCCGTAATGATATGATGCATATCAATGAGCAGCAGATGGCGTTCTTCTTCAAGCTGGATAAGCTTCGAACGGACGAGCGGCGCGCGGTTTAACTCAAACGGCTGAATAAACGATTTGATCAGCTCTTCCGCGTCTTCTTCCCGTCCCTTGGCAGCCTCCAGCTGGAACGATATGTTTTTATGAACGGTCTGTACGACTTCTCCGTCTATCATGTCAAACGACGTACGGAGAATTTCGTGCCGGTTGATTAATTGCTGAATCGCATGTTCAAGCCGGTCTTTGTTTACTTCTCCCTCCAGCAAAAGTACAGCAGGGACGTTGTAGCTTGTGCTTGCTTGTCCAAGCTGATTGAGGATGTACATTCTCCGCTGGGCCGGGGAAACAGGATAATGCTGCTGATAAGGTGCTTGCCTGATCGGTTCAAACGTCTGCTCCTCCTTGCTTTCGCTCTCTTCCAAATACAGTGCCAGTTCTTGGATGGTCGGCTTTTCAAAAAGCACTTTAATCGGTACTTCCTTGTGGAAATGCTCTTGAATTTTCGCCGTCATCATCATGGCCTTCAGAGAATGTCCGCCGATCATAAAGAAGTTATCTGTAACGCCTGCTTTAACGCCGAGTATCCCTTCCCAAATCTCGGCTAATTTCTTTTCACTCTCTGTTTTGGGTGCTGCATATTCAGACTGCACAGCGTCTGATTGAGGCGCAGGCAGTTCTTTTTTATTGATTTTTCCGTTTGGTGTAAGCGGCAGGCTGTCCATCTGGATCAAATGGGCAGGAACCATATAGTCAGGCAATGATTGAGACAGCGTTTTTCTCAGCCCGCTCACAGACACTTCGCGATCCGCCGTAAAGTACGCGCAGATTTCATTTTCATCCGCTTTGTTTTTGCGAATGATCACGGCAGCCTCTGTCACATGTTCGGCCATGTTCAATTTGGTTTCGATTTCGCCAAGCTCAATCCGGAACCCGCGCACCTTCACCTGGTTATCAATTCTTCCTAAAAACTCGATATTCCCGTCCGGAAGCCATCTCGCCAAGTCGCCAGTTCGATAAATTTTTTCACCCGGTCTGAATGGATCTTCGAGAAATTGCTTCTTCGTCAGCTCTGGGAGGTTGACGTAGCCCCGTGCCACGCCGCTTCCGCCGACACACAGTTCACCGGGCGCGCCGATCGGCTGCAGGCGCTGCTGCTCATCCATGATGTATGCAGTGGAATTTCCGATTGGCTTCCCGATTGGAATTGAACCGCTGTACTCGCGATCAATCAGAAAGCTTGTAGAAAATGTCGTATTTTCTGTCGGTCCGTATCCGTTCCACAGAGCAAGCGACGGCGATGCCTGTTTCACTTTACTTACAATATGCGGCACGAGCGCGTCTCCGCCGATGATTAAATGGCGCA
This sequence comes from Bacillus sp. 2CMS4F, assembly GCF_023161785.1. Classification (NCBI taxonomy): domain Bacteria; kingdom Bacillati; phylum Bacillota; class Bacilli; order Caryophanales; family Bacillaceae; genus Bacillus; species Bacillus sp. 2CMS4F. Next base: position 80,375 of record NZ_JALNTO010000003.1, read on the forward strand.
GTGTGCCGAACATGCCGGCATCCTTTGCAGCAAGCTGGTTGAATAATGGCGATGTCAGCCACATCGTCGTAATTTTCTGCTCACGGAGGAACGCTGAAAACCGTGTCGCGTCAAGCAGTGTCTCTTTTTTCACCGGATAAAGCGCAGCCCCGTTCAGCAGCGCGCCAAAGACCTCAAATGTACCGGCATCAAAGCTGACAGCTCCCGTTTGCGCCATGCGGTCTTCTTCATGAACAGGAACGTATCCTGCATTTTTAACGAGACGCAGAATGCTTTTATGTTCGATCATGACGCCTTTCGGTTTTCCGGTCGAACCTGACGTGTACATGATGTAAGCCAGGTCAGACGAATCGGCGGGCAGATTCAGATTGTCAGCTGTTTCATTCCCTTCAAAGACGCCTTCCAGCGGGAGAACCGGTACTTGCAGCTGCTTTGCCTGTTTTGTATATGCCTCTCCAGCTAAAGCGATCCGAATCGAGCTGTCCTCCGCCATGAAACGGAGCCGATCCTCCGGAAGTGCGGGATCAAGCGGCACATATGCGGCGCCTGCTTTTAAAACAGCCAGCATGGCGGCAACAGTGTCTGCCGAACGGTCATTCATAATGGCTGCCGCTTCACCCTTTTGCAGACCTTGCCCAATGAGCTTTCTCGCCAGGCGGTTCGCCGCTTCGTTCAGCTCGCGGTATGTCAGCTCGGCTCCTTCATATACGAGGGCAGTACTTGCCGGTGTCCGCTTTGCTTGTTCTTCAAATACTTGATGAACAGCCATTCCTTCAGGGAGTTCTGATGAAGTGCTGTTAAAGGTCTCCACAATTTGCCGCTGCTCTTCTTCTCCCACAAGCCCGTGCTCACGCACAAAAGCGTCCGGCCGCTCAACAGCGGCTGTCATCATGCGGGTGAGATGTCCTGCTGTCCGTTCAATAAAAGCAGAATCAAATGCAGCGCCGTTATATTTGATTTTGACGGTCCATGTTTTACCCGGGTAAACAATGAGGTTGAAATCAAAGCTTGTTTGTTCAAATGCGCTCTCAACCTTAATAGAGAACCCGAGCCGGTCTTCCATGCTGCCGTTTTCAAGCTCTTGATCAAGCGGATAATTTTCAAAAGCGACGAGATGGTTCAAAAGACTGCTGTCCAAGGCTGAACGTTTTTGAATCTCGTAAAGCGGCACGTAATCGTAGCGCTCCGCCTCCACCGCATGCTGCTGAACGTCTGTGAAAATATCAGCGAATGTAGACTGCTGATCAACCTTTACACGCACCGGAATGGTATTGATAAAGAGCCCCGCCATTGTTTCAATTCCGTTGATTTCAGACGGCCGTCCCGATACGACCGTGCCGAAGACAACATCATTTGTAAAGTTATATTTGCTGAGGACGATTCCCCAGATCGCCTGAAACAGGTTAGGCCCCGTCACTTGATGGCGGTTCGCCGTTTGCTGAATGCGTGCAACCAGTTCCTCATCCCATGTAAATGAGTATTCTCTGTTCACATACTCTTCTTTTTTCTCCGGCAAGCGGCCCGGGAGCACGCTTGGCTGTTCAAAATCCGCCAAGCGTTCGCTCCAGTAGCCTTCCGCTTCTTCATTGTCCTGTTTTCCAAGCCACTTAATATAGTCGGAATATGGCTTGCCCTGCCCGTTTGCAGGTGTGCGGCCTGCTCTGAGCGCTTCGTAGTTTTGGAACAGGCTTTTCATCAGCACGCCCATGCTCCAGCCGTCCATCATAATATGGTGATTGCTCCAGACAAGATACAGCTGATCTGCATCAAGGCGGAAAACTGCCACCTTGAACAAAATGTCTTTGGCCAGGTTAAAGCCTTGGCGCTGAACGTCTTGTTTGTAACGCTCAATGTGGTCTTTCTGGCGATCCTCATCTGCATGACTGATATCTTCATAGTGCACCTTTGTCTTGCGTTCCGCTAACACAACCTGACGCGGCTTTTGCAGCTGCTGGTGCACAAATACCGTACGGAGAATATCGTATGACCGGATCAGTTCATTGACGCTTTTCTCAAATATTCCCAGATCAAAAACACCTTGAATGCCAAGCTCTAATTGTGTGAAGTAAGAGGAAGAATGCGGATCAAGCATCGCATGATACAGCATTCCTTCCTGCATCGGTGTAAGTGCATACACCTTTTGAATCGATTTTTTGCTCATATGCCACCTCTATTAAAAAATTTCCATTAATTTATCAAGCTCATCCAGCGTCAAATCGTCGTCGCCAAGGTCACTCGGCGTCAGTTCCGTGCCATCTTGAGATAGGCAATGTTCAATGATTCTATGAAGATGGGCCTTAAAGCTGTCACTGAATGTCTGTATCGTTTTTTCATGAAATTCGAGAGAGTGATAGGCCAGTGACATCGTCAGTTTTCCGTTTTCAATATATCCGACAACATCAAGCGCGTTCGGTTTTTCCGTTTCCGGGCTTAATGACTGTCCTGATGGCAGCTCTGATCTCGTGAATAAACCTGCATCCGACATTTCATCGAACTGACCTAAATAGTTAAAGCTGATATCCGGCTGAATGGAGAACGCCACATCTTCTTTATGCTCCGGCTCCGTCAAATAGCGCAAAATGCCGTAGCCCACTCCCTTATTCGGGATATGTCTGATGTCTTCTTTCATTTGCTTCAGCTGATAAGCCAGATCATCCGCATGCTTCATATCCAGCACCATCGGGAACATACTCGTAAACCAGCCGACTGTCCGGGAAATGGTCAGGTCTTCTACTATATCTTCACGTCCATGCCCCTCTAAATGAACACTCACTTGCTCCTGACCTGTCCACTCCTTCATCGCCAATCCGAATGCCGTCAGCAAAATATCATTCATTTCTGTGTGATAAGCCTCATGCACCTTGGTGGTAAGCTGTTCTGTCTCTTCAGCAGTCAGCGAAAATTCAATTGTCTTTGTATGTTTCATTCGCTGATCACTAGATTCGCGGTCCTTCGGAAGCTTCACCGGGACAGTCTGTTCTTCAAGCAGTTTCCAATACTCTTTTTCTTTCAAAAAAGCCTTGGAATTTGCGAAGTCTTGTAATCTCTCTGCATACTCCGCAAACGAATGGGTTTTCTGCGGAAGAACCGGCTCGTTCCCTTGCTCCAGCTGTGTATAAACCGCGGCGAAATCCTCCAGTAAAATCCGCCACGATATACCGTCAACCACTAAGTGGTGAATCACAAGCAGCAAGTGATCTCCGTCTTCTGCTTGGAACAAGCCTGCTTTTAACAAGCCGCCTTCATTCAAATCGATGCTACTTTGCAGACACTCCGCTTCTCTCTCTATGCGGTCTTCATGATCTATAGCCTGCCCCTCAAGCTTGGCGATCTCCAAGTGGACAGACACAGCATCAAGCCCTTTATTAAACTGAACGATCTCCCCTTGTTCCTCGCGGTAGACCATGCGAAGCGCGTCATGATGTTCAATCAGTGCCTGCAATGTCTTTTCAACCCGTTCAGGATCGAAGCCTTTCGCAGAATGAAGCATGACCGACTGATTCCAATGGTGTTTGTTTGTGAAGTTCTTTTCAAAGAACCAGCGCTGGATCGGCGTCAGGATAACTTCGCCCTCCACAGGGCCTTGGTCTGCCTGTTTGCCTTCGGCACGCTCCACATATTGTGTCAGTTCTTCAATCGTCGGGTGCTGGAAGAGATCCTTCATTTCCAGCTTCCAGCCGTGCTGGTTCAAGCGGCTCGCCATCTGGATTCCTTTAATGGAATCTCCGCCGAGCGAGAAGAAATTGTCGCTGACACCGACTTCAGAAATACCGAGCACGTCCTGCCAAATGCCGGCAAGCAGCTCTTCCATGTCAGTGGACGGCGCTTTGTATTCTCCGCTTCCTGCTTCGATATCCGGCTCCGGCAGTGCTTTGCGGTCTACTTTGCCGTTTGCGGTAACCGGAAGCTCGTTTAATGTCACCCAGAACGCTGGGATCATGTAGTCCGGCAGGGTTTCCTTCAGTGCTGATTTCAGCGCTTCTATGTCAGCTGTTTCCGGTGTGACATACGCCGCGATCGCTGTATTGCCGCCTTTATCTTTTACAGCTGTCACTGCCGCATCCTGCACCTCAGAAAGCTGGGCCAGCTGCACTTCAATTTCTGACAGCTCGATTCGGTAGCCGCGGACCTTGACCTGCTGGTCGATCCGGCCGATGTATTCGATGCCGCCATTCGTCCATTTCACCAAATCGCCTGTTTTGTACATGCGTTCACCCGGCACGAACGGATCGGCGACAAACCGCTTCGCGGTTTCGTCTTCCCTGTTCAGATAGCCGCGCGCCAGTCCGCGTCCCGCCACACAAAGCTCTCCGGCCACGCCTTCCGGCTGAACCTGATGGCTTTCGCTGAGAATGTACACTCTCGTATTGGCGATCGCGCGCCCGATGGAAAGCGATCCTTCCTCCGGATTGATTTCTGTGCTCGTCGCAACGACAGTGTTTTCGGTCGGCCCGTAGTTGTTGACAATCGTGTACGGCTGCTTAACCGCACGCTTCAGCTTGTCCCCTCCGGTCAAGAGCACGCGAAGTGATGTGTTCTCAAGCTCCATGAACTGTTCCGCCAGCTGAGTCGGCAGGAACGTGATTGTGACGTTGTGCGTTTCGAAATAGTCATTCAGGCGGGTGATATCAAGGCGGATCGCTTCATCAATGACGTGAAGCTCAGCGCCGATCGTCCAGGTCGGGAACATCTCCCAAATGGAAGCATCGAACCCGAAGCCCGCGTACTTCGCACTGCGGTCCTCCGCCGTCATGCCGAACGCGTCATGATGCCAGAAGCACAGATTCACAAGCGCATGGTGCTCGATCATAACACCCTTCGGCTGTCCGGTCGTTCCTGACGTGTAAATCATATAAGCAAGGTGATCCGCGGTTGTATCGGTCTGCGGATTCTCCTCATCGTTTTCATCAAGCGGCAGACTCAGGATCGTGCGGTTGCCGTCAAGAAGAATAACCTCGCCCGTATAGCTGTCCGGCACTGAGATGCCTTCCTGTTTCAAGAGAAGCGTCGCGCCGCTGTCCTGTAGGATATATTCAATCCGCTGATCCGGATAGTCAGGATCAATCGGCACAAATGCCGCGCCTGCCTTCAGGACACCGAGCACCGCAGCGGACATTTCAAGCGACGGCTTCGTGAGAATGCCGACGCGCTCATCCGTGCCGATGCCGCAGTCAATCAAAATCCGCGCCAGACGGTTCGCCTTCGCATTCAGCTCACCGTACGTCCATGACTGCCCGTTATACGTGACAGCCGGGCGGTCTTTGTGGCACTGAGCCGTTTCTACAAACAGCTGATGAACCGTTTTGTCTGTCGGCACAGGCAGTGTTTTCCCTCTCCATGCCTCCAAGAGCGTTTGTTTTTCTGTCTCGTTGACGAGTGACAGGCCGGAAAGCGGCTGGTTTGGATTTTCTGTTACTGCTCCTAAAAGCTGCACCCAGTATTGCTTCCATCGTTCAATCGTTTCCGGTGTAAACAGCGCCGTATTGTATTCAAGAACAAATGTGAGCCCTTCGCCGGTTTCGTCAGCTGTCAGCGTGATATCAAACTTGGCCGTTTTCCGCTCAAACGGATGCGGTTCAAGCTCGATTCCTTTCATTGTTAAATCTTTAATGTTCGCATTTTGCATAGAAAATACTGCGTCAAATAAAGGGTTTCTGCTTGTATCACGGTGAACCTGAACTTTTCCGATCAGGTCCTCAAGCGGGTAATCCTGCGCTTCAAATGCGCTAAGTGCTGTTTCTTTCACTTCGCCAAGATAATCCGCAAACGTCTTATCGCCCTTCGGATACGTGCGCAGCGCCAGCGTATTGACAAACATGCCGATGACGCGGCTGATGTCTGCTTGAGAGCGTCCGGCTACCGGCGAGCCAACAATGATATCGTTTTGCCCGCTCAATTTTGATAAAAACGCACTGTAAGACGCCAGAAGAACCATATACAATGTGGAATCCGTTTCCTTCGCAAGCTTGCGAAGAGCATCTGCTTTTCTTGCATCTAATGAAAATGCAATCCGGTCTCCCTCAAACGTTTGAACCGCAGGACGGCTGTAATCAGTTGGAAGAGTCAGCACCGGCAGCTCTCCTTCAAGCTCCTTCAGCCAATGCTCCTCTTGCTTCCGGTACAGCTCGGACTGAATAAACTGCTGCTGCCACACGGCATAATCCTTATATTGAATATGAAGCGGCTCAAGGCTTTCTCCGTCGTACAGCTTCGAGAGTTCATCAATCAGCACGCCGACAGACGCTCCGTCAGAAATAATATGGTGCATATCAAACAGCAGGAGATGCTCAGTTTCTGAAAGCTTGATCAGCCCTATTCTGAACAGCGGCAGCCGGTCAAGTGTGAACGGACGGATAAACTCAGAAACGATCCGCTCGGTCTCATCTTCTGGAGCTTCGAAATATGCCATATCAAACGCTGCTTCATCCCAGATTCGCTGCACCGTTTCTCCGTCTTTTATTTCAAAGGTTGTTCTGAAGGCTTCATGGCGCTCCATTAACTGATTCATTACGCATTTGAGCCTTTCAACATCCAGATGACCCTTCAGGCGCAGAACCGACGGCATGTTGTAGCTTGTGTCCGCTCCTTCAAGCTGCTGAAGCACGTACATCCGTTTTTGCGGAGAAGAAACAGGATAAGTCTCTTGTTTCTTTGCCGGTCTGATACTGATCGCTGTTCCTTTTTCAGCGGCGGCAATAGCCTGCGCTAAGCTTTCAACGGTCGGTGATTGGAAAAGATCCTTCAGAGAAAGCTCGGCGCCCAGTTCCTGATGAATCAAGGCAAGCATCTTCATCCCCGCTAACGAGTGTCCGCCGATATCAAAGAATTGGTCATAGATGCCGATCTGTTCAACCTGAAGCACCTGTGCCCAAATGTCTGCGACTTTTTGTTCTATTTCATTGCGCGGCGCAACATATGAAACACCATTTGAGATGTTGGCGTCAGGAAGCGGAAGCGCCCGACGGTCGATTTTTCCGTTTCCGGTCAGAGGCAGCTCGTCCATTTGGATAAATACCGCAGGAATCATGTAAGCCGGCAGATCCTTTGCCGTATGCTCTCTCAGCTCTTGCGCTGTAATTTCACCCTGTCCGACAAAGTACGCACAAAGCAGTTTGTCTCCCGCACCTTGATCGACGGCAAGCACAACGCTCTCCTGCACACGATCGTGGTTTTGCAGCTGGTGCTCAATTTCTCCGAGCTCAATGCGCTGTCCGCGGATTTTCACCTGGTGGTCGATCCGTCCGATAAATTCGATATCGCCATTCGGCAGCCATCTTGCCAAGTCACCCGTTTTATACATGCGTTCGCCTTTTTTAAACGGATGCGGCACAAATTTCTCCTCAGTCAGTTCAGGTCGGTTGTAATAGCCTTTCACCAGGCCTTCCCCGCTGACACACAGTTCTCCGGCGATGCCGGCAGGCTGAACATGTCCCGCGCGGTCAAGAATGTATACTTCCGTATTGCTGACCGGTTTTCCAATCGGAACGGACATCGTGTGCTCATCCAATTCATCAACCGGATGATACGTCGCGAAAACCGTGCTTTCAGATGGGCCGTACATGTGAAGCAGCTTGCCTTTTCCAACGGTCTGGAGCGCTTTTTTCACATGATCTACAGAAGCCCGTTCTCCTCCGAACATAATCTTGCGCAAAGTCGACAAGCATGTCGGATTCAAGTCCACAAGAAGGTGGAACAGAGCTGTCGTGATCATGAGAATGCTGATGTTCTCCCGCTCAATGACGCGAGAAAGACGAGCCATGTCCAGAACTGTTTCTTTCGGAACGATGACAAGTTTCGCGCCGTTTAAAAGAGAACCGAACACATCAAACATAAATGCGTCAAATACATAGTTTGAGAGTCCGAGTATCGTATCCTGTTCCGTAATGCTGAGATAATTCGTCTGCTTAACCGTGCGCAGAATATTGGCATGTGTCACGATATTCCCCTTTGGCGTTCCTGTCGTTCCGGATGTATACGTCAGGTTGGCCATAGCCGCCGAATCAAACGGCAGAGCGAGGTTTTGCGCATCGTCGTGATAGCTATCATCCTCATCAGCGAGCACGATGACGCCTTCGAATTCCGCTTTTTCCGCTAACGCCTTTAATTTCTTCTGGGTGAGAAGCACTTTCGCTCCGCTGTCTTGGAAGAAATGCTGCATCCGCTGAATCGGGTGTTCCGGATCAATCGGTACATAAGCCGAACCTGATTTTAATACCGCCAGGATTGACACAATCATGTCCATTGACCGTTCACATAGGACGGCCGCTGTCCTGCTTTCGCCTGCTCCCATTGAAAGAATGCCGCGCGCTAAACGGTTGGCCCGTTCATTCAGCTCACGATATGTGAGCGATTGCCCTTCATATTGAAGTGCCGGACGATCCGGCGTCTTGGCAGCCTGCTCCTCAAACAGCTGAACAATCGTTTTGTCTTTCGGATAAGGCGTTCTTTCCGGGTTAAACTGCTGAACTTGTGAAGCGGCTTCCTGTTCAGAAAGAAGATTGTATTCAGAAATTGGTTTCTCAGGCTCAGCCGCTACATCTTCAAGCAACCGCGCAAAATGCGTGAGCAGCCTGTCTGCCGTGCTTCGTTTAAACAGTTTTGTGCTGTAGTCTAAATCAAGATCAATGCCTTGGTCCGTTTCTCTGGCCTGAACCGTTACATCAAATTTGGCAATGTTGAAATTGGTCTCATGAATCGACAATGTCAAATCACCGACAGCCGGAATGCCCGCCGTTGCGTTTTGAAGACTGAACATCGTGTCAAACAATGGATGCCTGCTGATATCACGCGGTATGTTCAGGTCTTCAACGAGCCATTCAAATGGATAATCCTGATGAGAAAAAGCATCCAGAACCTGCTGGCGCACACGTGTGAGCAGGCTGTTAAAGGTCTCATCCTGCTTCACTTCGCTGCGAATCGCGAGCGTATTGACGAACATGCCGACAATGCCCTCTGTATCAGAATGATGTCTGCCCGCTGACGGGGTGCCGACAATGATGTCATCCTGCCCCGTATATTTAGACAGGAGCGTATAGTAGGCTGACAGCATGACCATATAAAGTGTGGCTCCATTTTTTTCAGCTAAACGATACAGGCGATTCTTTAACTCCGCATCCAGCTTGATGGAAACCCGGTCTCCTTCAAAGCTTTGGACAGGCGGTCTCGGATAATCGGATAGAAGCTGAAGCACTGGAAGCTCACCCGCAAAGGTTTTCTTCCAATACGCCTGATCCTCCTGGTATCCTTTAGCAGCCTGCACGCTTTGCCAGACAGCGTAATCTTTATACTGAAGACGGAGCTCAGGAAGCTGTTCACCGCGGTAAATCTGTGCCAGTTCCTCCAAAATAATGCCGATGGAAACACCGTCAGAAATCAAATGGTGCATATCAAACAGAAGCATATGACGGTTTTCTTCAAGCTCCATCAATCCGATTCTCAACAGCGGCGCTTTCGATAAGTCAAACCGGCGGACAAAAGAAGTCATAACCTCCTCATTTGAGCGGCCGCTTCTTTCAATCATCTCGATGTTGAACTGAACACTGTCATGAATTTTCTGTCTCGGCGTACTGCCTTCAAGCACAAATGACGTCCTCAGCGACTCGTGGCGGCTGATTAACCCGTCAAATGCGCGTTCCAGTTTTTGAATGTCTAAAGGCCCCTCTAAAATAGCTGCCGCCGGCATGTTATATCCGACTCCCGCATCTTCGAATTGGCTGACAATATACGTCCGCTGCTGCGCCAAAGAAAGCGGGTAATGTTCCTGTTTTTCAGCTGGCTCAATTGCCGCAAACGTCCTGCCTTCTTCACGCTCGGCCGCCTCAGCAAGAGCGGCAATGGTCGGATGCTCAAACACATATTGCAGCGGGATGTCTGCGCCCGTTTCCTTATGAATCTTTGTTAAAAGCGTCATGGCCTTCAATGAATGACCGCCCGTTTCAAAGAAATTGTCAAAGACCCCGGCTTTCTCAACGTTCAGCACATCCTGCCAAATCTCAGCGATTGCTTTTTCCATTTCGTTTCGAGGTGCGGTATAAGCTGTTCCGCTGACCGCTTTTACCTCAAGTGCAAACAGCTTGCGGCGGTCAACTTTACCGCTTGGTGTGAGCGGGATTTCTTTGATTTCTGTGATGTAAGCCGGCACCATATAGTCAGGAAGCTGTTTTGCCGCGTGTTCCCGCAAACGTGCTGGAGCAAATTCGCTTCCCTCCTTTTGCACAACATACGCACAAACCTCAAGATTCCCTTGGTCGTCAGGCCTCGCCAAGACGACAGCTTTGGCAACATCAGGCGCCTGCTGAAGCACGGCTTCAATTTCTCCAAGCTCAATGCGGTATCCGCGAACTTTGACCTGATCATCTTCTCTTCCTAAATATTCGATCGTTCCATTTGGAAGCCAGCGCACCACATCTCCAGTACGATACATGCTGTCACCGGGCACAAACGGGTCTTTTGAAAATTTCTCAGCTGTCAATTCCGGAAGGTTTAAGTAGCCTCGTCCTACACCGTCACCCGCGATATACAGCTCGCCCGCCACGCCTTCCGGCTGCAGACGGCCTTTTTGATCCAAAATATACAAGCGGTTATTCCCAAGTGCTTTACCGATTGGCACATACGCTGATTGAACTGAACTGTCCGGGTGGACCGGATGAACGGAAGCATCCACACACGTTTCAGTCGGCCCGTACACATTGGTCAAACAAGGAACGGCACCCGCTTCTTTGAACAATGTCAGAAGCTTGTCCGCCACAACAGAAGAAAGACCTTCCCCGCCAATCAGCAGGTGTTTGAGCTTAAGACCAGTCAAATCTCCCGCAGCAATCAGCATTTGCAGATGGGCCGGTGTTCCGTCCGTCGCCTCAATCCCGTGTCTGCGGTAATACTCGGCAAGAGCAGCGCCATTTGTCACCGTTTTCTTCGGTACAATATAAAGAGTCTGTCCCAAAAGAAGCGACGCGAAAATCTGTTTCACTGACGCATCAAAGTGGAACGGCGCAAGCAATGCCATCCGCAGGGTTTGGCTCTCACTCTGATAAACGGTCTGCTGCAGAGATTCAACCAAATGATGAACCTGGCGATGCTCGATCATCACTCCTTTTGGACGTCCGGTTGTTCCCGACGTATAAATAATGTAGGCAAGATCACCAGCATTCAGATTGACATCCGAAATAGCATCTGTACCGCCTGCAATCGCCTGATCAAAGTCAATAAGCTCAGCAGATGCACCTGGAGACGCAACCTTCGATTCAGTCAAGACGAAATCCGCACCGCAGTCCTCCAAAATAAATTGGATGCGCTCTGCCGGAAACTCGGGGTCAATCGGCACATAGGCTCCGCCGGCTTTTAAAATCCCCATAATGGCCGTGATCATTCGTTCAGAACGTTCGAGCAAAACGGCAACCGGGCTGTCTGCACGGACACCCTTCTCTTTCAGCACACTGGCAATGCGTGATGATTGTTCATGTAACGTTCGATAGGACAATGCTCGATTTTCAAACACAACCGCAGGCTGATCAGCAAGCGATTCAGCCTTTTCTTGAAACAGCGCCGGAATCGTCATGTTCTTGCGGTAATTGACCGGTTCACCGCCAGCCCGCAATAGCAGCCGCTCTTTCTCCGCCTCAGAAATCAGCGTCAATTCATCAATCGTATGATTCGGGTGCGTAAGTGCGTTCTCAAGCAATGTCATCATGCGTTCACAAACAATTTTGATTTCTTCGCTCGTCATTACATCAGTACGGTAGTCAAAGTCAATTGTAAGTTTCCCAGTATCCCATCGATCCTTCACATGAATCGAAACATCATTTAATCCGCTTCCGCTGAAAATAGGCTCCGTCAAAAAGGCAAGATTTTCTTCTTTCTGCCACTGCATCACCTGATACTCAAGAGAAACGGTAAACAGCTTTGTCACAGAGCTTTTTGTTTCACGAAGATCATTGATGAGAAGATTATACGGGTACTTTTGATGGCGAAGAGTTTTCATTAAATCCTTCATCCGGTCTTTAACAAAATCAAAAAACGCCTGTCCGCCGTCAATGTTTGCCCGAAGCGGAACCGTAGAAACAAACATGCCGAGCATCTGCTTCTCTTTCGCATTTGTCCGGTTGCCCATAAATGTACCAGTTACCACATCATTCTGCCCGCTGACTCTGTACAAGTAGGCGGCAAGCACCGATTGAAATACCGATAAAACGCTGACCTTGTGCTGCTCACAAAAGGATAAAATTTGCTTATGCAGCGCCTCAGGCACATCTTGAGAGAATCTCTCAGCATCTAAACTTCCGCCTGCAGGAGCATTCCGTTTCAGGGAAACGAGTTCAGGCACCGTTTCGAATTGCTTGTTCCAGAACGCTTTATCTTTTTCAAACCGCTTCGATTGAGCATAGTCCTGTTCAGACAAAACATGATCGATAAATGAATGCGAGATTCCTTTTTTTGTTTCTGATCCGCCTGCTAATTCCAAGTAAATGTGCATAATGGCGTTTCCGAGGATGTTCATGGAGATCCCGTCAGAAATCACATGATGAACATTTGCGTAAAACCATACTTCATTTTCTTTGATGGTAAACAAGGAAAAACGGAATAGATCACAATCGTACAGAGGCAGAGGTTTTTTCGTTTCCTCCCGGCCCCATTGTGAAATAGATTCTATCGCATTCGGATCTCCGGTGGTGTCAGTATGTTTTATATCAACAGGCCGATACTCGCTTATATATTGAACGGGCTCTCCATTATCATCGAGACGCAAACGAAGGCGCATTGCGTCATTTCTGCGCACAAACTCTTGAATCGCTTGCTCCACAAGCTTCCAGTCAATTTTTTCAGTTGAAACCAGCTTACCAATCCCCGCAAGATTTGAAATACTCGTATGAGGATAAAATTTTTCTGTATACCAAATTCGTTTTTGAGCATCCGTTAAAGGATAAAAAGTTATTTCCATATTATCTTACCTCCCCTAATCTTCAATAATCTGTAATATGTGCAGGATTATTTCTATTCCGTATCCTTTGACAGCTTTTGAATCTAATGGACTAACTGCTCAAAAAGCCAAAAGTACTACTTCTCAAAAGCGTTGCATCCAAACAAAAAACACAAAGCGACCTAAAAATAGCAAGCCGTAAGCATTGATTGCGGTGTCAGGCACAGGCAGATAAAGACCGCAAGCCCTCTTGCCCTAAAGTGAAACATTTTTGCCTATTTCTTCATTGTTTTCAATATTTTTAACCTTTCTAACGTTCACTTTAAATGAAAAAAATGTTTTTATCACCGAAAAATGGGTGAAAAGTTTCATGCGGGATACCGAAAAGATTCCAGTTTATTCACTGGGATATTTTTGCGGGATACCGCAATAATTTCCACTAAACATTATTTACAGAAAAATAAAAATTTTTAAAATGCACTCTCACGCTATTTCCCATTTATTATTGAAGCCATTTACAATCTTTACATCCCATATGTTTACCGCGCAAAAACCGAAAAACAGGCAAAAAAAAGACACCCTTAGCCAAGAGCGCCTTACAACGATTCCTTAATGACATTTTTGTCGATATCAATCAATTCCATATAGCCTTTCCCCCACTCATACATGGCATCAAGAATAGGCATCAGGCTTTCTCCTTGCGGGGTCAAGGAATATTCAACCTTCGGCGGGACAACCGGATACACTTCCCTGTGAACAATCATATCCTGCTCAAGCTCTCTCAGCTGATTCACGAGGATTTTCTGCGTAATATCAGGAATCAAAGCTTTCAATTCATTAAAACGTTTTGTGCCTTCTTTTCCTAAATGCCACAAAATGAGCATTTTCCATTTGCCGCCGATCACCGCAAGCGTTAATTCCTTCTCACAATTAAACCGTTTGTCGTCCATCCGGCTCAAAAGAAATCCCCCCTTAGTATACTTTTTGTATGTTAGATACGTATCATCACTTACTTACTTTTTGGCAGACTCTTTTTCATTATACTCACTCATAAAACCAAGCGAAAGAAATCTGATTGCCTCTTCTCACAGTATCCTCCAAGTAACTAGTTGACTTCAAAGTGCCTACTTCTCAGCTAAAGAGGGAACCTATAGAATGAAAAATAATTCGAATAAGGGAGTGGATCAACAATGGAATTACAGCTGGCATTAGACCTAGTAAATATCCCGGAAGCCATCGAGCTTGTCAAAGAAGTGGAACAATACATCGACGTGGTTGAGATCGGAACACCGGTTGTCATTAATGAAGGCCTTAGAGCCGTTAAAGAAATAAAAGAAACATTTCCGCAATTGAAGGTCCTGGCAGACCTGAAAATCATGGATGCCGGCGGATACGAAATTATGAAAGCGTCGGAAGCTGGAGCTGACATCATCACCGTTTTAGGGGCTACAGACGATGCAACAATTAAAGGCGCAGTAGAAGAAGCAAAAAAACAGAAGAAGAAAATCTTAGTGGACATGATTAACGTGAAAGATATTGAATCCCGTGCGAAAGAAATTGACGCACTCGGTGTTGACTACATCTGCGTCCACACTGGTTATGATCTTCAAGCAGAGGGCAAAAACTCTTTCGAAGAATTAACGACCATCAAAAATACCGTAAAAAACGCAAAAACCGCAATTGCGGGCGGCATCAAACTTGATACACTGCCAGAAGTGATCAAACAAAACCCTGACCTTGTCATTGTTGGGGGCGGAATTACAAGCGCAGCCGATAAAGCAGAAACAGCTTCAAAAATGAAACAGCTTATTGCCCAAGGATAAATAAAATGAAAACGACTGAATACGTAACGGAAATTCTCAATGAATTACACCGTTCAGCGGCTTGTATTTCTAATGAAGAAGCTGATCAGCTTGCCGATCACATTCTTTCGTCCAATCAAATTTTCACTGCGGGCGCGGGGCGGTCTGGCCTGATGGCAAAATCCTTCGCGATGAGATTGATGCACATGGGCTTTAACGCTCATATTGCCGGTGAGGTTCTCACTCCGCCGCTCCGCAAAGGAGACCTCGTCATTATCGGCTCAGGATCAGGCGAGACAAAGAGCCTAATCAATACAGCAGCTAAAGCAAAAAGCTTACACGGAATTGTTGCCACTTTAACCATCAATCCGGATTCGAGCATTGGAAAACAATCGGATCTCATCGTCAAAATGCCTGGCTCTCCTAAAGACCAGTCAAACGGAAGCTATAAAACGATGCAACCAATGGGTTCATTATTTGAGCAAACATTGCTGCTTTTCTATGATGCAATAATTTTAAAACTCATGGAGAAAAAAGGACTCGATTCTGAAACCATGTTCACTTACCACGCAAACCTTGAATAGCGTCACACAACCGGCCTGGAGATCAGGCCGGTTTTAATATCCCCTAAAATAAAACTTTACACCCAAAAACCCGATAAGTAATATGACCTACAAACAAACAGAGGGAGGAATTATGTTGAAAAAACAAATAAAGCTAAAGCTTGGAACTAAAATTCTCAGCTTGGTCTTCGCAGTTATTCTATTGTTTTCTCTATCAGTCGGCGCCGTAATGCTAAAAGACATTACAAGCAGCATGAAAAAAATGGCCACTGAAAAAGCCAAAGGCGATCTTGCTTTAAGCAGCACGTATATTGACGACGTGATTTTAGGGAACTGGGAGGTAAAAAACGATAAGCTATATAAAGGCGAGACACAAATAAACGGAAATGAAGAAATTGTTGATCTGCTTGGCAAAAAAACAGGTGACACCGTAACGATTTTCCAAGGAGATACACGGGTCGCAACCAACGTAATGAAAGACGGCGAAAGAGCTGTCGGCACTCAAGCTTCTGCTGAGGTCACTGACGCTGTTTTAAAAAACGGGAAGCAATTCTACGGACAAGCAGATGTGGCAGGCTCCTCTTATCAAACAGCATATATGCCCTTAAAAGATAAGGAAGGCAACATTATCGGTATGCTGTATACAGGAGCCAATCAAAGCATTTTAGCATCGCTTACCCAATCGCTGTTCACTCAATTCGCTATCGTTCTTGCTGTAGTTATTATGATATCTGTCATCCTTGTTTTGCTTTTCACCAGAAGAATCAACCGGCGGCTGAACGTATTAAAATATGCCTTTGAAAGCGCCGGAAACGGAGATATGACAATAGAAGTTTCAGACAAGTCCGCTGATGAGTTAGCAGAACTGAGTGTCTACTATAATAAGATGAGAATGAAGCTGAATCAGACAATCCAAACGGTACAGCAATCCGCCCTTCAGCTTGCATCAGCCTCTCAGCAGCTTTCAGCCGGAGCAGAAGAAACCAATCAAGCCTCCGAAAAGATCACAGAAGCTGTTCAGCATATTGCAAACGGTGCCAAGCATCAAATCACACGAATCGAAAACAGTGAAAAATCACTAGAGCAAACAACAGCTGACATACGGCATATTTCTTCAAATACTGCTGCCATTGCTGAGAAAGGACAGCTTGCGCAATCAAAAGCAGACATTGGCCAAAATGAAATTTCAAATGTTCAGGCACAAATGGATACCATTCACCATTCGATTGAAAAAAGCGGAGAGATCATTCAGCAGCTGGACGGCCGTTCTAAACAAATTGAACAAATTTTATCCGTTATCACCCAAATTGCCGATCAGACAAACCTGCTTGCTCTTAATGCAGCAATTGAAGCTGCCCGAGCCGGAGAACACGGTAAAGGCTTTGCCGTTGTTGCTGATGAAGTTCGCAAATTAGCAGAGGAATCTCAACGGTCTGTCGGACAGATTTCCAAATTAATCGCTGAGATAAAAAATGATATGACTGAATCTGCGCAGTCTGTTGAACATGTGAAAACAGAAGCTGCTGAAGGTGTAAACATGATTCACCGCACCAGAGACGCATTTAAAGAAATTGCAGCCGCAACAGATGAAATCACTGCGGAAATCAGCGATTTATCAGCATCTGTTACCAACATTTCAGCAAGTACGCAAAAAATAAATGAATCCTTTGCCGCCAATACAACAGACATTAAAGAATCAACAGAGAGTACCCGGCAGGCGGCAGCTTTAACAGAAGAGCAATTTGCCGCAATGGAAGAGATTACTGCAGCCTCAGAAACATTATCTCAATTGGCTGAAGAGCTTACCGGTATCATAAGCCAATTTAAAATGATTGATCAACCTGAAAATAGCCTATAATCAGTATCCAATATTTCAATTTGATAACGTTATTTTTTTAAAAATGAATATTTCGATCTGCTAAAATTACGATTTCTGCAATAAACCTAAGGCAAAACAAAAAATTTTAATCTTTACACCCAGCCCTTTCTGCATTACTCTTGGAGCAGTTTTTAAAGTTGCTGACGCGGGAGGTGATCATCACGAATGGACATTATAAAAACTTTACTTCTCGTAATAGTCGTCATAGCAGCTGCAGCTGTTGGCCTGATTAAGGGAGACTTTTTCTCAGACGATCAAAAAACGTCTCAAACAGAAGAATATGACGAAACACTGGCCTTCCCTTCTGAGCGTTACCCTGAGACAGCAAATCATATCAAGGACGCAATAAGTGAGGGGCATTCAGATGTGTGCACCATAGACAGAGACGGAGCTGAGGAACGCCGCGAACAATCATTAAAAGACGTACCTTCCAAAACAGGGTATGACCGAGATGAATGGCCAATGGCCATGTGCAAAGAAGGCGGTGAAGGGGCTTCTGTAGAATATATTTCTCCCGCTGACAATCGCGGCGCAGGCTCCTGGGTCGGGCATCAGCTGACCGATTACCCTGACGGCACAAAGGTTTTATTTACGATTCAGTAAACAGTTAAAAGAGGAGGAACAGCACATTGATCAAATCATGGAAGCCGCAAGAACTGACGATTTCATATCATCAATTTACTGTATTTCAAAAGAGTTCCGCACCGCCAGTCATCGATTGGACAGATGAAGCAATTGAAAAAGGATATGCGGAAGCGGACGAAGCCATTTCGTTTGAGGCACAGCGAAATTCAAAGGTATATATTCTTTTACGCCTTAACAGTTCAGAAACAGTTGCATCCTATGAAAAAAAAGTGATTGTTCCTTTTCACGTCACAACAGACGGAATTGAAATTGAAAGCATCATGTCCAAAAGGCTGTCCTTTGACCTTCCTAAAGGGGACTATCAATTCACATGCTACACTGTGCCGGCTGAGCTGTCAGATCTGCATGCTGACACTTATATCATTGATGCTGTTTCCGTCTAATGAAAAGCCCTGAGAGGAATACTCTCAGGGACTCTTTATACATTTTCTCCATTTGTCTTAATGACATCCTGATACCAATAAAAGCTTTTTTTCTTCAATCGTTTTAAGTCATGTTCATTCTCTTCGTCACGATTCACATAAACAAAGCCGTATCTTTTTTGATAACCGTTCAGCCAGCTTAACAGATCAGTAAAGGACCAGCTGCAATATCCAATCAAATCAACTCCATCACTAATGGCCTGTCTGCATTGCTCAAGATGCGATTGCAAATAATCAATTCTATAATCATCATGTATAGTGCCGTCTTCAACTTTATCGAATTCTCCTAAACCGTTTTCTGTAATAAACACAGGAAGCTGATAACGTGTTGTAATACGGCGAAGCCCGATACGCAATCCTACCGGATCAATCGTCCAATCCCAGTTGCTCGTTGTTAGGTTCGGGTTTTTCTTAGTTTTAAATAGTCCCGGCATCCCTGTTTCCTGATTAGTCCCTTTTTGTCCCGTCGTATTCATTTTCCCTTCTGAAACACCGTCGAGCGGATTTCGTTCGTAAGTAATCGTTTGATAATAGTTGACACCTACAAAATCCGGCTTCCCTTTGGCAAGCAGCTCCATATCACCCGGTTCGACTGTCGGCGCCCATCCCTGTTTTTCTAAATAGCGGAAAGGAATTTGCGGGTAGGTTCCCCAGCAGTACATGTCCAGCCACCAATTATTCATAAATTCTTCAGCATTTTCAAATGCCGTAATGTCCTCTGGATGACTGGTTAAAGGGTATGCGGGAGAATAAGCAAAGCTTGGTCCTATTTTGCCTTCGGGCACATATTTTCTGAAGGACTCAATGGCTTTCGCATTTGCCAGAAACGCAATATGATTTGCTTCGTAAAATCGTTTTCTGTCCCTCACGCCAGGCGGATGCATAGCTGTTAGAAAGCCGTGATTAAAATTGTAGTTTTGTTCATTTAACGTTACCCAATATTTCACTTTCTGCCCAAAGCGTTTATAAAGAGTAATGCAGTAATGATTAAAATCCTCTATGATGTTTCTCGACTCAAATCCGCCATACTCGTCCATAAGCGCCTGAGGCAAATCCCAGTGATATAAAGTCAAAACCGGCTCAATGTTATGAGAAAGCAATTCATCAATAAGGTTATCGTAAAATGCCAGACCGGCTTCATTGATTTCTCCTTTTCCTTTTGGAAAAATACGCGGCCAGCTGACAGAGAATCGATATGCCTTCAGCCCCATCTCAGCCATCAGAGCGACATCTTCCTTATAACGGTGATAATGGTCAACTGCAACATCACCATTGGTGCCCTTAAACGTTTTGCCGGGGATTTTCGTAAACACATCCCATACAGAAGGGCCTTTGCCATCTTCGTTCCAAGCTCCTTCAACCTGGTAAGCTGCTGAAGCCGAGCCCCATAAAAAATGTTTCGGAAAAGATTCTGGATGTTGATGGATCATTGTGTTAATCACTCCTGAAATATTTGATAAACCTATCATAGGCTATGAAACGCGTTTCATAGCAACACGATGTTAATCCCGGAACAGTTCAGCTAATATTTTCTCTCTTTGTTCAAGAAAATATCTGGTTAACTGGACGTGTTCAGTGCTTTCGTATTCTGTATGATGAATACTGCCCCCGTCAAAGCTGAAAATGTCAGCATTCGGATACCCCAGCAAAATTGGAGAGTGAGTGGCAATGATGAACTGTACATTTCCGCCTTTCACTAAATCGTGTATGACTCTCAAAAAAGCTAACTGCCGTGAGGGAGAAAGAGCAGCTTCAGGCTCATCTAAAAGATAAATGGCTTTTCCTTTAAAACGATGTTGGAACAGCGACATAAAAGACTCACCATGCGATTGCTTGTGCAGCGGCCTCCCGCCATAGGAGAGATATGGCTGTGGAGCATCTCTTTCCACTTCATCAAGATGAAGAGAAAGCTGATAAAACGATTCTGCTCTTAAGAAAAAACCATTTGTGATCTTAGGAAGCCATGATAAACGTATGTAATCTCCCAAATGAGAGTCTGACTCCTGCAATTCATAGATATTATTACGGCTGCCGCCCGCTGTATTAAATTCACACTTATCAGCAATTGCTTCAAGCAACGTTGATTTCCCCGAGCCATTTTCCCCGACAAAAAAAGTCACTTCTCTGGTAAATGAGATGTCGTGTAATTGACTTACAGCAGGGATAGTGAATGGGTATCTGTTAAAGGACGGGATCTTATCTCTAAGGAGTGTTACTCTTTTTAAAAACATAGCTTCTCCTCTCGCGTTAAATGAATATGTGAAGTAAAATCTTTTGAGCCATAAGAATGCGTTCTCATATTCCAAATTATATATTATATTGTCAGTATATTCTTTTTAACGATAATGAAAAAGCACCCAACCTCAATTGGATGCTTACAGCCTAATGTCTCTTTTCAAATTTATGAGGATGAGGCTTCGGAACAAAGCCGTTTTGTTTCATCATTTCAAAGTGTTTGACCATGTGATTTTTGATGTGATCTCCTCTTTCTTTAGGCAGAACTCCGTATTCTACATACTTTGAGATGACATCCTTGCGTTTTTTTAATATGTCTGCTTCCAGCTGTTCAATTTCTTTCTTTTGCTGTTCAGTCAGTGTAACGTTTGCAGGCGGCTGCTGATTCTGTTTTCCCGCTGCTTCAGCTGTGCCAGTTAAAGAAATAACAGCCGCGGCAATGAGCATTCCGATGATATTGACTTT
The DNA here is from genome assembly GCF_023161785.1 of Bacillus sp. 2CMS4F. NCBI lineage: Bacteria > Bacillati > Bacillota > Bacilli > Caryophanales > Bacillaceae > Bacillus > Bacillus sp. 2CMS4F. Next base: position 101,302 of record NZ_JALNTO010000003.1, read on the forward strand.
CACTTTTTTCATCCAGTTTATTCCTCCTAACTTTTTTCATATATTTTGCTTCATTCTGTTTTTTATGCATACAAAATAGAAAGAGCGAACCATTATTCGCTCTTTCTGATCTGTTCGTCCGTATATAGTTCTTCTTCTCCCGGCGATGCGTAAGTAACGTATGTTCCTGCGATAAAATCATGCAGCGTCCGTTTGTCTTCTCTCAGCCCGATCATAAATAGGCTGACAATTAAGCCAAGCCCGAAGGTTATGCCGTAAACCAGTCCGGCAATGATGACTCGCATAATCATGGTTAACAGGCCGACCTGTGACCCGTCTTTTTTTACGATTCTGATTCCGCAAATCCTTTTTCCGATGAGATAACCTTGCCAAAATACCGGCAGCAAAATAGAGTACAGCAAAACGACCAAGCTGATGATCATGCTGTCGTTCGGGTCTTTTCCTGTGATCAGCCAATAGATCAGCAAAAGGGGCACCGAGACAATAATGTAATCCAGTAATGACGCTCCTAGTCTGATCCAAAATCCGGCTGGTTTGTAGATGTTCATGTAACTCCCCCGCCCCTGTCAGCTGAACTGTGCCGAACTTTCTGACTGCTTCAGACGCGGTGAGAATCGGGCTGATGGTTCCGAATTGGTTCGGCTTTTCAGATGTTTTTTCTTTCGACAGCGGGGTCCCGTCCATTCCGACACAATCAATAACGACATCCGCTCCGCCGTCCGTTTCATCATAAAGAAGCTTCCCGATCTCATCATGTTCTGTAAAGTTGAACGTTTCCACGCTGTTTGTCCGTTTTGCATGCTCCAGTCGATGAGGAACTTGATCCACGGAGATGACGCGTTTCGCTCCCTTCATCCAAGCGAATTTTTGCGCCATTAACCCAATCGGCCCCGCTCCCAGAATCAAGACGGTATCGCCTTTTTTCACTCCGCTGTGCTCCACGCTCCAATATGCTGTCGGCATCACGTCGGATAGAAACAAGACCTGTTCATCCTTAAGCTCACTGTCGGCAGGAACTTTGAAGGATGAAAAATCAGCAAACGGCACCCGCAAGTATTCAGCCTGTCCTCCGGGAAAATTGCCGTTATCTTCAGAAAATCCAAATAAACCGCCGACATCAGTATGCGGGTTTGGATTTGATTCGTCGCACTGGCTCTCCATTTGATGCTTGCAATAAAAGCATTCGCCGCACCCAATGTTAAACGGAATCACGACACGATCGCCTTTTTTTAGTGATTGAACCTCGCTTCCGGTCTCTTCAACTACTCCCATCGGTTCATGTCCGATAATATAATCCGGCGCAGCCGGAATCCCGTTTTTATACAAATGAAGATCAGAGCCGCAAATACCTGTTGCCGTAATGCGGATAATAGCATCTCTTGCATCCTGAATCCGGGGAGCTTCAACCTCTTTCACTTCCACATGCTCTTTCCCTTGGTATGTCAGTGCTTTCATCCTTGGCCAACTCCTTTTTTATGACTCCTTCCCTTCCCGGCTGCTTTTAAACTCTCAGCTTCATTTGTATACACAATTCGAACTTTTTGAAAACGCCATCAACATATTGCAACCCCTTATGTTCAATGCTATCTTTTTAGTTGATTAACAGATTGGGGGAAACATAGGTGAAATTATTCAAGCAATCCAAAGCCGTTATATTCAGTTTCACAATGGCTTTCTTTCTTATATTGGCAGCCTGTTCCGGCAAAAATGAAGCCGATTCCAAGGATACAGGCTGGGAGCAGATCAAAGAAAAAGGAAAAATCGTCGTTGCTACGTCCGGCACACTTTATCCTACGTCCTATCATGATACCGATTCAGGCAAGGATCAACTGACAGGCTATGAGGTTGAAGTTGTTCGAGAAGCGGCTAAACGTCTCGGACTCAAAGTCGAGTTCAAGGAAATGGGCATCGACGGGATGCTGACAGCGGTGAACAGCGGCCAGGTGGACGCTGCCGCCAATGATATAGATGTGACAAAGGACCGCGAGAAGAAGTTCGCGTTTTCTTCTCCTTATAAATATTCATATGGCACAGCAATTGTCCGAAAAGATGATTTATCAGGGATTAAAACACTGAAAGATTTAAAAGGGAAAAAAGCGGCTGGCGCAGCGACAACTGTCTATATGGACGTTGCCAGAAAATACGGCGCACAAGAAGTCATTTATGATAACGCGACCAACGAGCAGTATTTAAAAGATGTTGCCAACGGCCGCACTGATGTCATCTTAAACGACTATTACCTGCAGACACTGGCACTCGCGGCATTCCCGGATCTTAACATAACGATCCATCCTGACATCAAGTACATGCCGAATAAACAGGCGCTTGTCATGAAAAAAAGCAATACTGAGCTTCAGAAACAAATGAACGAGACGCTGAAAAAGATGAGCAAGGACGGCACTTTGACAAAGCTGTCGAAACAATTCTTTAATAAAGCGGATGTATCAAAGAAACTAGATGTCGACGTCCAAGACGTTGACCTGTAATCAGACGCCATGATGTACAGCATTCAGTGGGAATATATTTTCAACACACAGCTGGCGATTGAATCGTTTCCTTACGTCATAAAGGGGATAGGGTACACGTTGCTTATTTCTTTTGTCAGCATGATTGCGGGAACGGTAATCGGGCTGTTTATATCGCTCGCCAGAATGTCTAAGATTGCCCTGCTGAGATGGCCGGCGCGTCTCTACATTTCCTTTATGCGCGGCGTTCCGATTTTGGTGATCCTGTTTATCCTTTATTTTGGATTCCCTTATATCGGCATTGAATTTTCTGCCGTTACGGCCGCCTTGATCGGCTTTAGCCTCAACAGCGCCGCTTATATTGCGGAAATTAACCGTTCAGCCATTTCATCCGTTGAAAAGGGACAGTGGGAAGCCGCATCCTCGCTCGGTCTTTCATATTGGCAAACGATGAGGGGCATCATTTTGCCGCAATCGATCCGCATTGCGCTGCCTCCGCTCGCCAATGTATTGCTCGATTTGATCAAGGCATCCTCGCTCGCCGCGATGATTACGGTGCCCGAATTGCTCCAGCATGCGAAAATTATCGGGGGCCGAGAGTTTGATTACATGACCATGTATATTCTGACCGCACTCATTTATTGGGCCATCTGCTCCGTTGCGGCGGCTTTTCAGAATATCCTTGAGAAGAAATACGCGCATTATCTTTAAACAAACGTTTCATTAAAAAAAGCCGCTCCGCAGGAGACGGCTTTTTCCTATCGATTCAGCTTCCATTTAAATGGATCTTCAAACAGCGACCAATCGGAATCAAACTCATATTCAGTCAGCAAACATTGATCCAGCTCCCTCGTAATGGCGTCTTCATCCAAGTCTGTTCCGATAAACACCAGCTGTGTCAGACGGTCGCCGAATTCCGGGTCCCAATCTTCTAATATTTCCGGTTCCTGCTGTTTGATTTGCTCCTGCTCAAGCTTCGGCATTGCCGCCACCCAATAGGATACCGGCTCAATCGTTACGGACGGACCGGCTTGGGACATCAGAAGAGCGAGGCTGTTATGCGATGCGCACCAGACGATACCTTTGGCGCGGACAACATTTTTAGGCATTTGATCCATCCAGTGATAAAAGCGCGTTGAGTGAAATGGCAGCCGTCTTTTATAAACAAATGAAGAAATGCCGTATTCCTCGGTTTCCGGGGTATGGGCTGCATGGCCTGCCGTCAGCTCTCTTATCCAGCCGGCAGATCCGCTCGCTTCCTCGAAGTTAAATAGGCCCGTATGTAAAATCTCCTGCGGCTTGACGTTCCCTTTGACAGCGCGAATGAATGTAGCCCTTGGCTGCAGGGTGCGAAGGACTTTCTCAAGCTGTTCAAGCTCTTGCTCGCTGACTAAATCACATTTATTTAAGATCAGAACATCACAAAACTCAATTTGATCGATTAACAGGTCGGCAATTTCTCTTTCGTCTTCTTCCCCAAGTGCTTCTTTGCGGTCCAGAAGGCTGTCACCCGACTGATAGTCATGCCAAAAACGGTTCGCATCAACCACTGTCACCATCGTATCTAACTCACAAAACTTGGTGAGATCGATTCCCAGCTCTTCGTCAATATAAGAAAATGTCTGGGCCACCGGGATCGGTTCGCTGATTCCCGTCGATTCGATTACGATATAATCAAACCGTCCGTCTTTTGCCAGCTTCTCCACTTCGACTAACAAATCCTCGCGAAGTGTGCAGCAAATGCAGCCGTTTGACATTTCCACTAGCTTTTCATCTGTTCTGGAAAGCCCGCCTTCCTGCTTGACCAGCCCCGCGTCAATGTTTACCTCACTCATGTCATTTACAATAACGGCTATTTTTAAGCCTTCGCGATTTTGCAAAATGCTGTTGAGCAGTGTTGTTTTTCCCGCGCCAAGATAGCCGCTTAGTACTGTAACCGGAATTTTTTTTATTGTGATCATACCCTCTCAAAATAGAATCATTACGATTTAAATGCCGTATGTGTAATGGTGAATGCCGCTTTTCGCGCCCCAGAAATATTTCTCGCTGTCGGCCCGATTTCAAGTTCCGCAAAGGCACCCATCACGTATAACCCGTTCCCCCATTGCAAATCCTTGCCGACAATCGGAAAGCCGCAGCCGGCAAAAGGCAATTGCTCTGCTTGCGCTGCTTTTTGAACCCACTCGAATCGGCTGATGTCAGAAGCAAAGCCTGTTGCCAGCGCGATATGTTCGAATGTGCATGAACATTCATTTTTCTTCAGCTGTATGTGCAGCCGGCCGTCAGCTGTTTTTTGACATGATATCACTTCATCCTGAATGACCTTTATCCTGCCCTCTTCTCTATAGACAGCAAGCTTTCTTGAGATGTCCTTCGGGAAGGAGCCGCGATGTCTGGCGTTTGTGATCCATTGCCTTCTCTTTTGGTAGTCTGGCGTTTTGCTGAATCTTTTCATATACTTCGGGCCAAGCCAGCCCGGATCACTGTCAAAATCATAGGTGCGGAACGGATGCCTCACGAACATCGTCACGTCGTGCCCGTCATCTGAGAGCTTTATGGCGTAATGAGCCGCCGTGATCCCTCCGCCCACAACTGCCGCTTTTACGCCTTCCTGTTTTAACCCTTGCACATCCCTGTCAAACACATGATAAATGCCGTCATTCTGAAATGGCTGTGCCCACTCCGGCCAGCAAGGCTGTTGTGAAAAACTCATGGCTAGCACAACTCTTTCGCCTATGATTGTTTCGGAGGCATCTGTCCTCACTTCCCACAATCCGTTTTTCCTTCTCAAGTCTGTTACCATCCCTCTCTTCCACGCCTGATCAATATGTATCTCATCCAATACAGTTTCACAATGCTGATTAAAAAGCGATAAAGAGGGGCGCTTATACCTCCCGAAGAATACCTCCGGCCACTGGCTTTTATCCGCATACGTTTGCAGGCTGAACGGCTCGGTATCCATGTGATGGACCGATGGAGAGCGTAAATCATTCATCCGAATGCGGGCCGTATTTCTCTTCCAGCACTCAAGGGGCTGTTCATGAGGATCAATGACCGCAAGATCCTGGATAGACACCTTTCCGCTCTTCACCAGATGCACAGCCAAGGTCGACCCTTGAATTCCGCCGCCGATGATAAGCCATTTATACATAGGAGTAACTCCTTTCTCCTCAAAACGTAATTATTACGATTTAAATCGTATGTTCTTTTTTCCTTTTTGTCAACTGCTTTCTATTCAGCTGATCACAACTTTTGTGTGTTCAGGTATGTTTTCGTATATCCATTTCGCATCTGGAATGGATAGTCTGATACAGCCATGGGATGCTTTTGCCCCTAATTTTTTTGCTTCCTTTTCAATGACTTTTTTGTCCTTTGTCATGGGTACGCTTTAAAAAAGAAATTCTCCATGGTTTTTCCATGAGACCCAGTATTCCGCCCCTTCCTGATATCCTTCAGAGAAAAACCATTCTCCCCGTTCAGGCTCGATATGAAATGTGCCTTTCGGTGTGGAATCATCGATGGGTTTGATCGAGTCCTGATGAAACGATCATGGTATAGATGGTTTTGCTTCCGGCATTGATATAAGCCTTCTGCTGTTTCACGTCCACATCAATCCAGATATTTTTCAGCTGCTTGATATCGGGGTATTCTCCGCCGGAAGGCTTTGTCCAATCAATGCTTGTTTTCTCTGCCGTTATGAGTTTGTCTGTTTTCTTCATTTGAGATCCCGCTTTCTCGTCCGCGTATGATAAGAACAGGCTGACAGCAGAATTGACGTAAGAACAGCAATCAATAAGAATGACAGTTTCATAGTCATTCCCCCGAAAATCTAAGCTTCGCATAGGCATCGTGCAGATGAATTGATTCTTCATTTCTGCATTCAATATCAAAGGCCGACACCCACTCAAGCTCATATAAATCTGCGGCAATGAGACGGGCCAGGTCCTCAACAAATCTGGGATTTTCATATGCGGTTTCCGTTACGGCCTTTTCATCCGGCCGCTTTAGCACCGGGTGCAGTCTCGCGCTGGCATTTGATTCTGCAACGTGAAGCAAATCGGCTTTTACATCGACAGGGAGCAGTGCCGTTGGATGAATATCGGCCAAAATGCTGACCGTTCCTCTCTGATTGTGGGCACTATATTCACTGATTTCCTTAGAGCAAGGGCAAAGAGTCGTTACTTTCGCTGAGATACCGGCCCGCTGTTTAAACGGCTGATCTTCGTGATAAGTGACAGACATCAACATCTCAGCATGCATCAGCCCCACTTTCCCAAGCATTGGACTCTTTCTTTCGAAATACCATGGAAACCGCACTTCGACGGAAGCCGAGATTTGATCCATGTTTTCTGCAAGCTCTTTCGTAAATTGCTGAAGAGAAGAAAATGAGAGAATCCAGCCGTTTTGATGATAGCGTTGAAGCTGCTCTGTTAACCGGCTCATATTGATGCCCTTCTGATTCCGCTGCAGGCTGGCGGTCATGGTAAAATTCGCTGCTGTCGTTTGCTGACAAGGTTTCATCGCTGAGGCAACAGTGACCGGGTGAGACACATTGGTGACACCTACTTGCTGAATATCAAAAAAATAGTCTTTTCTGATATTCTGAAGATCCTTCATGTTCTCCTTTTCCACAGGCTTTTGCCCTTTCATGGGACTGACCGATCCAAAATATTGAAGACGCTCCGTTTTTTCCGGGAGCAGAATGTGTTGTTCCAATCAGAAAACTCCTTCCGCTTCAAATCGTAATAATTACTATTTATTCTGATTGGTTCACGAGTTAAAATCAAGAGAAAGTTGAAAACAGCAAAAAAAAGACACGCGCAATCGCGTGTCTCCCATTCAAACATCAAACATCCGCCGGGCTGCTTTCCGCGCTCCAGCTTTTTCTCCAGTAATATCCTGCGGCAATCACAAGCACAAACGCCAGCAATGCGATACAGGAAAACGTGATAAATCCAATGGCATATGTGCCTGTCATCTGTTTTAATGACCCTAAAATGTTTGGCAGAAAGAACCCTCCGATGCCTCCTGCTGCGCCGACGATACCCGTCACCATTCCAATTTCTTTCCGGAAGCGCTGCGGGACGAGCTGAAACACTGCTCCGTTGCCCATTCCGAGTCCCATCATTCCGACAAATAAAAGGATGATAACCATTGAAAGAGACGGCAGACTGCTGACTCCGGCCATGCAAAGAGCCACGATGACAAACAGAACAGAAAGAACCTTCGTGCCCCCGACTCGATCTGAAATCCAGCCCCCTACAGGCCGGAAAAAACTGCCCGCTGCTACACATAATGTGACGAAATCTCCCGCGTGAATTTTTGACAGCTGGTATTGATCGACGAAGAATATCGCCAAAAAGCTGGACAGCCCGACAAATCCTCCAAAAGTAACACTGTACAGCAGACAGAAAAACCACGTTTCCTTTTGTCCGAACACCTGCAAGTAGTTTTTGAGCGGCTGCGGCGCCGGTTGTTCAGGAGAATTCTTCGCCATGAAAACAAATAGAATAAAGACGATGATCAGAGGAAGAAGCGCAATTCCCATCACACTGTGCCAGCCGAACTGCTCTGCAAGCCGGGGGCCAAACAGTGTCGCAAACAAGGTGCCGCTGTTACCCGCACCGGCTATCCCCATCGCCAGTCCCTGCAAATGAGGCGGATACCACCGGCTTGCCATAGGAAGCGCAACAGCAAAGCTCGCGCCTGCCACGCCAAGCAGAATGCCGATCGCGTAAAGCTCAGTCAGCGTACGGCCGCCAAAAGTTCCCCAAAGTAGCGGGATCATTGTCACCAGCATTCCGGTCACAGCTGTTTTTTTCGGCCCGATTCTGTCCGTTAATACGCCTAATATGATCCGAAACACAGATCCCGATAAAATCGGCACAGCCACGATAAGCCCTTTTTCAAAGGGAGACAGGCCAAAATCCTGAGAAATATAAACACCAAGCGCCCCAAGCATAACCCATATCATAAAACTTACATCAAAGTATAAAAACGAGCAGAGCAAAGTGGACGGGTGACCGCTTGTTTTCAGTTCCGACAGCTTCATAACATTCCCCTTTCTTGACCCTATAAAAATTTCAATTTTCTGAATTAAGAATATATGACCTTATTTTTTCGGAAAAGACATGTGTAAGCTAATGTGACACGTTTAATGCGTTAACTGAGCATTGTGCCATAATTTTTGATAGGAGAAAAACTTACAAGCTGAGGCAAAGGAGGTCTGGCAAATGAAGAAACAAAGATTAATTGTAGCAGGGAACGGAATGGCCGGAATTCGCTGTATTGAAGAAATATTAAAGCTTCATCGTGACATGTTTGAGATTATCATTTTCGGCAGCGAACCACATCCCAACTATAATCGCATTCTCTTATCCTCCGTTTTACAGGGGGAGGCATCGCTCAATGACATTGTGCTGAACAGCAGTGAATGGTACGCCAAGCAAGGCATTACACTTTACACAGGTGAAACGGTCGTTCAAATCAACACAGACTTGCAGCAAGTCATCACAGATCAAAAACGCAGCCTGTCCTACGACAAATTGATTCTGGCAACAGGCTCCTCCCCTCATATTCTCCCCATCCCCGGGACAGACAAAGAAGGTGTTTACGGCTTTCGGACAATAGAAGACTGCCAAGCTTTTATCAGCATGGCGGAACGTTATCAAAAAGCAGCGGTCATCGGCGCCGGCTTATTAGGCCTTGAGGCGGCTGTCGGCCTGCGGCATCTGGGCATGAATGTCAGCGTCATTCACCACTCTCCCAGCATTATGCAAAAACAGCTTGATCAAACAGCGTCTCGTCTGCTTCAGTCTGAGCTGGAACGAAAAGGCTTAACCTTTCTTTTAGAGAAAGACACAGCATCCATTACAGGAGGCTCCCGGGCAGATGGTATCCGGTTCAGAGACGGATCTTCGATAAAAGCAGACTTGATTGTGATGGCGGCTGGTGTAAGACCCAATATCCAATTGGCTGCATCAGCAGGAATCGCCGCAAACCGCGGCTTCATCGTCAATCAATTCATGCAGACGAGCAAACCGAATGTGTATGCCGTCGGGGAATGCGCCGAGCACAACGGAATGGTATACGGATTGGTCGCGCCTCTTTATGAACAAGGAAAAGTCCTCGCTCAACACATCTGCGGCGCTCCCTGTGAAGGGTATCGTGGCTCTGCCCAATCTGCAGCCTTAAAAATAGCGGGAATAGATGTGTGGTCGGCAGGAAAGGTGCACGAAGACGCAGGCACGACGAGCATTAAGCTTCATGATGAACATGCCGGCTGCTACAAAAAAGCGCTCTTTGAGAACGACAAACTGGCTGGCGTGATTTTATTCGGAGACACACGTGATAAACAGAGGCTTCTCGACAGCCTGCTCAAACAAAGAGACATTTCCATTGTCAAAAAGCAGCTGGTCGAACCGGATCAAAGCGGCATTTCATTTGCATCCATGCCTTCCGCTGAACCCATTTGCCAATGCAACTCGGTGACAAAAGGTTTGATTGAAGAAGCGGTGCACACGAAAGGCTTAACAACGGTCGAAGAAGTTAAGCAGTGCACAAAAGCATCTGGCTCTTGCGGAGGCTGCAAGCCGCTCGTTGAAGACCTTCTGAAATACTTGGCCAGCAGCGAATATACAGAACCAGCCGGCCGGCCTTCGTTTTGCGGCTGCACTGATTTGACGGAAGATGAAGTCATCGCCGAACTGCACCGATGTCATTTCCCCGATCCTGCTGAGGCAATGAATCAGCTTGGCTGGAAAACGAAAAACGGCTGCCGCGTTTGTGTTCCGGCGCTTCACTATTACATGGAATTGCTGCAGCCTGGGTATATCCAGTCTCCTGAAACATCGCCCGAGGATACATGCACTCTCATTCCGCAAATGTACGGCGGGCTGACAAATGCGAAGGAACTCAGAAACATCGCAAACATCATCGAGACATACGGCATCCCCAATGTTTCAATAACTCACGGCCAGAGGCTGAAGCTTTCCGGAATCCGTCCGAATGACCTTGCAAACATCAGAAAAGAACTGCACATGCCAGTTTTCACTCATCAGCACCGCCGCTCGCTGCAAAGTGTCATAGCATGTACGTGCGGGGAAGATCGCTCTATTCAAAAGCTGGCAAGCCATATCGAAAGACATACTGACATGCTTTCCATGCCCGATCACATATCCATCAGCTTGTCGTGTGAAAAAGACTGCACCGCAGCAGCTATACAGGATATCGGCGCCATTCGAACACAAGAGGGCTGGGACATTTACACTGGCGGCATCCGGGGAGGGCATGCCCGTGCCGGAATGCTGTTTTGTGTGACGGATAGCGAAGAAAATACTGCCATTATGATGAAAGGCCTTCTTCAATATTATCGCGAAACGGCTCACTATGCAGAAGCGGTTCATCAGTGGATTGACCGCCTCGGCATCATTCATATCAGAGAGGTATTATTTGAACAGGATTTGCGGACGCAGCTGCTGGAAAACCTTCAAACAGACCTGTCATTGATACAAAATCAGCCTATACAGGCTGGCGCACTTAAGAAAGGATGAGGCATTTTGACTGAACGACTGCTTAGATATTTCCGCGAAAAACAGCAAGACGTCCAATCAGAAAAAACATACGACACCCAATGTCCGTTTTGCAGCATGCAATGCAAAATGCAGCTTGTGGAACAAACCATCGTCACACGGAAGAAGTATACAGCCATCGGCATCGACAATCCCACGACACAAGGCCGTTTATGCATGAAAGGGATGAACGCCCACCAGCATGCCCTGCACTCCTCCCGCATCACCCGGCCGCTGCTCAAAAAAAACGGTGAGTTTGTGCCTGTTTCCTGGGCTGAAGCGCTGAACTATATAAAAGAGCAAGTCACCCTGATCCAAGACAAACACGGCCATGATGCGATGGCTGTCTACGGAAGCGCCTCGATTACGAATGAAGAGGCATATCTGTTAGGAAAGTTCGCACGAGTCGGCTTGCAGACAAAATACATCGATTACAACGGCCGGCTCTGTATGTCCGCCGCAGCAACCGGAGCCAACCAAACATTCGGAGCAGACAGAGGCTTGACGACTCCCTTAGCGGAAATCCCCCACACCCGAGTGATCATTTTGGCCGGCACCAATATCGCGGAATGCCAGCCGACCATCATGCCGTATTTTGAACAAGCGAAAGAAAACGGGGCTTATCTCATTGCCATTGACCCCCGGGAAACAGCGACGACCAAAATAGCCGACCTTCATCTGAAAATCAAACCCGGAACAGACGCCGCCCTTGCCAACGGTTTAGTCAAAATCATCATAGACGAACAGCTGATAAACGAAGACTTCATTCGCACGCGCACAAACGGGTTTGATGAGCTCAAACAGCATACCGGCGCTTTAAATCTGGAAGACATCGCCGAACAGACAAGTGTTCCTTTAGAACAAATGCGAAAGGCCGCTATGAAGTTTGCCAAGGAAACGTCCGGCATGCTGTTTACAGCCCGCGGCATTGAACAGCAAACCGACGGAACCGCAGCTGTGAAAGGCTTCTTAAATGTGGTGCTGATCACAGGAAAAATCGGCAAGCCTTACTCGGGCTACGGAGCGATCACCGGACAGGGCAATGGGCAAGGCGCCCGAGAGCATGGCCAAAAAGCAGATCAGCTTCCCGGCTACCGTTCCATCGAAAACGAAGAACATCGGGCTTATATTGCAAAAGTGTGGGGAGTCAATCCGGATGAGCTCCCGCGAAAAGGCGTCTCAGCCTATGAAATGATGGAAAAAATCAACGATGGAGACATTAAAGGACTGTTTCTAATGTGTTCCAATCCAGCAGTCTCCAGCCCAAATGCCAACCTTGTCAAACAGGCGCTTTCGAAACTGACATTCTTTGTTGCGATCGACTTGTTTCTATCTGAAACTGCGAAATTCGCTGATGTCATTTTGCCCGCATCCTCTTACTTAGAAGACGAAGGCACGATGACAAATGTCGAAGGCCGCGTGACATTGAGGGAAGCGAGCCGCCCCTGCCCGGGAGAAGCAAAGCATGATTGGCAGATCATTTGCGAAATCGCGTCCGCTCTCGGAAAAGGCCGTTATTTTTCCTACACGTCTGCGGAGGATATCTTTAACGAATTGAGAGAAGCAAGCCGCGGCGGAATCGCCGATTATTCCGGCATCACATACGACAGGCTCAGACAAGAAGGCGGGATTCACTGGCCGTGTCCGGAGCCTGATCATCCCGGAACCGGGCGCTTGTTTGAGGACTCATTTGCACATCCGGATCAAAAAGCGGCACTAAGTGTGATCCCAAACGAACCCGTTGTTCCAAAAGATAAGCCGACCGCCGAATATCCGTTGTTTTTAACGACCGGAAGAGTCATGTCTCATTATTTAACAGGTGTCCAAACGAGAAAAAGCGCCTCTTTGGCCGCAAGACATTTTGAATCATTTATGGAAATCCATCCGAAAACAGCAGCGGCCTACAATATCGAAGACCGCGTTCTCGTGAACATCGAATCTCCTCGCGGAAGCATCACCGTCCGCAGCAAATGGTCAGAACACATCAGAAAAGACACAGTATTTGTTCCCATCCACTGGGCAGATGTCCAAAACGTAAATGATCTGATTGGCGACAGCCTAGATCCAGCGTGTAAAATGCCTGGTTTTAAGGTATGCGCCGTCCGAGTCAGACCTATTTAAAATTTTCATAAAATTTTTAGAAATTTTCGTATTTTTTGTTACATTTTATAACATGCATCTTAAATATTTCTTTTTGCTGTGCTACGCTGAAAAAAACATTGATAAGGAGCGGATCATCTGATGGGAAAAAAACAGCTAGTTCTTGTTGGTAATGGAATGGCCGGGGTAAGGGCCATTGAAGAGATACTGAATGTTTCAAAAGACGAATTTCAAATCACAATTTTTGGTTCCGAACCGCATCCCAACTACAACCGAATCCTTTTGTCAAAAGTGCTGCAAGGCGATACAGATATCAAAGATATTACGTTAAACGATTGGAACTGGTACGACGAAAACAATATACAATTGTATACCAATGAAACAGTTATTAAAGTGGACACCGAAAACAAAACCGTCATCACCGATGCAGACAGAATACAGCCTTATGATGAACTGATCCTGGCTACGGGTTCTGTCCCTTTTATCCTGCCGATTCCGGGTGCAGACAAAAAAGGCGTCACAGCTTTCCGGGACATAAAAGACACAGACACGATGCTCGCCGCGTCAAAACAATATAAAAAAGCAGCCGTCATTGGCGGAGGCTTGCTTGGCTTAGAAGCTGCGCGTGGTTTGCTGAATCTCGGTATGGAAGTCTCCGTTATCCATCTCGCTCCCTTCCTGATGGAACGCCAGCTTGACGCAACGGCCGGACGCCTGCTGCAAAACGAATTAGAAAAACAAGGAATGACCTTTCTGCTTGAAAAGCAAACAGAAGAAATTCTCGGAGATGACCGGGTCGAGGGCGTCAGATTCAAAGACGGCACAAGTGTTGAAGCCGATTTAGTCGTCATGGCCGTCGGCATCCGCCCGAATACAGCGCTTGGGGCCGAAAGCGGAATTCCAGTCAACCGCGGCATCATTGTCAACGATTATATGCAAACCGAAATCCCGCATGTTTATGCGGTCGGTGAATGCGCCGAGCACCGAGGAATCGCATACGGACTCGTGGCTCCGCTCTATGAACAGGCGAAAGTGCTAGCTAAACATATCTGCGGTGATGAAACGAAACCTTATGAAGGCTCCGTTCTCTCCACTCAACTGAAAGTATCAGGAGTCGAGGTCTTTTCTGCCGGTGACTTTAACGAATCAGACGAGAAAAAAGCGATTAAGGTCTTTGATGAACAGGATGGCATTTATAAGAAAGTCGTGCTGCGAGGCAATCAGATTGTCGGAGCCGTTTTATTCGGCGACAGCAGTGAGGGCAACCGCCTGTTTTCGATGATTCAAAAAGAAGCAGATATCTCTGAAACCTCTAAAATCTCAATTTTACAGCCTCTCAACCAAGAAGCCGGCACAAGTCTGACCGCTGCCATGAGCAATGATGAAATCATCTGCGGCTGTAACGGTGTGTCAAAAGGAGCAATTATTCAGGCCATCCAGGAACAGGGCTGTTCATCAACAGATGAAATCAAAGCATGCACCGGCGCGTCCCGTTCATGCGGAGGCTGTAAGCCGCTCGTAGAAGACATCCTTCAGTATACGCTGGGATCAGACTTTGACGCATCAGCCCAAAAAGAAGCGATTTGCGGCTGCACCTCATTGTCGAGAGACGAGGTAGTCGAAGAAATCAAAGCCAAAGGGCTGTCACATACAAGAGAAGTCATGAACGTGCTCGGCTGGAAAACGCCAGAAGGCTGTTCCAAATGCCGTCCGGCTCTGAACTACTACTTAGGCATGATCAATCCGTCCAAATATGAGGATGAGAGAACATCCCGCTTTGTTAATGAACGGATGCACGCCAATATTCAAAAAGACGGAACCTACTCTGTCGTACCGCGGATGTACGGCGGTGTAACCAACTCTCAAGATCTTCGCAAAATCGCTGATGTCGTCGACAAATACGAGATCCCGCTCGTCAAAATGACAGGCGGCCAGCGTATTGACTTGATCGGCGTGAAAAAAGAAGACCTGCCAAAGGTATGGGCCGATCTTGATATGCCGTCAGGCTACGCGTACGGAAAAACACTCCGCACGGTAAAAACATGTGTAGGCGAACAATTCTGCCGCTTCGGCACACAAGACTCCATGGCCTTAGGCATCGACCTTGAGAAAAAATTTGAAGGACTCAACACGCCTCATAAAGTGAAAATGGCCGTATCTGCCTGCCCGCGAAACTGTGCAGAGTCCGGCATTAAAGATCTTGGCGTTGTCGGCATCGACGGAGGCTGGGAGCTGTACGTCGGCGGAAACGGCGGAACCCATTTGCGTGCCGGCGACTTGCTGATGAAGGTGAAAACAAATGAAGAAGTCTTGGAATACGCAGGCGCTTATCTTCAATACTACCGGGAAACGGCAAACTACTTAGAACGCACGTCCGCATGGCTGGAGCGCGTCGGTTTATCCCATGTCCAAGATATTTTAAACGATCCGGAAAAACGGCAGGAGCTGAACGGCCGAATGAATGAAACGCTCTCTGTCCACAAAGATCCGTGGAAGGACTTCCTGGAAGATAAACAAACCTCTAAAGAATTATTTGAAAATGTCGTGACCACATCATAATGACAGAAACAAACATTGAGGAGGAATGGACATGGTGAACAAAGACGTCACAAAAGTATGTATCGGAAAAATCGAAGAATTGCCTGAACAATTAGGAAAAACAGTGTATATTGAAGATAAGGAGCTTGCGGTCTTTAAGCTTTCAAACGGCAGCATCCGCGCCATTGAAAACCGCTGTCCCCATAAGGGCGGCGTCCTTGCAGAAGGTATCGTCAGCGGCGAATATGTCTTCTGTCCGATGCACGACTGGAAAATCTCCTTGGAAGACGGAATCGTTCAAGAGCCGGATCACGGCTGTGTCAAAACATACGAAACGCTGATCGAAGGAGAATACGTTTATCTCGTATATTGATCAAAGACCGGATCACTTTCAAAGTGATCCTTCATTTTTTACAGTGACGGAAGGATGACATGATCATGAAAAACGGAATCGTATATTTTGTGGGCGCCGGACCTGGAGATCCAGGGCTCATCACAATAAAAGGAAAACAGGCGCTGGAGGAAGCTGATGTCATTTTGTATGACCGGCTCGCAAACCCTAAGCTGCTCGAATACGCATCACCAGACTGCCAGTTCATTTATTGCGGAAAATTGCCGGACCGCCATTTTATGAAACAAGCAGAGATCAATGCCCTGCTGATTGAAAAAGCGTCGGAAGGATTAACTGTTGTCCGTTTGAAGGGCGGAGATCCCAGCGTGTTTGGCAGAGTCGGCGAGGAAGCAGACGCTCTCCACCAGCATGGCATTCGCTATGAAATGGTGCCGGGCATCACCTCGGGAATCGCAGCGCCGCTGTATGCGGGAATCCCCGTCACGCATCGGGATTTCGCTTCGTCTTTCGCCATGATTACCGCACATGATAAATCCTTAAAAGGAACGCCGAACCTTGACTGGGAAGGGCTTGCCCGAAGCGTTCAAACGCTTGTGTTTTACATGGGTGTCAAAAACCTTCCATTTATTTGCCAGCAGCTCATCGCGTACGGACAATCTCCTTCTGTCCCTGTCATCGTGATTCAATGGGGGACGTGGGGCCGCCAGCGGAGCGTAAAAGGAACGCTGCAGGATATCCATCAAAAAATACAGGAACAGCAAATCACAAATCCCGCCATTATCGTCATCGGTGATATTGTAAACGTTCAAACACACAGCTGGTTTGAAAGCAAACCATTCATCGGGCAGCATACGATGATAGTCACTCATGGCGAAGATGAGCATACGCTGGCAGACAAGCTGCGCGATTATGGTGCCGATGTCATCGAATGGCCGAAATGGCGGACTGAAAAAATGCCTGCCAACGAGGATATTCTAGGACAGATCAGCACCTTTGAAGATATTTTCTTCACATCACGCCGTGCGGTTTGCGAATTTTTTGAAGCACTCGCATCCAAACGAATCGACATTCGCCAGCTGACCGCACGCCTGAGTGCAGCGTCAGAAGCAGGAAAGGCAGAGCTTATAAAACGCGGCTTCATCATATCCGAGCACCATCACAATTCACCTAAAAAGCTGATTGTCGGCAGCCGTCATTCAGTAGAAGAAATGCAGAAATCAGAGTCCTGTTTGAGCTATATCACCCATGAAAACGTCATAGATGAGCGATTCACCCGCATGACCGAACGGACGATCAGTGAGTCTCCTCTGCACATGATCATTTGCCCAGGCAAGCAGTCCGCTCAGCAATTGATCAGCGCAGGAGAAGAAATCGGCATTTCACCTGAACCTTCAGCAAACCGCCCCCCTGTCATCTGTATAGGCGATGTCGCGCCCGCCGCTGCATACGGGTTTACTGCCGTACAAGACCAAGAGCAATTATTTGCGTTTATACAAAATGAGCAAGTGGAGAAAAAGCTCCTCCACAGCTGATGATAAAGCCCTTTTCCAAAGGGCTTTTTTTATTTATGAACCAATTTTTTGTGGTGGGTGGAATACATCGCCATATTTTCCGCCTGAGGGTCCAGATAAGATTTCGCACTGTTGACGGCAGTCGGGCCTTCCGTAAAACCGCCGGCAATCAATCTGAGCTTGCTTTCATAATACGCCGCGTCCCCCGCAACAAACACGCCCGGAAGATTCGTCCGCATATGTCTGTCAGCTTTAATCCGGCCTTCTTCAATCTCGAGACCCCAATCCTTCATCGGGCCAAGATCAATTTTAAACCCATGATTAATAATGAGCTCATCAAGCTCGATTTCCTCGGTATGTCCAGACTCAGCATGACAAACGGTGACGCTTTCGATGCGTTCTTCAGTGCCGCTGAGATGTTCCAGCCGATAAGGAGTAAGCACCCGCACAGATGACTGCTTCATTTTTGTCACACTGCTTTCCAGTCCGCCGAATTCCTCCCTGCGGTGCACGACAGTAACAGACGCCGCAATCGGTTCCAGCTCATTAGCCCAATCGACCGCAGTATCTCCCCCGCCAGAAATCACGACCCGTTTGCCTCTAAACGCATCAAGCTTCTCCACTTTATAATGAAGATTTTTTCCTGCATATCGACTCGCATCCTGGCTGTCAAACTCATTGACCTCCAGCGTGCCCATGCCGACAGCCAAAATAACGGTTCTTGTATAGTGCTTCTCCCCCTCAGAGCTAGTCAGCACCATGGTTCCGTCATCCAGACGCTCAAATCCGGTCACTCGCTGATTCAGCACAATATCAGGGTCAAACGTCGCCGCCTGCTCCTTCAGCTGTTCGATCAGCTGCTCCCCGGCAATCCCCGGTATCCCGCCAATATCGCGAATGATCTTCTCAGGGAAAAATAAAGACACCTTGCCCCCGAGCCGCGGCAAAAACTCGATCACTTTCGTTTTCAGCTCCCGCATGCCGCAGTAAAAAGCCGTAAACAGCCCGATCGGTCCCCCGCCTATAATCGTGACGTCATACACCTCTTGATTTTCAGCCATCCGTCCTGCCTCCCATTCCAAATCTATCATTAACGTTATATCATTTAATTGAGAATGAATATCAATACAAAGTATATCATATTTTCCGTGCCTTTGTTTATTCATTTCTTCTCCTTGTGGTAAATTGTTGAAAACCCTATAATAGGCAGAAAACAAATGGGAGAAACAGATGAAAAGACGAGTCGAAACGATCACTTTCGAAGGACATACACTAGAATATTCTGTGACAGGCAAGGGAGCCCCCATTCTTGTCATGCATGGCGGGCATTCAAATTGTTACGAGGAATTCGGCTACACGTCGCTGCTCGAGCACGGGTACTCCATCATCACGCCTTCAAGGCCCGGCTACGGACGAACGTCAAAAGAGATTGGAAAAAGTCTTGCCGACGCCTGCCGTTTCTATGTGAAGCTATTAGATCATTTACAAATCGACAGCGTCCATGTGATTGCCATCTCAGCAGGCGGCCCGAGCGGCATATGCTTTGCCTCACATTATCCAGAAAGGACAAACACTCTGACCCTGCAATCCGCGGTCACCAAAGGATGGCTCACCCCTCAAGACACGGAATACAAAGTTGGGAGAATCCTCTTCCGCCCGCCGATGGAAAAGTGGATATGGAAGCTGACTTCTTCTCTGAATAACGCCTTCCCGCGTTTGGTGTTTCGAGCCATGAGTCCGCAATTCAGCACGCTTTCGTTTCAGCGAATCAAGTCCATGATGGATGAAAAAGACATAGAAGCATTTCGAAAAATGAACAGCCGGCAGCGCTCAGGTGAAGGATTCCTGCTCGACTTGCCACAAACCGCCGCTGTCTCTTCAAAAGAGCTGCAGGCCATCACATGCCCCGTACTGATTCTGCAAAGCGTTTACGATGGATTTGTCGACTTGTCACATGCACATCATGCAAAAGAACACATTCCTGACGCCGCTCTCTGTTTGATTCACTCGTGGGGGCACCTGATTTGGCTTGGGAAAGAAGCTGCTGAAACAGATAGAATCATACTCGAATTTTTGGAATCCTAAACAAGGTGAAACGATCCTTCCCCCTCCTCCGTCAAACAATCAGTGCCTTTTTTCGTGATATAATCAGAGGCAGCTTACCATGAGCGGAGGTTTTATTGTGACAGCACAATCGTCTTTTCTTCAGCTGAATTCTATTTTTATCAGTATTTTAATAGAAGCCATTCCGTTTATTCTGATTGGCGTCATTTTGTCCGGAATCATTCAAATGTTTGTTTCTGAAGAAATGATTGCAAGGATCATGCCGAAAAACCGGTTTCTCGCAGTCTTATTTGGTGCGCTTGCCGGCATCTTATTTCCCGCCTGCGAATGCGGCATTATCCCGATTACGAGGCGGCTTCTGCTAAAAGGGGTTCCTCTGCATGCAGGCGTTGCTTTTATGCTGACTGCTCCTATCATCAATCCCATTGTTTTGTTTTCTACGTATATTGCATTCGGGAATAGATGGAGCGTTGTCTTTTACCGGGGCGGACTGGCGCTGGCCGTTTCGGTGATTATCGGCATCATCTTATCCTATCAATTTAAGGATAACCAGCTGTTAAAGCCTGATGAACCCGGGCATCGCCATCATCATCACCACACCCTGCTTCAAAAGCTGGGAGGGACCTTGCGTCACGCCATTGATGAATTTTTCTCCGTAGGGAAATATTTAATCATCGGCGCCTTTATCGCAGCTGCGATGCAGACATACGTCAAAACATCCACTCTGCTTGCGATCGGACAGAATGATGTATCTTCTTCCCTCGTGATGATGGGCCTGGCGTTTGTCTTGTCGCTTTGTTCAGAAGTGGATGCATTTATTGCGTCTTCCTTCAGCAGCACATTTTCTTTAGGCTCGCTCATCGCCTTTCTCGTCTTCGGTGCGATGGTTGATATTAAGAATCTCTTGATGATGCTCGCGGCCTTCAAAAAACGATTTGTTTTCCTGCTGATGACGTATATTGTCGTGATCGTTTTAGCGGGATCACTACTTGTAAAGGGGTGATTGGATGTTTCGTCTATTGGTGCTGATGGGATTTACGTTTTTCTTTTATCATCTGCATACCTCAGGAAATCTAACAAAATATATCAATATGAAATATGCCTATCTTTCCTTTATTGCGATCTTCCTGCTGGCCATTTTGACAGCGGTTCAAGCTTATTTGTTTAT
Organism: Bacillus sp. 2CMS4F; assembly: GCF_023161785.1. NCBI lineage: Bacteria > Bacillati > Bacillota > Bacilli > Caryophanales > Bacillaceae > Bacillus > Bacillus sp. 2CMS4F. Next base: position 122,070 of record NZ_JALNTO010000003.1, read on the forward strand.
CAAATCGCCTGAAAAAGGCGGGCATCATCATGACGATGATTGCGGCTGCGGCCATGATCATGAGCATGACCATGAACAAAACAAACCATTTTATCAGCGGTATTTTATTTATCTTGTTTTTATTTTCCCTTTGGTGTCAGGCATCTTTTTTCCGATTGCGACGCTTGACTCATCCATCGTCAAAACGAAAGGATTCTCGTTTAAGGCCATGGAAAGCGGAGACCACTACTCCCAAACCCAGTATCTGCGGCCTGATGCCAGCCTTTATTATGCTCAAGACAGCTATGACAAGCAGATGAAACAGCTGTATAAAAAATATTCTGGTAAAAAAGATATTTCTCTGACCGATGATGATTTCTTAAAAGGAATGGAAACCATTTATAACTATCCGGGTGAATTTCTCGGACGGACCATTGAGTTTCATGGATTTGCGTATAAAGGAAACGCGATTAACAAAAACCAGCTCTTCGTATTGCGGTTTGGCATTATTCACTGTATCGCTGATTCCGGCGTTTACGGGATGCTTGTGGAATTTCCGAAGGACATGGATATTAAGGATGATGAATGGATTCATATCAAAGGCACTTTGTCCTCAGAATACTATCAGCCATTCAAATCCACCCTCCCTGTCGTGAAAGTGACGGACTGGAACACCATTAAAAAACCTGATGATCCGTACGTTTACAGAGGATTTTAATTGAAGACGAAACCAGTACAAGTACTGGTTTCTTTTTTATTTCTTTTTCATCAGCATCAAATCAAGATAGAGCTGGCATCGCGTTCTGAAATCGCTTAAATCGATGGAGGTCATCTCAAGAATCTGCTTGATGCGGTAATTTAATGTGTTTTGGTGAATAAACAGCTGTTCTGCGGCTGGTTTTGTTTTGCAGTTGTTGAGGAGATAGATTTCCAGCGTCTTCAGCAGCTCGGTGCTGCTTTCTTGGTCTTTCGCTTTTAGTAAAGCCAAATCCTTATTTTCGTATTCCAAAAAGTCATTTTTCTGTTCAATGCTTTCTAAATAACGATAAATACCGAGCTTCTCATATTCATATGGAATGTTTTCCTGGTTGCCGGTTATTTCTGCGGCTTTAATGACTTCCAATGCTTCTGTATAGCTTTTGCCAAGTTTTAAGATGTGGTCATATTCGTTTCCGATACCGATATAGATAGGGGTAGGAATTTTTTGAAAGTGAAAATGTGTTAACAGCTTGTTAATGAATTCAGCAGCTGCTGAGGAGGCGGAGCTTTTTTGGGAAAAACTCGCTACGACGATGACAATATTGGATTCTATCGTTAAGACATGACTGACTTTATCCCGCAAATTCAGGTAAGACCTGATATTTTCCTTTAAATCTTCCACCGCTTCCCCATCCCCATTCGCGGCGTGCAGGATGACAACTGAAAACACAGAAGGCAGCACGGTGTTGATTCTCTCAGCTTCGCGCCTGAGCTCCTTTTCAGAAATAAATTGCTGATAGATAGCCCGTTTGATGAGGTCCTCAGCTCTTTCTTCCTTTTCCTGTTTCAGCTTGTTCGCTTTATAAATAATTTTTCCGACATGGAAGGAGGTCTCGTACAAAAAGTCAAGCTCTTCGTCTGTCAGATCACGATCCAGTTCCTGAATCCAGATATAGCCCATGACTTCCCCTTTATGCTTCGCACTCACGACTACTCTCTGATTTAACCCAATGCTCTCAATTTTATTGACGCGAAAAGGCTCAGGTTCTGTTTTCAGCTTTTCAATGATCCCGTCCTTCAAAAACCTCTCAAAAATCTGAACCGGACATTTTTTTGAAAAAATAGTCTGCTGGTTCGCAGAATCAAAATGGTTAATATAGTAAGAATTGTAGGCTAACAAAAAGAAATCCGCGCTTTCCAGTATCACTGGTTTTTGCAGTTCATAGCTGATAAAGTCAATCAGCTTATCAACATCTGAAAATGAAAAAACTCTCTCTAAAAGCTCTTCCATACCTTTTTTCTCCTATACTTTTTTACTTTAATCATATCCATACGGGGTCTTTTTGTATAGAAAAAAATACGTTTGTTTCCAAAAGAAAAAACAGCGGTCTTAAAAGGAGAAAAGAGGAAAAAGGGATATCCCCTTTCTCCTCCTTTCGATCTTTATTGTGACATCGTATCTTGGTAGTCTTTAAACTGGTCTGTAACATCTTGTGACGGAGCCTGCGTCAATACGCTGACGATATAGACAGATAATAGACTCGCAGCAAAACCAGGTATGATTTCATACAGAAAGTCCGAAAGACCGGCATTCGCCCAAATGATTACAGTTGCTGCTCCCACAATCATGCCGGCGAGTGCCCCCCATTTGGTCATTCGTTTCCAAAACAGACTGAGCAGTACAACCGGCCCGAATGATGCACCGAAGCCCGCCCACGCGTAGCTGACCAACCCAAGGATGGTATTGTTTTTCTCCCAAGCCAGAACTAACGCGACAATTGAAACAGCCAGCACAGCCAGACGCCCTAAAAACACCAGTTCTTTATCAGAAGCTGAGCGCCGGAACATCGATTTATACAAATCTTCTACCAAAGAGCTTGATGTGACAAGCAGCTGGGAAGAAATCGTACTCATGATGGCCGCTAAAATCGCAGAAATCAGAAAACCTGTGATAATTGGGTGGAACAAAATGTTTCCTAATTGAATAAAAATCGTCTCCGGGTCCTTTAATGTCATGCCCCGCTGATGGTAATAAGCGATTCCGCCCAAACCTGTCAGCACTGCGCCGACCGCCGAAAGAATCATCCATCCCATTCCGATTCTGCGCGCTCTTTTGATCTCTTTGACAGACGTAATCGCCATAAAGCGCACAATGATATGCGGCTGGCCGAAGTAGCCCAAGCCCCAGGCAAACAATGAAATGATGCCAAGAACACTGGTTCCTTTAAAAATATTAAACATATCAGGGTCCACAGAGCGGATCTCAGCAGTTGTATCACCTATTCCCCCGGTGTGGAAAAACGTAACGATAGGAACGAGAATAAGTGCTGCAAACATAATGATCCCCTGAACAAAATCTGTCCAGCTGACAGCCAGAAAGCCCCCAAACAGGGTGTACGCGACAACAACACCTGTCACCACCCACAAGCCGGTGTGATAATTCATTCCCAGGATGCTGTTGAACAAGACGCCGCCGGACACCATTCCGGACGATACATAAAATGTGAAAAAGACTAAAATGACAATTCCTGAAAACAGTCTGAGGAGCTTTGTTTGATCTCCGAAACGATTTTCAAGGAATCCGGGAATTGTAATCGAATTCCCCGCTTTTTCTGTATATGTTCTCAGCCGCGGCGCGACGTAGAGCCAGTTTGCCCATGCTCCAAGGCAAAGCCCGAACACAATCCAAACGCCGCTTAGTCCAGTTGAAAACATGGCGCCCGGAAGCCCCATCAGCAGCCAGCCGCTCATATCGGCAGCTCCCGCACTGAGAGCGGTTACAGCCGGACCTAAGGAACGTCCTCCCAGCATGTAATCCGTCAGGTTTGACGTACGTTTGTAGGCAAAGTAGCCGATCAGCAGCATCCCCGCCATATAAATACAAATTGAAATAATCAGCTGTGTGTTTTCTATGGCACTTCCTCCTCTTTTTTATAGTATATGGATGAAATGGACACCCCCGCAGGGAGGATGCCCATTTAGTCCCGCTTTAGAACATTTCACTGATTGTTTTTGCCTGCATGTGCAGTGCCAGGTAATCCGGACCGCCGGCTTTTGAATCTGTGCCGGACATTTTGAAGCCGCCGAACGGATGGTAGCCGACGATGGCTCCTGTACAGTTGCGGTTAAAGTACAGATTTCCAACATGGAATTCTTGTTTTGCACGCTCAATGTGCTTGCGGTTGTTTGTGATCACCGCTCCCGTTAAACCGTACTCAGTATTGTTGGCCACTTCTAATGCTTCATCAAAGCTTGATACTTTAGAGAAAGCGACAACAGGCCCGAAAATTTCTTCCTGCATGAGTCTAGCTTTCGGATCAAGGTCAGCAAAGATCGTCGGTTTGATGAAGAATCCTTTTGAATCATCACCAGTGCCGCCGCTTACTAATCGGCCTTCCTCTTTTCCAATCTCAATATAACTCATAATTTTATCATAAGAACCCTGGTCAATGACAGGTCCCATGTAAACATCTGCGCTGTCAGGGCTTGCCGTTACTTTAGATTCTGTAATTTCAATAACGCGCTCTAATACTTGATCATACACTTTTTCATGGACAACAGCACGTGAACCCGCAGAACATTTTTGGCCCGCAAAGCCGAATGCAGATGTAAAGATGGATTGAGCCGCCAATTCAATGTCCGCATCCTCATCGACTACAACTGTATCCTTACCGCCCATTTCAGCGATAACACGCTTTAAATGCTGCTGGCCTGGCTGAACTTTTGCCGCGCGTTCGAAGATTCTTGTACCGACTTCTCTTGATCCCGTAAACGTGATAAGGCTTGTTTTTGGATGGTCAACAAGGTAGTCACCGACTTCCGCTCCGCTTCCAGGAACAAAGTTGACAACGCCTTTTGGCAGACCGGATTCTTCAAGAACCTCAACGAATTTCGCAGCAATGACAGGCGTTGCGCTCGCAGGTTTAAGAACAACTGTGTTACCGGTAACGATCGGTGCTACTGTTGTTCCCGCCATAATCGCGAACAAGAAGTTCCAAGGCGGAATAACGACTGTTACGCCAGTCGGCGTGTATACATATTGGTTTTTCTCGCCTTCACGGCTGTTGACCGGTTTCCCTTTTGCCAATTCAATCATTTGGCGTGCATAATATTCCATGAAGTCAATCGCTTCAGCCGTATCGGCATCTGCCTCGTTCCAAGGCTTCCCTGCTTCTTTTACGAGCAAAGCGGAGAATTCATGCTTTCTGTTGCGGACTTTGGCAGCCGCGCGGAACAGGACAGCCGCTCTTTCTTCCGGAGACGTATATCTCCACTCTTCAAAGGCTTTAGCAGCAGCTTCAATGGCTTGCTCAGCGTGCTCTTGAGACGCTTTTGAGACTCTGCCGACTACCTCTTCTTTATTAGCTGGGTTAATGGTAACGATCTTCGCTTCTGTTTCCACTCTTTCACCGTTGATGACAAGCGGATAGTCTTTTCCTAAATATTCGTTTACTGTCGCAAGCGCTTTTTTAAACGCTTCTACGTTGTTTTGGTCTTGGAAATTTGTGAATGGTTCATGTTTGTAAGGTGTTGTCATTGTAATCTCTCCTTTTTTACTTCTTCGTCATTCCTTTGAAAGCAAATGCAATGTTTGACGGACGTTCTGCCAGGCGTCTCATAAAGTAGCCGTACCAATCCTCTCCGTAAGGCAGGTAGACTCTCATGTTATAACCTTCTTTTACGAGGCTGAGCTGGGTTTGCGACCGCATGCCGTACAGCATCTGGAATTCAAACATGTCATTGGAAATGCCGTTTTCCCTGGCAAGCTGCTTTGTATAATCGATCATTTTATCGTCATGTGTCGCAATCGCTGTGTAGTGACCATTTAAGAGCTGCTTTCGGATGATTTTTTTGTAGTTCTCATCGACATCGCTTTTTTCCGGAAAAGCCACTTTTTCTGATTCCTTATATGCTCCTTTTACAAGACGAAGGAACGGTTTCAAAGAATCCAAATCGTCAATATCGTTTTCCGTCCGGTACAGATAGGCCTGTAACACCGTGCTTACATACTCGTATTTCCTTCTGAAATCCTTGAAAATATCAAGCGTTTTCTGGCATCTGACCTCGTCTTCCATGTCTATGGTGACCATGACTTTATGCTTCTCGGCCGTCTGGACGATTTTCGTCATATTTTCATACACCAGATCCATATCTATATCGAGACCTAAAGACGTCATCTTTAAAGAAACGTGTGAGTTCAGCTGCTGATCCGCAATGGTCTCAATGGTTTGGATGCATTCTTCCGTGCGTTCCCTTGCGACCTCGGCGCTGTTCACAAACTCGCCTAAATGATCGACAGTAACTGACAAGCCTTGGCTGTTAAGCTGTCGAATGGTCGGGATTGAACTGTTAAAATCATTCCCGCCGATAATTTTACCCGCTGCCACCCGGCTTCCCCAGTTTCTCGCCATCTTATTGAGAAAGCCGCTTTTGGATAAAAATAAGAAAAAATCTCTTGTGATCACTTCCAACCTCAACACCCCGCAATCTAAGAAGTATTTGTATGAGTTTATTGTAAATGGACAAAACCGTCGTTCACAATATTCTCAAAATACAAAGATTCTGATTATTTTTGTGGGTTTCTCACAATCAGATAGTTAGAAAGTCGGGGGACTTCCTGTCGAAAAATGGAGAGAGGAAGCGACACTAAACATCAGCTTCCTCCATCATTCCACACTTCTTCAACAGTATTCAAAAGCAGACGATTCAACTCAGGCATGATATCTTTTTTGATGATTTTCATCGTTTTCGCCGCTTCCATAATCCTTTCAATCTCCGTTTCAATGAATTGGTGAATCACATGAATTCTTGCTTCAAGATCCAGTTCTTCACCTTTTCTTTTGCGCTCAAGCAAGGTTTCCATCTCTGCTCTCAGTTCGGGTTCCGTAATCAATTCATTCATCAAGACAGTAAAATCCATCGGCGGAATGGTTCCGTGCTTTTCAATCCACTTGCACGCCAGTATCGGCCGCAGCACGTAAAAATACTTTTTGATTTTCACCTCTTGCCCTTGCAGGTAATCCTTGACGTTTCTTTTTGCCATATTGATATAGTGATACACACTGGCTTCAGGCTTAAACGCTGTGCTTCGCAGCTTTCTCAGCTGCTCTGCGGTCGTAAAAGCTTCGTAGTACACAATGTCTGAGGACAGCCACTCAAGCAGCGGAGGGTTTGATTTTTTGAAAAGACGCAGCGTTTTTCTCAGTTCCCAGCCGCTGATATCCAGCAAATCGTGGATCGGCTCTTCAATGACATCCCGCTCCTGCTCAATTGAAAAATACCACTCCTTTTTCGGCACATAAATAAAGCGGACATCATAATCGCTGTCTTGCGACGGGAATCCCCAAGCACGGCTCCCTGATTCAACGGCATACACGATTTTAACGCTGTATTCCTGCTCAATTCGTTTTAGTTCATCAATGATTCTTTGTTTCATATATATTCGTCTCCCGTCTTTTTTCATTCCGGCTGTTTGCAGAAAAAAACCGCCCGATGATGCGGCGGCTCTTCACGTCTGTCAGCCTTTAAGATACTGCTTAAAGAAGGCAAGCTTTTCCGTTTGAAAGGCAGGGATATACTCATGCCCAAAGTAGCGGTACACCTTCAGCTCTTTTTCTGTCTCCAGATGGTTATAGGCCGCAAACACAGTAGAAGGCGGCGTAACCTTGTCAATCAGCCCGATCGACATCAGTACAGGCACCTTCACCCTGTCAGCCAGATTCATAATATCGAAATACGTTAGTGTATTCATGGCCCGCTCTTCTGTTTCCGGGCTGCCATTTCTTCTGAAGAAGGAATTGATTTCGAGATACGGCTGTTCAAGCGCCACATCGATGGCCCGATCGAAATTGCTTAAATAAGGATAATCAGCAACAGCGGCTTTCGGAATATCTGACAGAGCCGCGGCCGCAATGGTTATGCCTCCGCCCTGGCTTCCGCCCGTCACGCCGATTCTCGTTTCGTCGACTTCATCAAAGCTGCTGATGACTTCAAGCGCGCGGACGGCGTCCAAATAAACTCCCCGGTAGTAGTATGTATCTTTATCAAGAATTCCTTTCGTCATCCAGCCCAATGCGTGTCCGTGCGGAGAAATACTGGTATCCTCGCTGCCCTGCTGGCCGCGGACAAGCATGCCGAACGCAGCGTATCCGTGCAGCGCCCAATTGACCATTTCATGAATTTCTCCGTCATAGCTTGCATTGTAGCCGTGATATTTCACGATCGCCGGATGCGGGCCTTCTTTGTCAGGCACCGCATACCATCCGGCAATGCTGGCATTCCCAAAACTTTTATATGTGAGGCGGTATACCTTCACCCCATCAGCAGGATAATCAACCGGCTGTAAGTCAGGAACTGCTGGAACTTTGGCAAGCTCATTCAAAGAGGATTTCCAAAACTCAGAAAAATCTTTTTGGGCAGTTTTGTCAGGCTTATACGTTTGCAATTGGTCGAGCGGCATATCGAATAGTTGCATTTCCGATTATTCTCCTTTGTTTAATAAGATTTAGTTTACTCTATACTATCACGTTTTGAATATATTTTCTAAATTTTTTAACATCTGTTTTCTGATTCAATCCCTCGACGTGCATTCGTTCTTGTGATGAATATCCTTCTATCCTTGAACACCATATTCACTCTTCTTGATCAAACGTTTGTTTAACCGATTCCCGGCTCAGTTCCATAAAGGCCTGAGCGGTCAGACTGACATAGCGGTTCTTTAAAAATACAAAAACCAGAGTGCGTGAAGGCGCGGATTGAAGAGATAAATAGATGACACCCGGGTCTTTGTCTCTTTTGACCATATTTGGCGCCAGTGTTACCCCCAAACCGTTTGCCACAAGGGATTGCGCGGTTTCGATGTGGCTCGTTTTAAACGCCGCGTGTGGCTTAAAGCCGCTTTCCGCACATAGGTCAAGTACCGTCCGGCGAAAACCGTAGCCCTCCTTCAGCATAATAAAAGGAACGTGCTTTGCCATCTCAAGCGGCACGCACGGCGGCCGGCTCCCCTCTCCTTCCAGCGCTTTATCAATCAGTGCAGTCATGTCGGGCGGCATCCACCTTTGTTTTTCCTTTGGTACGGCAAGAACGATCGGCTCCGTCAGCAAGGGTTCAATGGAGAGCCTCTCATCCTCAATCGGCAAGGATAAAACAGAAAGATCAACCTCTCCTTTTGCCGTCATCTTCTCTAAGGCAGCCGGGTCTTTTTCGATAAGCTGAACCTCCACACGGGGATAACGCGCCAAAAACTGCTTCAGCAGCGGAGGAAAAATATATCTCCCTGTTACAGCCGGAATCCCGACCGAAAGCTTGTGTCCCAGTCCTTGAGAACGCTCCTGCATCTCCCGCAGCAAGTCATCCCTTGATCGAATGATGTCCTCAGCCTTTTCAATAAAACGGCGGCCGTGCGGTGTCAGCGTAACAGAGCCGTGTGACCTGTGAAAAAGAGTAAGCCCAAGTTCCATCTCCAGCTTTTTGATTTGCTGGCTGAGAGAAGGCTGGGTGATATGAAGGTGCTTCGCCGCTTTTGTAAAGCTCTGGCGGCGGGCAATTTCCGCAGCATATTCCATCACTTTAATATCCATTTCAGCCTCCATAGGTTGAAACTATCGAATTCATCATTTTTATATCTTGGACGAATCATAACAGACATTGCTAACATAATCCATATCACCACCAAAATTGAAGGAGCTGGTTCACTTGCCAAACGAAACTCCGTTTTCGAAAAATGCTGAGATGTACCGTGATGAGAAGGTATTTGCTGAGGGTGAAGATTTAGCGATGCTGATCAAAACTGCGGAATGCCGTGCAGAGCAGCGAGTGCTTGATGTCGGAGCGGGAGCGGGTCATACAGCGCTGGCTTTTGCCCCTTACGTCCAAGAATGCATCGGCATTGATGCGACGCAAGAAATGGTTGACGTTGCTTCATCTTTTGCGAAAGAAAAAGGCGCTGGCAATGTACACTTTCAGAAAGGAACGGCAGAGGAGCTTCCTTTCCCTGACGATTCATTTGATGTCATCACCTGCCGATATGCGGCTCACCACTTTTCCAATGTTCATCAAGCCGTCAGTGAAGTTGCACGCGTGCTGAAAAAGAACGGGCGGTTTTTCCTGGTCGATCACTACGCGCCTGAAGCTCCTGATCTTGATGAGTTTGTCAATCATTTGAACCGGCTCAGAGATCCTTCTCATGTACGCGAAAGTTCATTATCGGAATGGCAGTCAATGTTTACGGCCAACCAGCTCGGCTATGAAGAAATCCAAAAGTGGAATTTGCCGATTGAATACAACAGCTGGATCAAACGAGGCGGAACCCCCGCCGAGCGGGAACAGCGTATCATCAGCCATTTGAACAACGCGTCTGACTAAGCCCGTGACACCTTTTGCCTCGAACTGAATCAAAACGGAAAGCCTGAATCCTTTTGCTTAAAAGCGATATTGATCCAAGGCGTGAAGCGATAAAAAAAGCCGTGCATACCGCACGGCTTTTACATTGGCTGATAAAGATCCCAACCGATTTTTAACGTCTCCACAATGTAATCTGCAATCTCTTCAGGAGCAAGGTTGTCTGTTTCCACTTTTGAATTGTGCTTGTCATAGATGACTTTTCTCTCGTTAAACAGCTGCTCCATTTCATCCATTGACCGGTTATGCAGCACCGGACGGCTTTCGATCAGCAAATCCGCGCGCTGCTTCCAGTTCTCCCAAGACAGATCGAGGTGAAGCACCAGACAATGTTCGAGACAGCACTTTCTGATTTCCTCTTGTTTAAAAGAGCCTCCGCCAAGTGAGACAATTTTAAATCTTGTATGGTGGCATAGATTCAGGATATATTCTTTTTCTGTTTTCCGGAAAAAGTCCTCACCTTTTTTTTCAAACATCTCAGGGATCGACATGTTGAAATCCTTTTCGATTTCTTGGTCAATATCGATAAAATCTCTATATAATTTCTTAGCGACCAATTGGCCGATTGTCGTTTTTCCTACACCCATGAATCCAATCAGGACGATATTTCTTTCTCTTACTGGGATGGCTCGTTTAGCGTTCATCTTCGGCGAAATCCTCCTAAGGAATGAAAGTTTATCTTCATTATATGCTGATTTTGCGAATATTTATATAGGTACCGGCTCGGGCAACCTCTATTTCATCGTCATCCGGTCAAGCTTCCCTACAATAAACTAACAGAACCGCTCCGCAGTCAATATGTTAATAGCCGTGATGCAGAATAAAAGATGTAACATGACGAAACGTGTTTTTGAGCAGTCGGCTCCGTTTCTTTTTTGCGTTCAATAACCTTCTTGTCCGGATGACATTCATTGTACAACATTTTCAGAAATAATTTAATACTTCGACGCAAAAAAGCATTAAATGATTAAACGTCCTTCCTCTCTCTGCGTTTATCCGTTTTTCATCAGGGAAAAAGATGACGGGAGGGATGCGAGATGAAAATAAGCTTTTGTACAACCGGATGTAAAAAGCAAAATGTAATGGACGTCATTTCCTTTGCGAAGGAGCAGTCCTTTGACGGGATTGATTTGTGGTACGGCCACATCGAACAGTATGAACAGGACTTCGGGCCGCTGGACAGCCTTTATACCCTGCTGCAGCAGCATAAATTGAAGGTGCCCGCGGTCAGCTTATACACCGATTTTGTGACACAAGGAGAAGAAGAAACAAAAGAAGCAGTGAGAAAAGGGCTTCGGGCGGCGAGACAGCTTCACAGCCCGCTTATTCGCGTATTTGCCGGCAATCAGGCGTCAAACAGAACGTCACCGGAAAAATGGCTGCGTGCGGTTGAACAATTCCAGCAGGCTGCGCAAATGGCAGACGGCTATGAGGTGAATATCGGTCTGGAAATTCACTACGATACGTATGCCGATACACCTGAAGCTGCTTTAACATTTTTGAAGGATGTCGGCCATCCGAGACTCCGAACGATTTTTGACGGGTCAAATCTGCACGTGACCCGAATTGACCAGCTGCCCGCTTTAGAAAAAACCTTTCATACGATCAGCCATATCCATTTAAAAAACTACCGCTGGAACTTTGATAACTGGTATCTGAGCGAGCCAACTCCGATTTTCCAAGGAGATCTCGATCAAAAAGCATTTTTAAAAGAGCTGATGAACAGACAATATGATGGTTTTGTTTCTCTTGAGTATTTTGGAGAACATGCCTTTATGCATATAAAGGAATCGCTCCGCGAATATACGTCTGTTTTTTCCCGCTGACTCTTCGATCGAAGGGTCTTTTTTTGTATCATAAACAAAAAGGGGGATATCATGATGATCATTTGGATAAATGGGGCTTTCGGTTCCGGAAAAACACAAACAGCGTTTGAACTGCACAGAAGGCTGAAACCGTCTTACGTATATGATCCTGAAAAGATGGGGTTTGCGATGCGTTCGATGATACCGCCGGATATCGCTAAAGACGACTTTCAAAGCTACCCTTTGTGGCGGGAATTCAATTACAGCATGCTTTCCTATTTGTCAGATACATATCAGGGCATCATCATTGTGCCCATGACCATTACGAATGATCAATACTTCGATGACATTATCGGCAGGCTGAGACAGGACGGCCGGACCATTCACCACTTTACCCTGCTGGCTTCAAAGGAAACATTGCTGAAACGCCTGCGCACCAGAGCGGAAGGAAAAAACTCCTGGGCCGCAAAACAAATCGACCGCTGCATCAACAGCCTGTCTGATAGCCTCTTCACAGAACATCTCCATACAGACCAAATGTCTATTCAGCAGGTCGCAGAAACGATCGCTGCCCAAGCAAATCTGCCGCTTGAGCCTGATTCGAGAGGCAGCCTGCGAAGATTCACTGACAGATTGATGGTGAAGCTGAACCATATCCGCATCAAATAAAAGACGTTTTGAAAACATGTCCCTGATACATGCAAATGAATCAATAAATAAAAGCCCACTCCAAGAGTGGGCTCATGTTATTTCCACCAGTCATCAAACATAGAAGCTGGGACCTGGCGCTTATGCTCCGTCACGCTGTAGCGTTTCTCCAGCGCTTCTGACGCCTTCGCCGATACTTCTTTTCCTTCGAGATAATCATCAATCTCATCGTAGGAAATGCCAAGCTCAGTTTCATCGGACTGCTGCGGCTTTTCATCCAGCAGATCGGCAGTCGGTTCTTTTAAGTATAAGCGTTCTGGGGCATCCAGCTCTTTCAGCAGGCTTCTTCCCTGACGCTTTGTTAAACCTGTCAGCGGCAGGAGATCTGCGCCTCCGTCACCGTATTTCGTAAAGAAACCAGTCACGGCTTCGGCCGCATGGTCTGTTCCAATCACCAGAAGGCCTTCTTGGCCGCCGATCGCGTATTGAGCAATCATTCTCGTTCTCGCTTTTACGTTTCCTTTATTAAAGTCTGTCAGCTTATCGCCTGTCTCTTGCTGATATTGATCCGCAAAAGCGCTGACTGTTGATTGAATGTCAAATTTCCATGATTTATCCGGCTTGATGAATTTCAGAGCGAGCTGGGCGTCATCTTCATCCTGCTGTGTGCCGTGCGGAAGACGGACCGCGATAAATTGAGCATCTCCGCCCTCCTCGCGAATGCTTTCCACCGCAAGCTGAGCAAGTCTTCCCGCAAGTGTTGAATCCTGTCCGCCGCTGATGCCAAGCACAAGTCCTTTAGCGCCGGTTTTCTTTACATATTGTTTTAAAAAATTGACTCTGTCCTCAATTTCTTGCTTTGGATCAATTGAGGGCTTCACATGTAATTCACGCATAATCTTTTCCTGCATGCTCATCCCAATCATTCCTCCTGTACATTTTCGCTTGTTTCTTACTGTTCATTTCCCCGAATCAATGAAAATGAATCATGACTGTTATGTATCCATATTAACTATAGCACAGGTCTTATTTCATAGTGAATAAGAGAGATCAACTGACTTCAACCCGTATGGACGTCACACTGTCGCCATTGCACTTTCCTTTTTCAATCGGGCAGGAAGAAAACGCGACAACCAAATCCATCTCCGCTCTGAGTCTGACGTAATCCCCGGCATTTGACAGCGGCGTTTCCACAGACAGGTTCCCCTTCTCATCCAGAACGGTATTCATAAAAATCGCAAACGGATAATGCATATGCGGCTTCGGCACGCCGAACTGCTCAAGCGCCCGGTTCATATTGTCATAACACGTATCCTGGAACTCGTCCTTTTGTTTTCCGTATAACAGCCTGTTCATATCAGGACGGCAGGCGGGCAGAAGCAGGTCATGCTTGCCGACTGTATCCTCAATGAGCGTCAGCATCGGTTTATACAAATTAGAGTAAATATGATCGTTGACCTTCACATGAATGGAATGATTGGCATCAATAGTCGCTCCCTGATCAAGATGCTCATAAAAATCCTTTGCGTGGTACGCCACAAAATCAGCAACCTGCTGCCCCTCTACATCAACCACCTTCAAAATCTGTCCCTTTTTCAGCTTCAGGCCGAGTCCTTTCTTCGGCTGAACAATATATTGCTGTGTCATCCGCTTCGCTCCTTTTTCTATTAGTATGAACGTTTGCCATCGCCTCCATGTAAAAAGAGGCAAAAATCCGATGCATATAAGCCTTGCGCGGGTTGCAATCTAACCTTAGATAAAAGGGGTTGAATGTAAATGAGTCAAACAAAAAAAGACCAAGAAAAAGGAAATCTGGCTTGGTGGCAGCTTTCATTAATCGGGATAGGATGCACAATCGGAACAGGATTTTTTCTCGGTTCCAGCATCGCAATTGTGAAAAGCGGATTTTCCGTTCTGCTTTCATTTCTAATTGGAGCGATCGGCACGTATTTTGTATTCGAGCAGCTTGCCAAGCTGTCGGCAAAGCAGCCTGAAAAAGGCTCGTTTTGTGCGTATGCGCGAAAAGCGTTCGGCAGGTGGGCCGGCTTCAGCAACGGCTGGGTGTACTGGTCATCTGAAATGCTGATTACCGGAAGCCAGCTGACAGCCATTTCGTTATTTACGAAGCATTGGTTTCCTCAAGTGCCGCTGTGGGTATTTGCCTCCATCTATGCTGTACTGGGGCTTCTCATTATTTTTACCGGACTTTCTGTTTTTGAAAAAACAGAAAACGTGCTGGCAGTTATCAAAACAGCCGCTATCTTCATGTTTATCGTGATTGCCATTCTGGCTTTGTGCGGCATATTGTCAGGCGGAAAGCCGGAGGTACAGATTCCGAATGAGACGAAAGAATTTTTCCCATTCGGAGCTATGGGGCTGTGGACAGGCCTGATTTATGCATTTTACGCGTTTGGCGGCATTGAAGTCATGGGGCTCATGACGGTTCATTTAAAGAAGCCGGAGGAAGCCTCAAAATCAGGAAAGCTGATGCTGGCAACGCTGGCGATTATTTATATCATTTCAATCGGGCTCGCTTTGCTGCTAGTTCCTTTACACAAGTTTACAGAACAGGACAGCCCGTTTATTACGTCTTTAAAAGGATTTCATCTCGAAGTGATCCTTGATATTTTCAACGGCATTTTTATTATCGCGGGCTTCTCGACCCTTGTCGCTTCACTCTTTGCCGTGACAACATTGCTTTGTACGATGGCCGATGACGGCGACGCGCCGAAATGCTTTACTCTAAAAGAAGGCAAAAAAATATGCTGGCCCGCGCTCGGATTAACATTTGCGGGGCTTATCGTGTCTATCGTACTGTCTTTAGTGCTGCCTAAAAATATATATGAGCACATGACAACAGCGGCCGGGCTTATGCTTTTATACACTTGGCTGTTTATCCTGTTCTCCAGCAAAAAGCTGACCGATCCGGCAGCCATGGCGAAAACGCAAATTTATTTGGCGACAATTCTGATCGCGGCGGCTGTGTCCGGCACGCTGTTTGAAAAATCAAGCCGACCCGGATTTTTTGTCAGCTTGGGATTTCTAGCTGTCATTGCCGTTGTCACCTTGATCTATCAAAAAAAGCAGGGACACAAAGACCGCCCTGCCAGCTCGTGAACTATTTCATTTTGTTAAACATGTTCTTTAAATATGAAAACGGGCATTTTGATACCTGTTTTTCATCATCCCGGAGAAAATACTGTTTCCATTCCCGATTATGCTTTCCTCCGTACCAGCCTAAATGCGGATGAATCGGAGCTTGATCATAAGCCTGTAAACGGGATCGGATCAGCCTGCTCATGTTTCGGCCAGATGCGGTTGAACCATTTAGATCTTCAAA
This sequence comes from Bacillus sp. 2CMS4F, assembly GCF_023161785.1. Lineage (NCBI taxonomy): Bacteria > Bacillati > Bacillota > Bacilli > Caryophanales > Bacillaceae > Bacillus > Bacillus sp. 2CMS4F. Next base: position 137,943 of record NZ_JALNTO010000003.1, read on the forward strand.
CACCCATCTTGGCTGGAACGTGATCATAAAATAAGGAAAGCTTCGGCTTCTCCTCGCATCATGAGCCGGCGTTGCACACAGAATAAAATAAGGCTCACCGTCAAAACAAAACTCCCATTTACAATGCTCTGGATCGGCCGGAATGTCTTCCGGCCACTCTTTTTCATCTTGTTCGCTCAGTCTATTTAAAAAGCGCCAAAACAGCTCTTCATACGCTTCAATGGAATAATGCTCAGCCAAATCCTCCGGTGTATCAAACAACACAACGAGGGATGCATATTTTCCAGTGTCCCGCGATATCCTGCCGTACTCCGCAAGCAATGGAGCCAGTTCCTCCGCTGTCCGATTTTCCCGCGGATCTCCGGCAAAAGCAATGCGAAGCTGATCAGTCAGAAACGCCTGGCGTCCGGGAATGCATGGAAACGTATCCGCGTCATCCGCCACAGTTTCTGCCAGCAGCTCAAAAGCGATTCTTTGCCATTCAGGAAGCTCTTCTTGCATACGTTCCAGAAAACTTTTGGTGTAAATCCCCTTCACCATTGATCCACCTCCAGTATCATCTGGATACTATATTAAAACGGAAGGCGGCAGGTGACTGTCCTTCATGAATCAGCCCAATAACTGTTTGATGCCCTGGTAACCGAAGTAAAAGCCAAATACAAGAAGGGATATACCTGCAATTCCGGTTAATCCTCTCAAGAGCTTTTCATGAAGCAGATTTCTGAACATGCTGGCTGTAATAGCCATGCAAAAATCCCAGATTAATATGCCGATCATGATGCCGGAGCTATAGATCAGAAGCTGATTCATATTGTAGGCCTCTGCTGTTTTCGCAAGTATGCTTCCGTAAATCCCAAGCCAAAAAAGGATGCTCAAAGGATTTGACAGTGAAATAAGGAAACCCGAAGTGAACGTTTTCCTGTATGACGGTTTTCCCCGCGAGCTTCGTACATCCATCGGTTCTCTAACATTTTTCAGTGTTTCAATTCCGGTATAGGTCAGTACAAAAAAGCCAAAGAGCCACAAAAACGTTTTCACAAACGGAGCGGTCAAAAACTGCGACAGCCCGAAATAGATGAAAAGCATATACAGTCCGTCAGCTGTCATGGCGCCTAAACCAAAAATCCACGCATGCCAAAACCCGTTTTTAATGCCTTTATCAATTTGCGCCGCATTGACAGGTCCCACAGGCGCAGACAAGGACAGCCCCAGCACAATATAACTCAAAAAAATGTTCACCGGCCCGTACTCCCCTCTCTTACTCAACTTGTACAATTTATTCGGGAACGGGCCAAGCTATGCACAAAAATCACCTATTGTTTCAAGCGGTCAAGCTCTTCCTCTATAATATCGGAGGCTTTGGCGATAAAACCGAAAATCAGTTCCAATTCCTCCTCCGTATACTCGCGGCACAGATCCATCGTGGACTCTGACAGTGAACGGAACAAATCCTTTACATGCTGTTTAGAAGCGGTTAAAGGCACGATAATCACTCTTCTGCGGTCGTTCGGGTCCTTTTCGCGGGCCACATACCCCGCTTTTTCGAGGCGGTCAACAAGCGCCGTAACGGAACCCGTGCTGAGTCCCGTCTTTTTTCCCAGTTCGCCGGCCGTCATTGGCCCCGCTTCATTTAAGATGTCAGCTGATTTCAAATCGGTGGGAAACAGATCGAGAGCCTGAGCGGCTGCCTGATGAAACAGAATCGTTCTTGTGCCCAATTTCCGAAAAAGCTGAACGGCAGTCTTTTCCAACTCACTTCTGGAATCTCTTGTTGACAACTGACAGTCCTCCCTATAAAATCAAATTTATCTTGATAATCGAGATAATTAATAATCAAACTATTATCATGATATCAAACCTTACTTAGAAAAGGTAGAGGAGGCAGATTAAATGGATACAACAGCCGCAAAAAATCCTTCCACTAAATTTGTGGTTCTCGGTCTTTTGCTGGGCATCTTAATGTCCGCGATGGACAATACAATTGTTGCTACAGCGATGGGCAGCATCGTGGCTGATCTTGGAAGCTTTGATAAATTTGCATGGGTAACTGCATCCTACATGGTAGCAGTGATGGCTGGAATGCCGATTTACGGCAAGCTTTCCGACATGTACGGCCGAAAACGTTTTTTCCTGTTTGGACTTATTTTTTTCTTAATCGGGTCGGCATTATGCGGAATCGCACAAACAATGAACCAGCTGATCATCTACCGGGCTATTCAGGGGATTGGGGGCGGAGCGCTCCTGCCGATTGCCTTCACGATTATCTTTGATTTGTTTCCGCCGGAAAAACGCGGAAAAATGTCGGGCATGTTCGGCGCTGTATTTGGATTATCAAGTGTTCTCGGCCCGCTGTTAGGCGCTATTATCACAGACTCTATCAGCTGGCACTGGGTGTTTTACATCAATGTCCCTATCGGCGCACTGTCATTGTTTTTCATCATTCGCTATTACAAAGAATCGCTGGAGCATAAAAAGCAGAAAATTGATTGGGGCGGCGCGATTACTTTAGTCGTATCCATTGTGTGCCTGATGTTTGCGCTTGAGCTCGGCGGCAAAACATACGACTGGAATTCGATTCAAATCATTGGCCTGTTTATCATTTTCGCTGTTTTCTTTATTGCCTTTTTTATTGTGGAGCGAAAAGCGGAAGAACCGATTATCTCTTTCTGGATGTTTAAGAACCGCTTGTTTGCCACAGCGCAGATTCTCGCTTTTCTTTATGGCGGAACATTCATTATTTTAGCAGTGTTTATTCCGATTTTCGTACAGGCGGTATACGGCAGCTCAGCGACAAGCGCAGGCTTCATTCTGACACCGATGATGATCGGATCAGTGATCGGAAGTATGATCGGCGGAATCTTTCAAACGAAGGCAAGCTTCCGCAATCTGATGCTGATTTCCGTCATATCTTTCTTTATCGGCATGCTGCTGCTTTCCAATATGACGCCGGACACAGCGCGCGTATGGCTGACTGTCTTTATGATGATTTCAGGCTTCGGCGTAGGCTTTAACTTCTCGCTTCTCCCGGCAGCATCCATGAATGATCTTGAACCTCGTTTTCGGGGAACGGCCAACTCCACGAATTCATTTTTACGATCATTCGGCATGACGCTCGGCGTCACGATTTTCGGCACGGTTCAGACGAACGTATTCACAAACCAGCTCAGCGACGCCTTCAGCGGGATGAAAGGCTCTGCCGGCTCAGGTGCTCCGCAGAATATCGGTGATCCACAGGCGATTTTCCAAGCCGGCACACGATCACAGATCCCTGATGCGATTCTGAACCGGATCATCGACGCCATGTCATCAAGCATCACATATGTCTTTTTACTTGCTTTGATTCCAATTGTTCTCGCAGCGATCACCGTTTTGTTCATGGGAAAAACAAGAGTCAAAACAACTGAGGAAATGACGAAGAAAGCAAATTAATACAAAAAGCAGTACACCTCGAGTGTACTGCTTTTTTTCTATTAAACACCTAATCTTGCAAGAATAAACGTCCATATGCAGATGATCAATAGCAGAATCAGACTATACATCACTGTCCGTTTAAACAGCTTTGATTCCTTCCCTGTCTGGCCGACCGCGGCAGCGGCAATGGCGATAGATTGCGGAGAAACGAGCTTCGCCATCACCCCGCCCGCCGTATTTGCGGCTAACAGCAAATCAGAACCGGCACCGATCTGCGCACCGGTGACAACCTGCAAATGCCCGAACAAAGCGTTATTGCTGACAACTGAGCCAGTAATGAACACGCCGATCCAGCCGAGCACAGGACTGACAAACGGGAACAAATCGCCTGTTTTCGCCAGTGCCAGCCCGATGGAAGAGCTGAGCCCCGCGAAGTTGGCCAGATTGGCAAACGCCATCACAAAGCAGATCGTGACAATCGGCATCCACAGTTCTTTCCCTGTCTCCTTCAAGCAACTGAAGCCAGCCATCCCGATAAGAGAAATTTTTGCTGAACAGTCCTGTAACGATGACAGCCGCTAAAATCGCTGTACCGGTCGCTGACAGCAGATCGACTTTAAAGACTGCATCTAATGGCATGGCAGATGGGGCAATGGGCGGCATTTTCATAATTTGCTGATGCAGAAAAGGCATCTTGAACAAAAGCGTTGTCTGATAGAAGAGCCCGCCTTCTTGGAAAAGCGCTTTGAATGCAGGAAGGCTCCAGATGGTGATCGCCGCAGTTAAAATGTAGAAAGGAGACCACGCTTTGGCAATGTCTGCGGCGCTGTATCTCTTTTTCTCACCAGTTTCTTCGGCTCCCTGCTCACGATAAATCTGTTTCGGCTGCCACTTGCGCAGGAAAAGCGCAAGCCCGCCCATACTGAACAACGCCGCCAAAATGTTAGCTAATTCCGGTCCGAGCACAGCCATTGTCAGCGTCTGAACCGCTGTATATATACCGCTGACAACCAACAAGGCAGGCCAGGTTTGTTTGATTCCCTTCATCCGGTCTAATAAGAACACGAGTAAAAATGGAATCAGAAATGTAATCATTGGCAGTGTCCAGATCAATGCCCGAGACAGCTCAAGAGAAGACAAGTCTCCAATTTGCGCGCCTGTAATCACCGGTATCCCGATCGCGCCAAAGGCTCCAGAGGCAGCATTCGCAATCAAACAGAGCGCCGCCGCCTTTAACGGTTTAAAGCCAAGTTCGACGAGCAGCGCCGCACTAATTGCAATCGGAACACCAAAGCCGGCCGCGCCTTCCAAAAATGCGTTAAAACAAAAACCGATTAATAATAGCTGTAATCTTTGGTCAGGCGAGATGCCGGCAATGCTGGAACGAATAATGGTAAACTTCCCGGTTTTCACAGCGATTTTATAGAGCCACACTGCCATCAGGACAATGTAGCCGATCGGCCACAAACCGCTTCCGATGCCTAATAAAACAGAAGAAACGGCTTTTTCAACCGGCATGTGAAATGCCAATACGGCAACCAAAAAGCTGGCAACTAGGGTCAGAAATGCCGCAAGAATGCCTTTCATCTTAAAAACGGTTAAAGCTAAGAGAAAAAAGAGAATCGGTGTGAGCGCAACCAGTGCGCTCACATACTCGTTTCCAAACGGATCATACAACTGCTCCCACATTGACAATCAGCCCTTTACTCTATAGTTGCGTTCTAGTTGATGTTTTGTTCTGCAAAATGCGGTTTCAAAATGTTTTTGAGCACATTGGCGCTGTGGTTAAACTGCTCTTTTTCTTTCTCATTTAAGTTCAGCTCAGTGATGCCAGCGATTCCGCCGCGGTTCACGACAGCCGGCACTCCGATGTACACGTCATCTGCTCCATATTGTCCGTCCAAATAAGTGCTGACTGTTAAAATGCTGTTTTCATTATGAAGAATCGCTTTTGTGATTCTCGCAAGGCTCATGGCTACCCCGTAATATGTCGCGCCTTTTTTCTCAATGATATGATAAGCGGCGTTTTTCACGTCATCCACGATCTGTTCAAGCTCTTCTTGTTTGTATGCTTCGTTTTTCTCAACCAGTTCACTGACCGGCACTCCGCCGATATTCGCGTGGCTCCAGACAGGAAGCTCAGTATCGCCGTGTTCGCCGATAATATGAGCGTGCACATTGTGTGCTGCTGCACCGAAGTATTCGCTCAGCATGTAACGGAATCTCGCAGAATCAAGTGTTGTGCCGCTTCCGATCACTCGCTCTTTTGGCAGTCCGCTGAATTTCCATGTTGCATACGTCAGAATATCAACCGGATTTGTCGCGATTAAGAAAATGCCGTCAAATCCGCTCGCCATGACTTCACTGACGATTCCTTTGAAGATCTTTAAGTTCTTTTCTACTAATTCAAGGCGTGTCTCACCAGGCTTTTGGTTTGCTCCGGCGCAGATGCAGACAATATCAGCATCCTTGCAGTCTTCATATGTTCCGAAAGATGTTTTGACCGGATGCGGCGCAAACGCCTTTCCGTGGTTTAAATCCATTACATCGCCCATTGCTTTTTCTTTATTTAAATCAATGACCACAAGTTCATCTGTGATCCCTTGGTTAATTAACGCAAATGCATAACTGCTTCCAACAAAACCCGCTCCGATTAAAGCTACTTTATTTACACGTTCATTCATCATTTATCCTCATCCTCCAGTGTTTGTTTATCTTTGGTGTTTGTTTGTGAAGTATTTCACATTTATATTGTGCAACATTTCACAAACTTTTGCAAGAGAAAAGATTTGTCTGATTTATGAACAAAAAAGAAACCATCTATGATGGTTTCTTTTGGGATTTTTCCGCTGATCGCTTGCCCTCACTGAGGAAGAGAACCGCTTAATCCAGAGTTGTTATATAAACCATTTTGCACATAATCAAAGCCAGGCTGATTCTGGCCGGGCACTTGGGCACTGCCATTATTAAAAATCACTTTGGTGTTCGTTGTATCCGTATCCGCAGGCAGCGTCAGCGTGTAAATTCCATCTGCATTCTTAGTCATTGCTTTACCTGGCCAAGACCCGGTCAATTCGATTGCCCGGCCTCCATCATGTTTATAGATATAAGCATTTACATGGCCCCAATGATTTGGATTTTGATATCCGATGGTTTTGGCTGAAGACGGATCTCTTTTTACAAAGCTGTATTCCTGAGACCTCGTTACGCCATCACTGTTCGTTCCTGTTAACGTGATGTTGTATGTTTTTCCAAACGGGTCTCCTTTTCCGATCGTTAATTGGTCTCCATCCTTAAACGCAATCTCTTGCCCATTATTCATTTGATAAACGGCTTTTGTCGTATTCGCATTTGCACGCAGGGTGATCGTCAGCTGATCATTGAAAAAATGTGTCACCCCTGTTTTGTAATTCTCAAGAAAGACTTGAGGCGCATTTGCAAAATCGTCAGGATAAAGAACAGCCACAGATCTGGCATTAATCGTGCCTGTCAGTTTACCGTCCCTGACTTGAAATGAACCGGTCCCGGCTTTATTATCATAGCTGCCATCAGGTAATTTCGTTGAAGCATTTATGCTGACAGAAGAGGAACCTGCATTTGCCAACACAACACCTTTTGAGCCGCGCTGATTCATAAATATTTGATTGTTTCCATTCGGATTCGATAGCTCCTCAGGCTGTCCAGCCATTACATTGTGAAACGTATTGACCGCAACGATAGCCTGATCCTCAAATAAAGCACTCCCGCGATCGCCTATTTGGGTTTTCCCCGGGAATCTCACACCATTTCCGCCACCCTCAGGTCTTGAAAAAAAGAGAGGCGTACTGCTTGAGCGAGAAGCAATCACTGCCCAGCCTAAGCGGATATCGTCATCGCTCATCCATGTTGACTCCTCATCATCATTTGCATACGTATCATGCGATTCCACCCACGTGACTAACTTGTCGGCTGACACATCAGATGCATAATGGGAAATATTCGACACGCTCAGATTACGATTCTTTAAAGCAGACCTTATGGAATGTCCATAGTTTGATGCTGTGACATTCATATAATCCGCATATGCAGCATCTCGGGAAGCACTGTCTTGTAATATTTCTCCATATTGGAATTCTGCAGATGTATCTGTGATATTCGGCCAAAAATGACTGCCAAAATCACCGTCGTCCGGAAGCTCTATATGTTTGGCCGCATCATACCTAAATCCGTCAGCACCGTCATCCAATGCCCTTTCCAGGAAATGTTTCAGATATGACTGTACTTGTGTATTCTGCGTATTCCAATCATAAAGACCCAGCAATGAATTCTGCGTGACATCCCTTCGATCGGACCAATTTTTAATTTGTGTGTTTCCATGCGTCCAATTTGAAATACTTTTAATTTCATTTGAAATCGCAGCATAGTCACTGGTTGTGTGATTGATGACGGCATCGACAATAACCTTCACGCCATATTCTTCAGCCGCCGCACACATTTCTTTAAACTCTTCCTCGGAACCCAAGTATCTGTTGCCAATCTGGTAAGAGGTCGGCTGGTAAAGCCAGTACCAGTTCCCCATGCTTTTATCTCCATTATTTCCTTCCTTTACTTGATTAATAGGAGACGTCTGAATAGCGGTATATCCTGCATCATGGATATCCTTCATATTATTTTTCAAGGTGTTGAACGACCAATTCCAAGCATGAAGAATGGTCCCGCTTTTTATTGATGGCGCTGTATATTCATTTGATTGGTTCGCGGTCTCTGCATTTACAGCCACCGGCCCTGCCAGAATCAAATGAAACAGCAATAATAATCCAGCGAATAACGGCAGTAAAGAGGTATTTAATCGTTTTTTAGACATTCTGGACACTCCTTATTTCATTTTTCATTTCTGAAGACTTACTGCGGAGTCAGAAATCCCTCTTACTCAATCCTTCCACTTCCTCCTTTCAGACGAATGTGCAGACTGAAGAATTTTGTTAACGCTTACATTTTAAATTATCATACTCTATCTATCAAAACAACTTGATAGAGTCATTTCCCAAACAGACATCTCAAGCCGTTTTACATTCTTAAACAGCAAGTGGAGATATTGTCTGATTTATGAACAAAAAAAGAAACCATCTCTATGATGATTTCTTCTTAAACTCCTTTTTTACCGTTCTTCTGTAAGACAGCTTCACGATTCCGAATCGAAGCAGAAACAGAACGCCGCCGCAGACGATAAATAGGAGAAACATTTTCAGCCAAGCGAAGAATGTATGGGGAACTCCCCTGTCATACATCGTAAGCACCACTACCGCAAAGGCGACAGCTATTGATTCTATGAACTGCTGCTTCACCCGTTTATGCAGTTCTTCCTCGGTGTCTATTCTCGGCATCAGCATTCCAGAAGCTGATGCCCTGATGCAGTAATATAAGATGATAATGAACAAAAACACAAGGCTCGAGACCCATTCTTTAAACGGAAATTCAAACATAATGCCGCGGATGATCACATCCAGGAGCACAAACGCCCCGGCTAACTTGCCGATATCCGACCAGATCTTTTGTTCTTTTTCTTTTACTCTCTTATTTTTCCCATTCACGCCTGAAAGTCTGTTATGCAGATTATTCATGACCTTCCTCCCGCACTTTTACGAATGGCTTATGGCTTACATGTTACAATAACAGCCTGCGCTTCTGCAACGAATAAATGAAAAGCCCGCCGTACAAGCCGGCGGGCAGCAATGTTTAAAACGGCCCCCAATTGATCAGGACACCGATACAAATAAACACAAGCCCGATTAAGAACCAAATCAGAGCGAGCGGCAGCATAAACCGAAGCCACTTGACGTACGGAATTCCGCTGGCGGCAAGCACTGCCATCAAAACGCCGGACGTCGGGTTCACACAGTTGACGACCCCTTCTCCAAGCATAACCGCTTCCACCGCGACCTGTCTCGTGATGCCCATCAAATCAGCGAGCGGCGCCAGAATCGGAATGAACACAACCGCTTCGCCCGATCCTGAAGAGATGAGAAAATGAAGCAGGGCGCTGGCGATATACATGCCGATTGCGCCGGCCATCGGACTGAACCCGTCCAAAACCGAAGCCAAAGCATTGACGACTGTATCCAGCAGCTTCCCATTTTCAAGAATGACAGAAATGCTCCGCGCCATCCCGACAATCAGCGCACCGTATACAAGGCTCTGACAGCCGGTAATAAAAGTTTTGGCAATATCGTTTGCCGCAAGTCCTCCAATGAATCCGGCAAGGACAGAAATAAAAATAAACGTCGCAGCCATTTGGGAATCTGACCAGCCGAGCTTCAATGCACCGTACAAAAATCCGATCAGCGACAAACCCGCCACTCCCAAAATCAGCTTATGGCGAACGGTAAACGGCACAGACTTATCTTCTTCTTGATTCGCATCGCTCAATCCTGCCGCCGGGAACCAGTTTGTGCCTAACACACTGGCATCCTTTGATTTCTTTAATTTTCTTGTATACCAATAGATATAAATGATAGAAGACACCAAAAAGCATAAGTATATGACCACACGAAGGCCGATCCCCGAAAACAGAGGCAGCTCCGCAATCGATTGCGATAAGCCAAGCGGAGACGGTGATAAAATGGTAGAGTTAAACCCGGCATAGCAGCCAATATAAATAACAGCCGCACCCGCGACCGCATCCCATTTTAAGGAGCGTGCGACAATAAGGCCGATGGGGATGAATCCGATCACTGAATTCACGACAATTCCAGTCGTTCCAAGAATAGAAAACAACGCACCGACAATACAAATAAATAATAATTGCTTTGTGCGGAACTTGCTGATGACATTGTAAATCAGTCCGTTGATGGCACCTGTTTTTTCTAAAATAGCGATCGTGCCGCCTGTGAATAAAATCAGAAAAATAATAGGCGCTGATCCCACCATTCCATCCTGAAGAGAAGTGAAAAAGCTGATCAGGCTGACCGGAGACTGTTCAATTGAATGATAGCTTCCCGGCACCGCAGTGGTAACCTCCCCCTTCGTCACACGGTCAAATTCTCCCGCCGGCACAATATACGAAGCAACGGCGCAAATGAAAGCGATGATAAATAAGAGGACATAGGCGTCAGGCATGTTAAAGGCGGTGCGTTTTTTCTTTGGCTGTGTTTCGGCTGCTGGCATACTCATATTTCAATCCATCCCCCCTTTTTAGAAAATATCTATTATTCTGAAAAATATAAATATGTGCTATATTATAAACAGCCTATCTACCTGTTTCAATATAAAAAAAGGAATGAAGGAGGTTTTTCTTCCCATGCAAAAACTCTCAGAAGAAATGAAACAAACCGTCATGGACATCTTTGAACATCTTCACGCCAATCCTGAAGTCAGCTGGAAAGAATATGAGACAACTGAATTTCTTAAACAAAAACTCGAAGATGCAGGGTGCCGCACGCGCACGTTTTCAGATTGTACCGGAGTTGTCGGCGAAATAGGTTCGGGTTCGCCTGTTGTAGCTGTCCGCGCTGACATTGATGCATTATGGCAGGAGGTCAACGGCACATTTCGCGCCAATCATTCCTGCGGGCATGATTCGCATATGACAATGGCTTTAGGTACGTTAATGCTGCTGAAAAAACAGCCGCAGCTTCCGAGCGGAACGATACGTTTTATCTTTCAGCCAGCAGAAGAAAAAGGCGGAGGCGCTCTGAAAATGATAGAGGAAGGCGTGCTTGATGACGTCGACTATTTGTATGGCGTCCATGTCCGTCCAATTCAGGAAACCCAAAACGGACGCTGCGCCCCATCCATTCTGCATGGGTCAAGCCAGCACATCGAAGGCACAATCATCGGAGAAGAAGCTCATGGCGCACGGCCGCATCTTGGCAAAAACAGCATCGAAATCGCGGCATTTCTCGTCCATAAGCTAGGGCTGATTCACATCGATCCGAAAATCCCGCACACTGTCAAAATGACAAAGCTTCAAGCCGGCGGCGACAGCTCCAACATCATTCCCGGAAAAGCGACCTTCAGCCTTGACCTGCGGGCGCAAACAAATGAAGCCATGGAGACGCTGATCGCTGAAACAGAAAGAGCCTGCGAAGCGGCTGCCGCGGCATTCGAGGCGAAAATTGAACTTCACAAGGAACACAGCCTCCCAGCGGCAACACAAAATAAAGAAGCTGAAGGCATTATGGCTGAAGCGATCACAGACGTTATCGGAGCTGATCAGCTCGATGAACCTCTTGTTACAACCGGCGGCGAAGACTTTCATTTTTATGCCGTGAAAGTGCCGAACCTTAAAACGACCATGCTTGGCCTCGGCTGCGGACTTCAGCCAGGACTCCATCACCCGCATATGACCTTTGACAGAAACGCGATGTTTACCGGGATTCACATTTTAGCAAACGCCGTATTAAAAACGTTCCAAAAAGCAGATACACTCGCATCAGCCAATGCTTCTTAAATCAAAAAAGCAGCCTGCGAACAGGCTGCTTTCTTCATTATTTCTTCAGATCTTCAATTGAGTTGACGTTTTTCATATATTCAGGCACAACAAGACCCATCTTCACGCCAGTGATACTGACGCCTACATCATCATATTTGCCTTTATATTTGGCAGCGTATGGTTTATGGGTATTCGGCAGCCATGCGGAAAGGGATGCGTCCGCGCTTCCCGTCGCAATCGCCGTCCACATCGGACCAGCTTCTACCTGAGTGAGTTTCACGTCATAGCCCAAGTCTTCTAACACTTTGCCCATAACGTTTGTACTTGCAATCTCACTGTCCCACGCCACATAGGCAAGGTTGATTTTGTCCCCCTTGACCTTTTGCACGCCTTTGGTCCACTCCGCGATTTGATCCTTGTGCTTCTTCACATACTCAGCAGCGGCTTTGGAAGGTTTCTCGCCTTCTTCCACCTTGATCATCACTTCACCCATGTCGTCTTGCGTCCATTTAAACTGGCTCAGAAGCTTAACGGCATTCGGCTGTTCTTTACCGAAGCCTTTTCTGGTGATCGTATGAATCTCCTCAGCACTGCCGTAAGTTTTTTTCGGATCATCGAGATATTTTAATTTATATCTGGAGAACATCCAATGCGGTGTCCATCCTGTGATAATAATTGGTTTCTTACGGTCGTATGACTTTTTGAGCGTAGCAGTCATAGCAGCGCTTGACGATGAAATCAGTGTCCAGTCGTCCAGGTTATAATCCTTCAACGCTTGATCAGTCAGGCTCATAATACCTGAACCGGGGTCAATCCCGATGATCGTCTTATTCGCCTGTTCAGCCGCGGATGCATTTTCGTCGTTTTCTTGTCCGCAAGCCGCAAGTGAGAGTGCCAGCATGGCGGAAACACCGATACCGATGATTTTTTTAAACATCAGGCATTCCCCCTGCTTTTCTTCTTCACTTTAATATTTTGTGTAATACGGTCGAGCGTAATCGCAACGATAACGATAGCGATACCAGCTTCTACACCGACCCCTGTTTTCAGCTGTGTAACGGCGCTGTATACTTCTGAACCTAGTCCCGGCGCACCGACCATTGCTGCGATAACAACCATTGATAATGCAAGCATGATACTTTGGTTGATCCCGGCAAGAATGGTTTTTGTTGCAAGCGGAAGCTGAACCTTAAACAAACGCTGAGCTGTTGTAGAACCAAACGCTTCAGTTGCTTCAATCAGATCCGCGGGCACTTGTTTAATACCGAGAACCGTCATACGGATTGTCGGCGGCATTGCGAAGATAACAGACGCAACGACACCCGGCACAACACCGATATTAAAGAAGAAAATTGCCGGCAAAAGGTACACGAAAGCAGGCATTGTCTGCATTAAATCAAGAATAGGCGTTACGATACGGCGAACCGTTTCTTTCTGAGAAGCCCAAATTCCGATCGGCACACCGACCACAATCGAAATAATGACGGATGTGACAACCAGCGCTAACGTTTGCAGCATTGGGTCCCAATATCCTAAATAATCAATTACGAGAAACCCAATTAAAGTGAACAGCGCAATTCCTCTCGTACTGATCCACCATGCAAGAGCTGCGAAAATAATCGTTAACAAAATAGAAGGAATAAATCCAAGCCCGCTTACAATCCCGTTTACAAAAACGGCCAAGCCATTTGCGATTCCGTCGAGGAACCCGCCGAACGTTATTGTAATCCAGTCAACAAAACGGTCAATGATATCTGCTAAAGGTATTCTAGGCAGTCTATCCAATTTACTTCACCTCCTGTACAGAAGGATCTTGTGGTTGCTCATCAGTGCCTTCAACATTGATATAATCGTTATTGCCCGCAAGTGCACCAATCAGCGCGCCTCTTACGACAATCCCTTTCATTCTTTGCTTTTCATCTACAACCGCAATTGGAATATTCGCGTCAGACACAACGTCAAAAATCTCAGTCAGATACGTATTCTCTGGTACAGTCGTAAATTCCGTATTCAAGATATCCTGAAGGGATAAATCAGACTCGGCTGCTTTTTTCGCATCAGCTGCGTAAATGACACCTAACAATTGTTTCTGTTTATCGACTGCATAAATAGATGAAATCCCCAGGTTTTTCATCAGTGTTAACGCAACGCGAGGCCCTTTATCAATCCGCACCGTTTCAGCGCGTTTCATAATGTGGCCGGCAGTTAATACTTTAGACAAATCAACGTCCTCAACGAATTTCTCAACATATTCGTTGGACGGATTCATGAGGATTTCTTCCGGCGTGCCGATCTGAACGATATTTCCGTCCTTCATCAGCGCGATTCTGTCGCCGATGCGAAGCGCTTCGTCCAGGTCGTGCGTAATAAAAATAATCGTTTTTCCGACATTATCATGCAGATCCAGAAGCTCATCCTGCATATCTTTACGGATTAATGGATCAAGCGCACTGAATGCTTCGTCCATCAGAAGGATGTCCGGATTATTCGTCAAAGCGCGGGCAAGACCGACACGCTGCTGCATTCCGCCCGAAAGCTGATCAGGGTATTGGTGTTCAAATCCTTCAAGTCCGACAAGTTTAAGCGACTCAAGCGCTTTTTGCTGGCGCTCCTGTTTGTCTACACCTTGAAGCTCCAGTCCGTATTCTGTGTTTTCAAGAATCGTTCTGTGCGGGAACAGAGCGAACTTTTGGAAGACCATACTGATTTTTTTCCGGCGGACTTCCCGGAGCTGGTCTTTAGACATATTTGTTATCATGTCACCATCAATGTAAATTTTTCCGGCAGTCGGTTCAATAAGCCGGTTTAACAGCCGTACTAAAGTTGATTTACCGCTCCCTGATAGACCCATGATGACAAATATCTCACCATCATATACATCAAAATCTGCTTGGTTAACCCCAACGGTTGATCCGGTTGCTTTCAGGATCTCTTTTTTATTTTTTCCGTCGGCAAGCATTTGAACTGCTTTCTTGGTTTGTTTCCCAAAAATCTTAGAGACTTTCTCGACTTTTATCTTAATCGGTTTCTCATCTACACTCATATTTTCCCTCCATATTAAGCAATCTTTATTACCGTACCATTTATGTAACAACACACACAAACCGCATATTCTCTTTTATTCTGTACCATTTCATGATAAACATCCTTGTGACCCCAAGACCTTATTTATGCTTCTAAATACTCGGTAATCCTCCTTTATTATTGTATTTTACGGGTAAATTTAAGCCTTTTTTTATTTGAAAACGCTTTTATTGAACCGAAAATCCTTCTTCCTCTTATGACTTCAAGCTCCTTTACTGGAAAAATAAGTTGCTTTTTCATCTCTATGTAATGTATTATAGTTTCATGACTATGAAACAATCAGAAGACCATATCAGAGCTCACATATTCAAAGCATTGTCTGACGAATCCAGGCTTGCCATTATTCGTACGCTTTATTACAGCGGAAAAGAACTCAGCTGCGGCGAAGTAGGTGAAAAATGCAATATTGTCAAAACCACAGCATCTTATCATTTCAAAACGCTGCGTGAAGCGGGATTGACTGCAACACGAAAAGATTCACGGACAAAATATGTCAGGCTGCGTGAAGACACATTTCAAACATACCTGCCTGGCTTTCTGGAGACCCTCTAAGAAGGGTTTTCTATATACATATCTGTTTCATAGTTTCATAATTATAAAACTATAGGAGTGTTAAAAGTGAAACTTATTTGGCTTTTTTTCAGTGTAATGTTTGTCATCGGCACAGATACCTTTTTGCTCTCACCGCTTCTCCCGCTTTTGCAGGACCAATTCCATGTCTCCACTGATTTGTCAGGCTGGATGGTCAGTGCTTATGCGCTCGGTTATGCGCTGTTTGCTTTGGCAGCCGGTCCGATCTCTGACCGCTTTAATCGGAAAACAGTGATGCTGTCGGGGCTTGCGGGCTTTATCCTTTCCACGTTTTTATGCGGCATCGCTCCCTCCTTTGCCGCCATGTGTGCATTCCGTTTTGCCGCCGGTGTCAGCGCCGCATTTGTGACGCCTCAAATTTGGGCATCCATCCCTGTCATCGTCCATCCCTCAAAAGTGTTAAAAAGCATGGGGATTGCAACAGCAGGATTAGCGGCTTCACAAATGCTCGGGCTTCCGCTCGGCGGATTTTTGGCTTCCTTCACTTGGCACACGCCCTTTTTCGTTCTGTCAGCAGGCTCGCTGGTTCTCCTGTTCATTTTGGCGGCGGCCATGCCAGATATTCGTCCTGCAGAAGCGGCAGCACACCGTTCATCTGTAGTCAGCCCTTATCGTGAGCTGTTTTCACTGCCAAAAACATCGATGATCCTGCTTGCTTATTTTCTCTTTCAAACAGGAAATTTCGCCACGTTCAGCTTTCTCGGCACCTGGCTTTCTGCAGATTATCATCTAACCGTATCCCAAATCGGCGCCGCGATGCTTGTACTGGGGCTGGGAAATATGCTTGGAAGCCTTATAGGAAGCAAAGTTGCATCAAAGCTCGGAACGTTTAAGACATTAATCAGCGGCATGCTGCTGATGGGCGCGCTCTATTTTTCCCTTCCTTTCTTTCCTAACTTATTTATTGTAGAAACCAGCTTTTTTCTGACTTTCTTTATAGCGGGGATCATTTTTCCGTTAATGATGGGGATATTCCAATCCATTTCACCGAACGCGCGCGGAACGATTGCATCTCTTTCCAATGCGGCTATGTATGCAGGAACCACTGTCGGCACATGCCTTGCCGGACTTTTATATCAAAACACGCATCACTTTGGGGCTGTCACGGCATTTACGGCGGTTTTATTTGTCCTGTCTATGACCCTTTACCAAACAAGCAGAAAAAACAAACCGCAAGCTGCCGGTTTCCATGTAAAAAGCACCTCATGATGAGGTGCTTTTGTTATTCAAGCTCAGTTTGTTTCGTTTCTTTTCCCATAATCAAAATACACGCGACCGCCAGTAAAATGGCAATGCAAAAGATTGAAAAAATCACTGAAAACGAAATATGGCGGGCGGCGAGTGTTCCGACGAGCAGCGGGCCAAAAATGCCGCCGATCCTTCCAAACGCCGCTGTGGTTCCTGAACCTGTCGCGCGAATCGATGTTGGGTATTGCTCCGGTGTATAGGCATACAGCACGCCCCACGCGCCAAGATTAAAGAAGGACAACAGCATTCCAGCCGTCAGCAGCAGACCTAAGGAATCTGCCATTCCGAAGAAATACGCGCTTCCCGCTGTTCCGATCAAATAAATGACCAGTATCCATTTCCGGCCCGCCTTTTCGATCAGCCACGCAGCCGAAAAATAGCCCGGAAGCTGAGCGAGCGTCATCAGCAGAACATATTCAAAGCTTTGAATCATGCTGAACCCTTTTAACAGCATCACACTCGGCAGCCACAAAAACATCCCATAATAAGAAAAGACAACGCAGAACCAGACGATCGACAGCATTACCGTCGGCCGTATATACTGTTTCTCCCAAACGCTTTTCACGTTCTCCCACACCGATTTCTTTTTCATAGAAAGCGATTCGTACTTTGGCGAATCAGGCAATCCTGTCCGCAAGTACAGCGCATAAAATGCCGACAGTGCGGTTAAAAGCAAAGCCGCCTGCCAGCCGAAGCTTGGAATGACAAAATAAGAAATAAGCGCCGCTGCCAGCCAGCCCACAGCCCAAAAGCTTTCGAGAAGCACAATGACCCGGCCCCGTTTTTCAGGCACAACCGCTTCCGAAACAAGCGTTGAAGCTACAGGCAGTTCGCCGCCAAGTCCCATCCCAATTACAAACCGCAGAATGAGAAATGCCGATAAGCTTGTGACGAAAGCTGATATACCGCTTCCGATTGAAAAGCATAAAAGGGTAATGATAAATACTTTTTTGCGGCCGATTCGATCAGCCAGCAATCCAAACAAAAACGCACCCACAGCCATGCCGATGGAATTTACGCTTCCGATCCATTTCATTTCTTCAGGCGAAAGATTCCACTCCACGTGGAGCGCGGCGATAATAAACGATAATATTCCGACATCCATTGCATCAAACAGCCACCCTAAACCGGCGACACCCAGCAGCTTACGCTGGGATATAGGCTGTTGTTTTCCCATAGCCAACACCTCTGATATGCAAAATGATTACCGTTTAAGTTTACACCTGTCTTTACACATTGTCATTACCTAATTGATGTCAATCAAAAACCCCGCTTATGATTCACAAGCGGGGGTCTTTTTATTGCTGTAATGCTGCTTTTTTAATATTATCCTGCAGCTGGGCAATTCGTCTTGCGCCCTCTTCCCGAAGGCGTTTGTTTTCTTCTTCGATTTGTTTTGTTTCCTGCATGCCGCTGACAATTGTGTTCCAGGAGGATTCGATCGTTTCTATATCAATGCTTGGTCTGCCGGCCATTCTGGCAATTTCAACACTCTGGTTCGAGATGTTCTCCGCATTGCGTTTCAGCATCTCATTTGTCCGGCGGTCAAGCTCGCTCATAGAGTCAGCCACAAGCTTTTGGCGTTTCACTGTAACGGCCTGAATAATGCCGTTTTTGAAAATCGGAATGGTGATGATAAAAGCGGAGTTAATTTTCCCGATCAGCTTAGCGTTACCGCGCTGGAGCAGTCGGATCTGCGGTGCGGTTTGAAGCGCCACCATTCGCGCCATATCAAGATCATACACGCGCTCCTCAAGCGCCTGAATGCCGTTGCGCAGCGTATCGAGCTGCATTTGCGCAAGCTGGTTTCCGCTTGCCGCTTTTTCTTCATATGAAGGAAGGATTGACTGCATCTCTTCCAGCTTCATTTGACCGGCAACAACGTATTTTTCAAGCTCCATGTAGTAGTTGATATTGTTTTCATACATTTCATCGAGCGTGTAGTTTGTTTTTGTCATCTCATCTTTATATTTAGAAATCTCAACGTTGATTTTTTCAATTTCTCCGCCGAGCGTCTGGTACTTTTTAAAGATTTTCTCAATCATGCTGCCGCCGCGTTTGAAGATTTTGGCCATCAGTCCCTTGGGCTCGTCAAAATCATTTTTGTCAAAGCGGTCCATGATTTTTCCAAGCTGAGTCAGCATTGTGCCTGAGTCTGTCACACTTGTCGTTTTCATCATTCCCAAGATGCGGTCAGAGAACTTGGAAATTTCAACAGCCGGCTCCTTTCCATACTCCAGCAGCTCCATTTGGTTTTTCACGTCAATTTGCTGGGCGAGGCGCTGCACCTCTGGTTCCTGGCGGAGCTGCAGGCGGATATCGTCTGCCTTTTGCTGAGAAATTTCTTCGTTTTTATCGAGAACAAGCGGATTTTGATTTTCTGTTGTCATGCTTTTCTTCTCTCCTTACTTTTGGGTAATCGTTCTGAACAGCCTTTTCACGAGCGAAGGCTCTTTATAGTCCTGCTGAAACACCATGTCGTCCAGCCAGTGGATATCATACTGATCCTCTTCAATATAATGCTCAATGTCTTGATGTCCGGGAGGATTATAAATGACGATATCAATGCCGATTTCATTCAAAAACAGCAGGGCTGCGGCGTCTGATCGTGTGAGCTCACCGTTCATTTCCGTATGATACAGCACCAGTTTCGGAACCGTCTGCGCATAGTCGAACATTTGAATCAATTTCAGCAGGTTAGCGGGAAGGTTTGTTGTTTGTTTAAACAAATAGATCTGAACATCCTTGACCTGTTCCTGATGCAATGCCTTCAGCCGCGGGTGTTTGCACATTCTCGAGATCGTTTTAGCGATCGCGATCTGAATGCCTGCCGGAAGCTGTTTGTACTGCCACACATGGCTTGCGATCAGCTTGTCCGGATCGATGTTTCCTTCATGATCAAGCGCGTGGCTGTAATGAAATTGATAGTTCGATCTGATTTCTTCTGTAAGCGGAAAACTTCGAACCATTTCTGTTTCCGGATAATCCGCCATTGTATGAAGTCTGTTCCAATATTCTTTATTGTCTTTCGACACACCCATAATTTTGGCAAACACATTCGGAATATCGATCGAATGTTTATCGGCTTTGAAATTCGGGCGAATAAACGCACGTTCTTTCGCAATTAAAAACAGTTCATCATAGGTCGTTTTCAGCGTCACGGAAACCGGTGTGTGGTCTCTGAACTGCCAAGGCTTGTACAGCATGGATTCCTCGTGATTCAGCACATGTTCAATTTCCTTTGTCGATCGATACGCCACTGTTGATTTACGGTCAGGTTTTTCTTTCGGGAATGGCTGAAGGTCTGAGACATCCGGAAGCTTTTCCGTGAAGCTTAGCTCCTGCTTAGGGTCAACGAGCGTCAGCTGATCGGTTCCCGCCGGATGGAACAATAGAACATCACAGCCGACAAGCATCAAATAATATAAGAAATACAGCTGGCTTTTCGTCGCGTCTCCATACCAGACCACCTTCGGCATCTCCCGCTCTATATCGGCTTTTTCCAGCCAAGGATTCAGGTGGTTCAAGGAAAACTTTGAAACATCAAGAAGCACTCTGCGAAAATCAGGATGATTCAGCCCCTGCTCATGATTTTCGGCAAAGGTATGTAAAAGCGTCATCAGTGCTTTTCTTAAATGGCGGTGCAGCAAAGGATTGGAATGCTTCGCAATCAGCTGTTCCCCGTCCAGAAAGGCGACAAAGCGGCTGACCGAAAGGCCTTTTTCCTTCTGGTTGATGGAATGAATATGCTGAAGCGCCTGAAAGGTTTCGGGTGCAATGGTTTTATCAAGCGTTTCGCTCAGGACATAAATATGATCGTTTACAGAAAGTTCATACAGCTCGTTAAAGTAGTCGGTCTCATCAATGGGCGTGCCCAGGATTTGCCCGGCAAGCCTCGAAAAAGCAAGACCTTGTTCATTCTCATAGTGATCCCGCTCCGGCAATGGCTGAAACAGCATGCTTTTCCAATCACCATCGGCCGGAACAGCTTTATGAATGATTAGCTCTTCTTGTCTCATCATATCCTCCTTTCTGGTTTGTTTGTGTATATTACACGTGTTTTAATTTGGATATTTGCGATAAAACTGACGCTGTGATTTCTTCACCCGCCAGCATGCCGCTTGCAATCGTTTTGCGTAATTCCGGATCGTGACTCAATACCTCGCCGTGCGCGGGTGCGATGCCAAAATCGGCTTCCCGGATCAGTTCAAGATCAAGCAGCGAGTCTCCAGCCGTATAGATTTCATCAAGAGAGAGCCTGGATTTCAGGTATTCAACTGCTTTCCACTTATTAAGCGGATTGGGAATAAAGTAAAGCTTCCGCCCCTGCAGAGATACTTGCCAGCCCTTATCGGCGCCCCACTCTTTCACAGCGGATAGATCGATATACGGTATTTTTTCCTCATGTAAAATGAGATACACGAAATAGTGATGGGCGATTCGGGTTCTTTTTACCGCCTCTGATAAAGAGAGACCTGCGATTTCCCTCAGCATGGCCTCGATCGGCAGACACGACGCCAGCTCCTCTTTCATCAGCTCGCCCCACTCTTTCAGAGGCTCGCCGTCTTTTAAGATGCACCCGCCATTTGTTGTCACCGCGTATTCCGGCACAATGTCCTGCTGGAAACATACGATTCTCTTATACTGTTCGTTTGTACGCGTGGTGACGGGGATAAAATAGTGATCCTTCTGAATCTGATTTAAGTGCTCTTTTACGGCTGAGGAAATATAAGAAAGCTCCCGCCCATTTAATGTTTCAATCAGCTCAATCCCGGCTTCCTTATCGGGCGTGCCGATCATGCGCCTTGAATAAATTAATGTTCTGTCTAAATCGCTGGCAAACGCGTTCATAGGCTTTTCTCCGCCGGACGAATCAGCCCGCAGCAGCTGTAAGACATGTTCTCGTATTCTTCTACAGGCACTCCCCGATCCTTTGCCAGTAAAAGAATATGTTTCAGTGTTTCTTCAGCGCCAGGCTGAATCAGTATTTTCCAAGGCACTCTGCGAAGAAGCACACGGGTCGTTTCTCCGACACCAGGTTTAATCAGGTTCGTATTGCTGATGCCAAATTGCTTTCGGATCGTCTCAATGGAAGCCAAGCCGTCCCAAACCGGTTTCATACGTGCGCGCTGCAAGCCAATCGCCAGACGTTCTGCTTCTTTAAAAATAGACGGAAATTGCTCGGCTATCGTTTCAATATAGAATACAGAAACATCCTCTTCGCTCAGCTCACGGTAATATTTCGCCCCGTGAAAATCATCCGGCCCGATCCATTTTTCATTTAAGACCGTGCGGCTGACAAGACCCGAGACCGTAGAGTTCAAGCAGGCACTCGGAATCAGAAAATCCTCCTTCGTTCCGTAGATGTCCGCGCAATCACCCGGATCGGCAAGCACCGCAATTTCTGAGGAAAGTCTCGTATTCCAGCGCTGGTTAAACTGTTCGATGGATCGATTCAGTTCTTTAGTAATAGCGCCTTTGCCTGTCCAGCCGTCGATAAAGGCGATTTTTCCGTCTGGATGATGCTTCAGCATATACTGCAAGGCGTTTTTATCAATTCCCCTGTCCCGAATAATCGATATGCTGTAGTGCGAAACTGAGACGTGATACTTCATCTTGATGTACCGTTTGATCAATACACCGATCGGCGTGCCCGCCCTTGCCAGACTGCACAAAACCATATGCTCACCGTGTTTGGCGAAAAGCTGCTCCGCTACAGCTCCGACCGCTAACGCAACCTTCTGTTTACTGTCTTCAAGCGAGGCATAAAACAGTTTCATATACTCATCTGTCGGCTTATATTCGATCGGCAGCATCTCTGAGTAATGGGTGCCGCTTTGGATCGAGCGTTCCCGTTCTTCCGTGCTTTTTTCAATCGAAACGGCGGACAAATCTTTTAATAGAAAGGTGACATCCTCATTCGGATAGCTCCCAATCTGGTCAATTATCTCGGTCAATTCAGATCACGCCTTTCCTGAAAAAGTTACAATGTGGATATGCGGCACTTCTTTTTCTTTGAATATATGAAAAATCGGCTGTAACGCCTCATCCGAAACGGTCTTTTCAAGACAGAAAAAGACCTCGTCATACGCTCCGGCGGGGAGGTTATAGATAAAATGGCGAACCGCATCATCTTCGGGATTCATAAATGAATAACCGTTTTGCACAGCATAGCCCGCTTTGACAACAGGGTGAATCGGGCTGCGGGTAGTAGAGTGATAGGAAATGGAGCCCTGAAGATGCGCTGCGATTTTCATAGGAATGTACATCAGCTCTCCCGTTCCAAGCACAAGCGTTCTTCTCCCCTTCCGATACTGTTCCACATGCTGCGCAGCTAGGCGGCAGGCCTCGTGAACCGCCTGCCTGTCACTCGCCTTTAAGCCAAACCGCCCTGTTTCCTTCACATAAAAATGCTCGTCTGCGAATGTGGCCGGCTGATAGGGTAAGGATGCAAAGAAGCCGGACAAGTCGATGTCTGTTCTGTGTATTGCTGATTCCTGCGGCTTTGGTCTGTAATCGTAGGAGGACTCTGACAAAAGCTCTCCCTTAAAGGAAATGCGCCCAGACAGTAAAGCTGTTGTTGATATGGTAACCCCTAATTCCCGTTCCGCTTCAGCATAAGCTTGTTTGTGCTCCTCAGTGCGCCAATCCAATAAAGACAAAACAGCGTATTCTTTGCGGGGGAACTTCGATTGTATATCCCGAATGATATGCAGTGCGGTTTTTCCTGTCGTGATTTCATCATCCACGAGAATCACCGGGCAATCGTTGTTGATCATATGAGGTTCCGCATAGCACAGCTGATCGGTCGCATGGGAGTGCTCCTCGACAAATGTAATGGAAGGCTCGTTGTTTCGTATCAGTTCACGTGTTGTATGGACATACGACGCATTCTCAATGCAGTCATAAACCGCGTGTCCAAGGGCTGTCGCCGTTTCCGCAAACCCGATCACAAGCGGCGCCTCCTCTAGTGCAATACGCTGCTTTTGCAATGTTCGATAAGCAGCCCGAAGCCCGCTGTCCGTTCCTGAAAGAAACCCGTTCAGAATGTCGGCCTTCTCCTTCAGCTCACGGCCCGTTTTTCGTTCAGCGTACTCCAAAGCAAGCAGCCCTGACGCCAAAAGCGGCTTCAGCGGATGAACTGGAATATGCTTTCCCAGCACTTTGCTGACAAATAAAAAACCCCTTTTTTTGTTCACCCGCGCCGCCATTTCAAATAAGACTTGCTCCGGAATAGAAAGCGGATTGTCAGTGACCGACAGATCAACCGCCATATTGTCCAATATTTGAAGTGTTTTGCTGTTCGTTGAGCAAATCGGAGAAAGATCGGTTTTCATGATACACCCCATAGATTTCTGATTTTATTATGATGTTCTCAGCCCATTTCATATGGGGCTTCATCTCATTCATTTTGTTGGAAAAATGGCTTTTCATCACACCGATTGAACCGTTTCCGTGATGAATAATGCTTAACGCATCCATATAGTCTTCCTTTGATACAACATACAGGCTGTTTACCGCTTTAAGCTGAGACGGGTGAATGACTGTTTTTCCGTGAAT
This sequence comes from Bacillus sp. 2CMS4F, assembly GCF_023161785.1. Classification (NCBI taxonomy): domain Bacteria; kingdom Bacillati; phylum Bacillota; class Bacilli; order Caryophanales; family Bacillaceae; genus Bacillus; species Bacillus sp. 2CMS4F. Next base: position 162,247 of record NZ_JALNTO010000003.1, read on the forward strand.
CCCGTTAGCGATATCAAGCTCTGTTTCCTTCACCAAACCTTTGACATGCTCATTCAGCTCAGAAGGCTGGTGTGCTGACAGAAGGTGAGGCTTTTGCGCTGTCTGGAAATATTCCCAGACCGGTCCAGAAACGACAAACGTCCGGCCGAAATAATTGATGACATCCGCCATAAAATCGGAAATCAGGCGAATATCATAGATGGTTTGCCCCGGCTTTCTCCGGATGCCGTATAACCCGCACAAATCAGTCGCACCGATTCGCACATTTAAAATCAAGTCCTGATATTGATGCAGAACCGCACTCAGCTCTCCGAAAGCCTCCGGCCGCGTCTCTTTAGAAAGCAAATCGGGCGTTTCTAAAATCGGCATTCCATAAATCGGCGCTCTCATATCGTGAGAGATGTTTTCCAGCGTTTCTGCATAGTCACGGGCGTTCACTCCTGAACATTTCGGAAACACAAAACCGGTTAACAAATGAAGAAAGCGCTTCAAGCGGCTCGCCAGCTCCTGCAGCTGCTGCGGAGAACGCACCCTTACAAACATGAGCGGAAGATTATCCGGTTCTATTTTGTTTTGCTGAATCGCCTGTTCTATGCGCTCAAGCTGAATATTGAGATTATGTTCAGCCTGCTCGACTTCATGATCCCCAATCGCATCCTCTAAGCAGAAAACAACGGACGTTAGATCCTCGTACTTTTGTTCAGTAATCATAGCGGCTATGTCGTGGCGGGTTGCAGGCATATATAATAGGGCTCCCAGCGCTTGTTCAAGCCATTTTTTAGGCGCCTCTTTCGTGACCTGTTTCGGCACTTGATAAAATACATGCTCTTCTTGACGCGCTGATAAATAGTGGAAATACCGCAAACCAGTCACCCTCTTTTCTGTAACAAAAAAGGAAGGACATGAAACTCCCTCCTTGTTTTGTTTTATTCTTCTTTTGACGCAGCTGTTTGTTCGCGCACCTGCTTTTGTTTGTTGATATAGTGAATGATAAATGTTACCGCAAATGCAGCGATAATGATAATGAAGAATACAGAATGCGGCATTTCATAATGGAAAGCGCTCCCTGCCATTTTCAGAGCGATAATTCCGATTAACACGAATGCTGTGTTTTCAAGCTCAGGGATTTTATCGATCAGCACAAGGAATACTTTTGCGACTGTACGCATCATTAAAATACCCAGCATACCGCCGATCAAAAGAACCCATACTTTTTCAGACACCGCAAACGCGGCCAAAATGCTGTCCACAGAAAAGGCAAGGTCCATCAGTTCAACTGAAATAACAGTTGCCCAGAAGATACCGAACGTACGGACCATCCAAGAGTTTTTCTTAATACCGTCTGCTTCCTCTTCTTTTTCGCCGATCCAGAAGTGCTTAATGACGAGCCAAGCCAGGTAAAGCGCGCCAAGCACCTTGATCCACCAGAATTTAATGAGAAGCATACCGAGTCCGATGAATATAAATCGGAATATATACGCTCCGAATAAACCATACGTTAACGCTTTTTTACGCTGTTTTTCCGGAAGATGTTTCACCATAACCGCAAGAACTAACGCATTATCGGCCGATAAAAGGCCTTCCAGCACAACAAGGGAACCGATCAGACCCCAAGAAACCGGATCAGTCAGAACTTCCCCCCACATTTTCCAATCGAAAAATGAAGCATACGTAGACATGATGTGATGTAAAAATTCCAAGTTTTTTCCTCCTATTAATTGAAAACGGTGACTGCTTTATTTGTCACTCGCTTACACCTGCAAACCGTAGTTCCGGCATAATGAAGCAAGGCCGCCGGAAAAACCGCTGCCGATCGCATTGAACTTCCACTCGTTTCCGTGTCTGTACAGCTCACATACGACAACGGCTGTTTCAATGGAGAAATCTTCTCCCAAATCGAAGCGAAGAAGCTCATTTTGAGTCTCTTCATCTGCAACGCGTACAAACGCGTTTGACACTTGTCCAAAGTTTTGGCTGCGTGCTTCCGCGTCATGAATTGTAACTGTGATGCCGATTTTCTCAATGTGAGCAGGGATTTTTGAAAAATCAACGATGATCTGCTCATCATCTCCGTCGCCTTCACCGGTGCGGTTGTCACCCGTATGGATGACACCGCCGCTCGGATGCTCAAGGTTATTATAGAAGACGAAATCGAGATCATTCACACAGTTATCATGCGCATCCACTAAAAAGGCTGAAGCATCCAGGTCAAAATCGTGTCCGCCTGAGTACTTATTTGTATCCCAGCCTAAACCGATCACCGCTTTTGTGAGTCCCGGATTTGTTTTCGTTAAATCAACACGCTGTCCTTTTGCTAATTGAATGGCCATACTGCCTCTCTCCTTTCTGCTCTTCGTAATATGTCTTAACCGACTTGCAAGCCGTAGTCTGTTGCGATGCGGGCAAGACCGCCTTGGTAGCCTGAGCCGATAGCAGAGAATTTCCATTCGCCGTTGTGTCTGTAAAGCTCTCCAGCGATAATTGCCGTTTCAATAGAGAAATCTTCCGCAAGATCGTAACGAATAAGCTCTTCATTTGTTTCTTCATTGACAATGCGTACAAACGCGTTTGACACTTGTCCAAAGTTTTGGCTGCGCGCTTCCGCTTCGTGAATCGTGATAACAAATGAGATTTTGTCGATATTCGCAGGTACGGCGCTGAGATTGACTTTTACATTCTCGTCATCACCCTCGCCAAGACCTGTCAGGTTATCGCCTGAATGAACAACTGAACCGTTTCCGCCTTCAAGCTGGTTATAGAAAATAAAATCATTTTGAGATGCGCATTTTCCAGACGCATCTAAAAGAAATACACTTGAGTCAAGGTCAAAGTCATGTCCGCCGTCATACTTATTCGTATCCCAGCCTAAACCGACAACAACCTTTGAAAGACCCGGATTTGTTTTTGTTAAATCTACTTTTTGTCCTTTTGCCAATGAAATTGCCATGTTTCATCCACTCCTTTTTCTTTTATACGTACCGGTTGACAATATCTTCTAATCTCGTATCGTTTGTGCCTTCGCCGACCGCCGCGAATTTCCACTCGCCGTCCTGGCGGTAGATTTCAGCCGTAATCAGGCTTGTTCTGCCGGCATAATTGTCTTTCAAATTGTATTTGAGCATTTCTTCATGATTCGATTGATCAACAACACGGATAAAAGCATTTTGAATCATGCCGAAATCCTGTTTTCTTCTCACGCAATCATAAATATTCACAACAAATACAAGCTTATTAATGTTGGCAGGCACTTTCGCCAAATCAATTAAAATCTGCTCATCATCGCCCGCTCCGTCGCCTGTCAGGTTGTCACCTGTGTGCTTGACACTGCCGCAGCGGCTTTTCAGGTTTCCAAAATAAATGACATTTTTCTTATCAGTGAATTTGCCGTTTTCCAGCATCAGCACTGATGCGTCACAGTCAATATTTGGTCCGCCTCCGCCGAGCAGCTTTCCAAAAAAGCCGCCGCCTGATGAAACCGGGTCCCAGCCGAGACCGACCATCAATTTTGACAGACCCGCTTTTCCTTTTGTTAAATCAATTCGCTGACCTTTTTCTAAAGAAATTGCCACACGATTCACTCCTAATCATCGAAATGTGAATATAGTCACATTTATTTTTACGTACAAACGTAACTTGAGTATGCCGTAAATTATTAATATATACGTTTTTTATTATATCAAAGTTTCGTAAAAGTTAAGAATAATTGACGAAAATCCTCGAAAAAAATCTCCCATATTTGATATATGTTTTGCAAATCATATGAATGGCGGATCTTAAACAAACCATTTGACGTGAGCGAGTCATTTTGCCTATTCTTGTATCACATTCTAAAAAGCAACGGAAAGGAAGCGGCCTTTTGATTCATTTAAGCATACTTGATCAGGCACCTGTTTCTAAAGGAGAAAGCCCCGTGACAACCCTTCAGCATTCGGTCGAGCTGGCCGGACGAAGTGAAGAATGGGGCTATAAGCGTTATTGGTTTGCCGAACACCACAGCACGAAAGGACTGGCAAGCACGGCACCGGAAATTATGATCGCCCGCATCGCGGCTCACACAAACAAGATTCGTGTCGGGTCTGGCGGTGTGCTTCTGCCTCAGTACAGCCCGTTTAAGGTGGCCGAGACCTTTCGCCAGCTTGAGGCCTTGTATCCGAACCGGATTGACCTTGGCCTCGGGCGTTCGCCGGGCGGAACGACGAAAACCCGGCTCGCACTAACCGACGGCATCAAAAAAAGCTTAACCGATTTTAACAGACAGCTTCAGGATGTCTCTTATTTTCTGACCGATTTGCTTCCCGCCGGGCATCCGTATGCCGGGATCAAAGCGGCTCCTCTTATTGACACAGCACCGGAGCTTTGGGTGCTTGGATTAGGGGAGAACAGCGCAAGGCGAGCGGCCCATCAGGGAATCGGATATGTGTTTGGACATTTTATCAGCCCTGAACGAGGGGAAAGCGCGTTTCGCATCTATCGTGAAAACTTTCAGCCATCAGCCCATTTCACATCTCCGGCCGCACTGTTTACGATCTTTGTCATTTGCGCAAAAACAGATGAAGAGGCAGAGGAGCTCGCGTTAAGCCAGGATTTGTGGCTTCTTCGCGTCGGGAAAGGCTTGGACAGCAGGGTGCCAAGCATTGAGGAAGCGAAAGCATACCACTATACTGAATCAGATAAAAACCAAATACGAGAAAACAGAAAGCGCATGGTCATCGGTTCTCCAAGCACTGTAAAACAGCAGCTTCTAGAGCTGGCGGACCGCTATGAAGCAAATGAAATCATGGTTCTTTGCAATGTGTTTGATTTTGAGGCGAAAAAAGAATCATATGAACGTCTTGCCGGGTTATTTCTATAAAAAAAGCAGTTTTTCCCAAAGGGAAAACTGCTTTTTATTTTTATCTGCGCCCTTTTTTACGCTGAGTTTCTTTTTTGATAAACGTCCATATCCCCTGAACTGCAAATCCGATCAGGAGCAGAACAATTAACAGCAGGGTAATGGAAGGCCCTGGCGGTGTGCCGAGCTGATAAGATGATGTCAGTCCCATAAATACACTGAATAAGGAAATGAGTATGGCTGACATAAATACCATGTTAAAGCCTTTTGCGATTCTAATGGCGAAAGCTGCCGGCAATACGAGCAGTGCCGATACGAGCAGTACGCCGATAATCGGAATAATAACTGAGATCGCAAGACCAGTGACAATGCTGAATGACATCGACAGAATGTTTGTATTGATTCCGGACGTTTTGGCTGTTGCTTCATCAAATGTCAGCAGGTAGAGCGGCCTTTTCAGCACGATAAAATAAAGCAGGATCAACAATGTAATGATGCCGATAATATAGACCTGCTGCTGGTTAACCGTCACGAGCGACCCGAATAAGTACTGATCAATGCTCATATTGGCGGCGCCTTTCGAAAGGCTGATTAAAAACATCGCGAAGGACAAACCCGCCGCCATTAAGATGGCAATGGATACTTCCGAATATGTCCGATATGCCCGCCGCATGTATTCAATTCCGACCGCGCCGACAGTCACAACGACTATGCTCGCCGCGGTAATATTGGTGCTGAGGAAAAAGCCGATGGCAACACCCGACAGTGAAATATGCGAGAGTGTGTCAGCCATTAAGGCCTGCCTTCTAAGCACAAGATATACCCCTAAAATCGGGGCCATGATGGCGATCATGCCGCCTGCTAGAAAAGCTCGTCGCATGAATTCCAAGTCAAACATTTCCATCCGCCTTTTTCTCCTCTCTCTAATCGAATCACTTTATCTAAAAATTGCTGGACTTCATTTTGTTCATGAGTGACCATCACAACTGTGCGGTTATGATTTTTCACCAAGTGGTGCATGAATTCGTAAAACCCTTTTCTGCTGTCATAATCAACCGCTGTCGTCGGTTCGTCCAGCATTAAAAGATCGGGATTGCTGGCAAGCATTCTGGCAATACAGATTTTCTGTTTCTGGCCGCCCGACAAGTCCCCGATTTTCCGATGGCGAAGCTCCCACATTTCCACCATTTTGAGGGCTTTTTCTACTTCGATATGATCTTCTTCATTCAAACGTTTAAACCATTTCCCTTTTGTGTACCGGCCGGATTGGACAAGCTCAAGCACGGTGCTCGGAAAACCTGCATTAAATGAAGAGATTTGCTGCGGGACATACCCTATAGTCAGACGTTTTCCTTCTGCATTCTTTTTACTGATTGTTACCTTGCCTTCCCACGGTTTCAGCATGCCGAGCATCACTTTTATCAGCGTTGATTTTGAAGCGCCGTTTGGACCTGTGATGCCGACAAACTCGCCGCTTTCAATATCAAGAGATACTTTATCCAACACAGGCGTGTGGGAATAGCCAAAAACGATATCTTTCAATGAGACGAGATTCATGTCAATCTTCCTTTCTCACAAAGAAATAGTGTGCACCCTCCGGCGCACACTATCTTTTTATTTATCCAATAGTGAATCTTTCAGGGCATCGAGGTTTTGCTTCATGATGTCGATGTACCCTATACCTTTATCCTGTTCTTCTTTGCTTAAGCCTTCCAGCGTATTCAGCACTTCTGTTTTCGCGCTGATTTCACTGGCCAGTGTATCTGCAACCTTGGAGGATGCAATTTCTTCAAAATATATAATGTTCACGTCATGCTCTTTGGCATACGTTTTCAGTTTTGCTAAGTCAGCTGCACTCGGCTCTTGTTCAGGAGAAAGCCCTGCAATCGGAACCTGAGTCAGGCCGTATTCTTTTGCCAAATAGCCAAAAGCTGTGTGCTGTGTGATAAATTCTTTCTTCGCCGCTTTTTTTACGGTTGTACGATATAGTTTATCAAGATCCTGCAGTTTTGCAATATATTCTTTACTATTTTTCTCATAGTATTCTTTGTTATCCGGGTCTTGCTTCACGATTTGCACAGTAATATTTTCAACTTCCTTTTGCGCTAAAACAGGGCTGAGCCATACATGAGGGTCCATTTCATGGCTGTGTTCATGCTCTTCGTGATCTCCGTGTTCATGTTCGTGTTCTTCTTCAGAGCCCTCCATTAAATCGATGCCCTTGCTCGCATTTACGAAAACCGCATGATCTTGGCCCATGCTTTTTTCAGTTGAAGGAACCCAAGTTTCCATGTATTCGCTATTATAAACGAACAAATCTGCGTCCTGCATACTTGCAATATCCTTCGGCGTCGGCTCCCAGTCGTGCGGTTCGACAGAAGACGGAATTAAAAGATCCACATCGCCCTTATCTTTCACAATTTGTTTCGTAAATTCATACATCGGGTAGAACGTCGTGACAATGTGCAGTTTATCACTCTTTGAATCCGCTGACCCTTTTGTTGATGAGTTGCCGCATGCCGCAACCAATAAGAAGCACGCTGCAATCACAAACAAACCGCTCCATTTTTTAAACATAACGAATATCCCCTCTTTTTCACAATGACTTTAAATCAAAATGATAACGATTTTGTAATCCTTAATAATAATAAACCGAAGTCATTACGTTTTGCAAGATTAATTTTATGTTGACGCTATGTTTTTATTCTTCCCGCGTGCAGCGCGGATATATGTACTGAAAAACCCGGCAAACTGCGCCGGGCTGACGTCTTATTCTCTTGTGTTCAAAAGATATACTCTGCTCTCGTAAGGCTGAAACACCATTTCATCAGCAGTATCACCGTTGTTTTTATAATTGCTGAGTAAAAGGGACGCCTGATCCTTGCTGCAGCACTCCGGCCATTGGAATACAGCCTGCTCTTTTGAAAAATTATTCACCGCCAAAAGCTTCTGCCGGCCGTTCTCTCTGACGTATACAAACAGCTGCGGATCATCAGGGAGCAAGAGATCGTAGCTTCCTTTTATGAGATCTGCATACTGCTTTCTCAGGCTGATCACCTTTTTGTAATAGGCTAAAATGGAATCGGGGTCTGCCTCCGCTTCCTCGGCATTGATGGATGTATAGTTCGGATTGACCTTCAGCCATGGCGTTCCGTCCGTGAATCCGGCATTCTTCCCGCTGCTCCATTGCATCGGCGTCCGGGCGTGATCCCGGCTTTTGGCCAAGATAGAAGTCATCACTTCTTCAGGATCATAGCCGTTCTCAAACACCCGTTTATGATACATATTAATCGTTTGGATATCTTTGTAGTCCTCAATTCTCGTAAACGGCGCGTTTGTCATGCCGATTTCTTCTCCTTGATAAATATACGGCGTGCCTTTCATAAAATAAAGGACAGTGGCAAGCATTTTCGCAGATTCTTTGTGATATCTCCCTTCATCTCCGAAACGGGAAACGATCCGCGGCTGGTCGTGGTTGCACCAAAACAGAGTATTCCAGCCTTTATGTTCAAGCGTCTTCTGCCACTTTGTTAATACAGATTTTAAATCAGAAAGCTCCAAGGGCTTCAGATCCCAATTTTCTTTTCCCGGCTGCTGGTCAAGCTCCATATGCTGAAAGTGAAAAATCATATTCAGTTCATGCTTATCAGTTCCCGTATATGTCAAGCCTTCCTCCGGTGTGACAGAGCCAACCTCGCCGACCGACATGACATCGTATTGTGAAAATACTTCGTTTGTCATCTCTTTTAAATAGTCATGGATGCGTTCGCCGTTCGGCTGGAAGGGTTTCGGTTCTGCACACTGATTGACGTAGTCCCCATATGAAGGAAGGAACTCTTTCTTTGAGATCAGATGAAGCTGGTCTATCCGCAAGCCGTCGACCCCTTTATCGAGCCAAAACTTCATCATGTCATATACCGCTTGGCGAACGTCAGGGTTTTCCCAGTTTAAATCAGCTTGTTTGACGGCATTCATGTGCAGATAATATTCGCCAGTGTGCTCCTCATATTGCCAAACCGGACGTCCGTAGTCTGACACCCAGTCTGTCGGCGGGCCATCTTCGGTTCCGGGGCGCCAAAAGTAATAACTGCGGTACTTGCTGTTTTTGTCCAGCTCCGCTTCTTTAAACCACGGATGCTCGACTGAGGTGTGATTTAGGACAAAATCCATGACAAGCTTTAAGCCGCGCTGGTGCACCTCGTCAAGCAGATCATGAAAATCCTCCATCGTGCCGTAAGACTCCATAATCGTCTTATGGTCAGTCACATCATAACCGTAATCAACATTTGGAGAAGGGTAGATGGGACATATCCAAATCACATCTGCCCCAAGCTCCTTTATGTAGTCCAGCCGGGAAATCATTCCCCGCAAATCCCCGATCCCATCTCCATTACTGTCCTGAAAACTTCTTGGATATATTTGATAAACGACTGCATCCTTCCACCAGTCTTTTTTCATCCCGCACTCCCCCTGTTTTTTTCTTTCTACTCGAGCTGAGACGGATAAAGTGTCATTCCTCCGTCTACAAACAGTGTTGTGCCGGTGACGTAACTCGCTTCTCCCGATACGAGCCAAGCCGCTGCAGCAGCCACCTCTTCCGGTTTACCGAAGGCTTTCATCGGAATTTTTTTCAATTGCTTTTGTCTGTTTTCTTCTTTTTTCGTGTCGACGTTGGACTCTGTGGCGATGGTGCCCGGTGCTATCGCGTTGACGCGAATTCCCTTGTCTGCATAGTTAAGCGCCAGCGTTTCTGTCATCATCTTGATGCCGCCTTTAGAAGTTGAGTATTGAACATTAACTGGGCGCGGAATCTGCTGATGAACACTTGAGATATTGAGCACATTGCCTTTGATATTGTTCTTCATCATGTGATTGAGCGCGGCTTTTGCCCCCATAAAGGTTCCCGTTACGTTTACATCAATGACCCTTTGCCAATCTTCAAGGTTCATCTCATGCGGCATGGCTTCTGTACCGTTGAAGCCTGAATTGTTCACCATTACATCAAGCGTGCCAAAGTGTTCTAAAGCGGCATCCATCAGCGCCTGGATCCCTTCTTCCTTTGACACGTCCGCTTCGACTGCGACGGCTTTCCCTCCGTTTTGCTTAATGATGTCCACTGTTTCATCGGCTCCTGATGGGTCATTGTGATAATTCACCACCACATTCATTTTCTCGTGGCCAAAGCGTTCCGCAATGGCTTTCCCGATTCCTTTTGAAGAGCCTGTTACGATGGCTGTTTTCCCGATTAAATCTTTATACATAAATGATGTCCTCCTCTGATTTTCCATTGTGTATCTGGAAAATACCCCATTTTTCCGGGTTGAAAACAGCATAAAAAAAAGCAGAGAACCTTTTCGGTTCTCTGCCATCTCTTATTGGAAGCGCTGCTCGGCAAGTGTCTTTTTTATGTCCATCAGCCTGCGGTAAAAGAAAGCGGCGGACTCGTAATTTTGCTGCTGATTGAAGCGTTCTGCCGCGTCCAGCAGCAGCTCCTCTGCATCAGCGAGAAGCTGGCGGGATTCGAGAAGGTCAAAGCATTCTTCAAGTACCTTCCTGTCGCCGCTGCCAAGATAAAGCTCGTGAATAAGGCGGAATTTTGTTAAGTACATGTCATCCGCCCATTCTGCCGCGCTTTTTACCCCGTGTTGATACGCCTCTATTGCTTTCTCATATTTTTCTTCTTTACAGTAGATATGTGTCAGTGAAAATACAGCTTGAACGGTCTGCTGAAATTTGTGCTCTTCAAAAATGGCGGCGGCCTTCTTGAAATAGCCCTCCGCTTCGCTAAGATCTCCCAAGCTGTACTTACAGTGGCCTACGTTATAATGAGCGGCGGCAATCATATATGCTTCCTCAAGCTGCCTTGCATGATCCAAAGCGCTGCACAAGTGCTTGAGCGCCTTTTCATGATGGTAGACATCCGTCAAATTTCCGGCAATGATAAATTCACACTGCACACGGCGGCGGCCGTACAGTTCGTATTTCGTATAGATATCAAGCGCCTGGCTTGCATAATTCATCGAAAAATACGTTTGTTTGATGTGATAATACACTTCTGCGACCTTAAAAAGAAATTCAGCTTTTTCGATCTCATCTTCCACATACTCCAGCTTTTCCTCGGCGTGCTTATAATGATCGATGGCTAAAATGAAATTTTTCTGCTTAAATTCGTACATCCCTCTGAAATAGTAAAAATAATATTCTAATAAGCCCGTCAGTTTTTGCTGATTGCTTTCAATTTCGTTCAGCATGTCAGAGAACGGAGGCTCGGTGTCGCTGTCTTTCACCGGCATCAGCTTGTCCAGCATGATCCGATGCCGAAATTCCATCAAAGAAAAATATAATAGCAAATCCTGATTTTCTTCCATGTCTTCTAATTCGTACTCGATCTCCTGCTTTAACGCTTCTGCTTTATCTGCTTCAAACGCACGAATGTGTTTGTACCATTCGTTTAGTTTTACCGCCACTTCTTCAGATGGAATCTTTGCTCTCATTGTTCTGCCTCCTTCCTCCTGCTACTATTTATGTTATATTTTATCATAGCTATTCTCTTTTAGAGAGAGTCAATGGCTTAAAACATAACATTCAGCACCTCATGAGAAAGTGAGACCGATATGAAATTAATAGCAAAAACATCCTTCATCTTATGCCTCCTGTTTGTGGCGGACCTTTGTTTTTCATATGTGCGGCACGCATGGCACGCTCAAACCGCCCTGCAGGACAGGCCTGTTCCGTCTGCTCTTAATCCGATTGTGAAGCAGAATGCCGACACCCTCAAGGCTGCCGCTGCGCATAAAGGCATCTCAATTGTGATTACCGAAGGATTCAGATCCTTCAAGGAACAAGACGAATTATATAAGCAAGGACGTACAAAAAAAGGGAATATTGTCACCTATGCAAAAGGAGGGGAATCATATCATAACTATGGTTTGGCGATTGATTTTGCTCTTCAGAAAAAGGATGGAAGCATCTTATGGGATATGGATTACGACGGCAATCAAAACGGGAAATCAGATTGGCTGGAGGTCGTCACCATCGCTAAAAAACTCGGATTTGAGTGGGGCGGGGATTGGGAACGGTTCAAGGATTACCCTCACTTGCAGATGATTCCTGACTAGACACCTCACAGCCTCTTCTTTTTTCTTTTATGCGCGTCAATATATGAAGGATAAATCGGCTTATACACAAGCTTATAATGCTGATGGCTGCCTGCTGAAAAATCAGGCTGCCACTCCAGCTTCACATCAAACGCTGATAAAAATGCTTCTCTCGCTTCGTCAGCTGAAACATCCGGTTTGTGGTTGATTGTTTCTAATTGCTCTGGGTCTATATCCGGAGCCATAAAAGCGTCAACTTTTCCGGTTTCCGGGTTGACGATGATGCGGGCAGCGCCGAACCGCAGCGGTATTCCTTTATACCAGACAGAAAAATGATTGCGGACCCTGCCTCTTTCGTCGATTCGGATTGGATTAACTCTGAAAAACTCATCAGCTCTCGGATAGAGCGCGTACAAAAACTGAAGCGCTGTCTCTTGGCATTCTTCCATTGAGCAATGTGCAGAACCCTGCTGTTCCATAAAAGAAATAGCTGCTTTTAATTTTCCTGTTTTTTTATCAGTCTTCATTTTGATTGTATTTTTATTTCTCGTTGCAAAATAGCTTCCTATGCTTAAATCCTTTCGCTCCGGCGCACTGCCTTTGCGCCAAGTGCTTCCAAGTTCCTCTCCGAAGTCCTTTTCACCGACTTTTTTCATATCAGGGGTAAACCCCAGCATTCCAAATATATCGGTTTCTTCTTTTTTTTCAAGCGGCGGGAGAGGCGCCCCGTTTTCCGTTCTTTCATCCGATATATGCTGGTCAGGCACGATTTCATCTACATCCGCTGGATAGCTGTAACCGGGCAAAATCGGTTCATAGACGAGTCTGGGCGACTGTTCATCATCAATGACGTCATACATGAGCCGTAAAGACATGGTATTGACGTAATGGGAAATGACCTTCTCTTTCTCTACGAATTCCTTTGGGATGTCGGCTTTGTTCCCTTCTCCGTAATATAAAAAATGGACAATCTGTCCGCTGCGGGTGATATCTATTAAAAATCCTGAATTAGGAAGCGAGAGGCCCAGCAGTTTTTTTGTATAAACAAACCGGATGTGATGCCCTCGTTCTTCCTTGGCTTGAAAATGAAATTTCATAAATGTGGCCGGATGGTGGGCTGCGGCAAACTGAAGAGCTGTCAGCTTCAGCTCGGCATCTGGGAGCTTATTGTCCTGCTCGAGGCCGGCGGCTGTTGAAAATGTGAGCAAAGCACCGTCGTTCGAGAGTTCTACGATAATTTGCTTTTCCGGATCTTCGGGGTCCTTCCAAATGAAGTATGCATGCCCCTTCTTCTTTTGTTTTTGAGCATAATCTTCGATCTCAAGCTCATAATGCGGCGGTACATTTCCGATCTCTTGCGCCTTCTTTTTCAGCTGTTTGTTTACCAATGAAGTCATCCTTTCAAAGAGTCTACGACAAAGAGAACCTTGTTTATTATATAAAAAGACCCTTCTTCTTTGAAAGTGAAGAAAGGTCCTTTTCTATTAAGGAAACTGGGTTTCCATATTCTTTCTGTTACTTTTTTCATACTTAAACCAGTACACACGCCGAAAATGTGTGACTTTTGGCTGTTTTACAATGCACTTATGACAGCCTCACCAGTATGGGCATCAATCAATCTCGGATATACCGGCTTGTAGACGAGACGATAGCTGTTTTCTTCATCTTCTTCGTATTCTCTCTCCCAGCCAAGCTCGACTTTAAAATGGCGCCAAAAGATAGACTTGGCTTGTTCCGGTGAAATGGAGGGAACTGGGTCAACAGCTTGGAGCACTTCAGGGTCAATGTCCGGTCCCATATAAACGGTAATGCGCCCAGTCTGGCGGCTGACGCAGATTCTCACCTGCCCAAACCGAAGCTGAACTCCGTTACAGTGCACGTCAAACGTAAAGCCGGCTGACGAACCTTCTTCACCCTGTTTATCGTATTTGATCTTAAAATATTGATCAGCATTCGGGAATAACGCGAACAGAAAACGAATGGCGATTTTTTCGCACTCTTCCTCGCTTACGGTATTCGGCCCTTTTTCGTCTATAAACGACATAACACCTTCGAGTTTTCCGGTTTCTTTGTTATGGATGGTTTTCAGCACTTGGTGAACCCGTCCTCTTAACCAGCTGTCCATGCTTTTATCCGCCGGATGATACACAGGAACATCCGGTTTCCGCCAGACGATCCCGATTCTTCCATTTCCTATATCTGCTTCCCTTACTTTTACCAGTCCGCTGTTCAAGCCGATCATGCTGCCAAGGTCTGCATTTTCGTGAATACCTTCGAATAAGGGAAGAGGACAGCCTTCTGACTCCACGTAATCATCATCCAATACTTCTTTTTTTTCACTTACATCTGCAGGCACAGCAATGCCCGCGTTTTCAAACTCATACACCAAATGCGGCTGATCGTCTCCGTTTTTGTAGACAGAGCGATGAAGGATCTCAAACAGGAGAGTGACATCTACATCTTTCTTGAAATAAGCCAGTGCTTCTTTTTCATCTGCGACCTGTTCCGGCTTGATTATATTGCACGCTTTCCCGTAATACCGAAAATACACCACCTCCCCTGATAAGGAGACATCAGCCATAAATCCGCTCATAGGAAGCGGCAGCCCGTCTTCCATTTGAACATATGAAAACCTTACTTTATCATCATACGCCTCATCATTTTCTTCACGGACAAACGCAGACGGAGCTTCAGGATAATGAGAGTTCACGAACTGAATCAAGATATCCTCTATTTGGTCTTCGGACAGCTTCTCATCGCTTTCAAGCTCAACATCACGAGAAAGCCCTTCCAGCTGTCCGTCCGGTCCAAGCTCTACGATGATCCCTTTGTGTTCATCCTGCGGATCTATCCAGCAAAAATACGACCTTTTCTGTTCATCACCATAATCTTCAATTTCCAGCTTTAAGTGTGTCGGCACACGGCCGATTTCCAGTGCTTTTTGTTTCAATTCCTCTTTTTTCACCAAGGCGGCCCCCTTCTTCGTTCGAATGTCACCCTCTGAATGATCACAAAGTAATAGTCTAATATACACAAATTTCTGTGTTTTCCAGTTTTACCAGAACATTTTTCACCAAAAATAGTATGATGAACCTATTCAATATAAAAGCTAATAATCTTAAAATTAATTCCGTTGCAACTTTTTATAGGTCATCAATCGCAAAGAAGGACGGAGTTTCCAGAAATCTGGGTAAAACCGTGAGAAAAGAACCGATTTTTTTGGCTGCATGATGTCAATCCATTCAAAAAGATCCAATTCTCAAAGACAAAAGACTCCCCTTTCCTAAAACCATTTGAGGAGGAAAAATGAATGTTTCAGAAAAAAACGTACGCTGTTTTCCTTGTTCTCCTGCTGATGCTGTTTACAGCTGCTTGTTCCGGAAGTAAAACAAGCGCGGAGAAGAAAAATTCAGAAACAGAAAAAAGCGCAGATATAGCTCAAGTTAAGATCAAAGATGTCTCTTATACACTTCCGTCTCAGTATGATAAGTCAACTTCAGATGATCAGCTCGTGTTAAAGGTAAATGTCGCTGTGAAAAACACAGGGAAAGAACCGCTTAATGTAGACAATATGGATTTCACTTTGTACCAGGGTGATACCAAAATGTCTGACACAGATCCTGAAGACTATAACGAAAAGCTGCAGGGCAGCACGATTAACACTGACAAATCTGTTGAAGGAAATCTTTTCTTCGTTGTAGATAAAGGCGAAAAATACGAGCTGAATTATACGCCGGAATCTTACGGTGATAAGAAGCCAAAATCAGTTACATTCAACATTGATGGAAAAGACAAAAAAATCCTTGCGACAGCAGATCAGCTCCAAGACTCTGCGAAAGCTTTATCGGCATATATAGATGTCCTTCTTTTCGGTAAAGATAACAAAGATTTCGAAAAAATCACCGGCGCTAACAAAAATGAGATTGTAAACGACTTTAACGAGTCAGCAAAAGACGGCTATCTCTCAGCTTCAGGCCTTTCAAGCACATATGCGGACAGCAAAGCGCTTGATAATATCGTGAACGGTATTAAAGCGGGATTAAGCAAAAACTCATCGATTCAAGCGAAAACTACTTCAATCTCAAAAGATGAAGCCATTGTAGAAGCTACAATTAAACCAGTCGACGCTTCTTCTCTCTCCGACCGCATCGAGGACAGAATGAAAGACTACTACAGCAAGAATTCAGGTGCGAGCTATGAAGATGCTGTAAAATATGCGCTTCAAGTCTATCCAGAAGAGTTCAAAAAGCTTGGCCCGGCTTCAAGTGAAAAAACGGTTGAAGTGAAAATGAAGAAAAATGACATCGATCAGTGGCAGCTTGATATGGACGATTACAGAGCAGCAGAATTAGTTGAAGCATTCATTAAAGAATAAACATCAAAAGGAAATAGCCCTGTGGCTATTTCCTTTTTTATTTAAAAATCCTGCTGATGAAATCTGCTTCATCATCCGTCAGTTCAACATCTAAGGTTTTCAGGTTAGCCTTCAGCTGTTCCGGGCGCTTAGCACCTGGAATGATGGCGTCTACAGCCGGTCTCGTTAACAGCCAAGCCAAGGCGACATGAGCCGTTTCCGCATTCTTTTCCTCAGCTGCCGCTTTGAGCTTGTCCACTTTTTTCAGGTTTTGAATAAAGGTGTCTCCCTGGAATTGCGGCTTGTCCTTTCGAGTGTCGTCAAAGGTATCATCTTTTGTAAACTTTCCGGTCAGCAGCCCGGATGCGAGCGGGAAGTACGGAATAAAGGAAATCCCGTGTTTTTCACAGTATGGGAGCAGCTCCTTCTCAGCCTCACGCTGAATTAAAGAGTATTCTGACTGAAAGACCTCCAAGTAGCCGTCCGCATTAAATTCCTGCAATTGCTGATAATTGAGATTCGAAGCCCCGATCGCTTTGATTTTCCCTTCATCCTTCAGTTCCTTCAGCGTGCCCGCGACTTCCGCAAGAGGTGTCTTGCCATCCGGAAAATGAACATAATACAGATCGATGTAATCTGTCTTCAGCCGCTTCAGGCTCTTTTCCACCTCGCCGCGAAGAAAATCCTTGCTGTTATCAAATTCAATGCTGCCGTTTACTTCTTTATGGGCTCCTTTAGAGGCGATAATGAGCTGGTCCCGGACACCGCGTTCCTGAACAACCTCACCGATTAATTCTTCGGATCGCCCCAATCCATATATAAAGGAGGTATCGATAAAGTTCACGCCGCCGTCCAATGCCGTGCGAACCAAGTCCTTGCCAGTTTCATCATTCAGATTCGGAAACAGATTATGCCCGCCGACCGCATTTGCGCCGAATCCGATCCGTTTCACCTGTAAATTCGTTTGCCCAAGTGCACGTGTTTGATCCATTGTCCCTTCTCCTTCCGAAATGATTTGATGAAAAATAGCGCAGGTTCCACTTTCTGTATTAGATATCCTTTTTCTATTTTCCTTCTTTTTTCAGCATACACAAAAAGGAGAAAGTGTATTTCTCCTTTTGCAAGTTTATTTTGGCAGAACCCATTTGTCTTTTAAGAAGCAGGCTCTGGCCAGTAAAAAGAAAATGACGATGAGCACGACGATGGTTCCGCACGTGTATAGAATGGCAGCCGGATTTATCATCCCGAATAACAGCTGTTTAAATAAGGCGTGCAGGTTTAAGAATGGGATGAAAAAGTAGGATAGATCGATTTGATTCGGCGCCTTATTGAAGATGAAAAACATCGGGAATATAGGGAGAAAGACGACAAGAGACATATAGCTCTGCGCTTCTTTTACCGTGCCGGAAATGATGCTGATCATAAGCTCCATTGCGGCGATCAGCATTGCAGAAAGCACGATGATCAAGGCTGACGCTCCGATAATGACCCATAAATGATCTCCCAGCTGAAAGGCTGTTCTTAACTTTTCCGTAAATAAGACGGTGCACAGAATCAGAAAGATCAGTGACAATACGCCAGAGGCTATCCCGAAGGTAGAAACCGCAAGCCACTTGCCGACTAACACTTTGTTTCTGCTGACCGGGGTTAACAGCAGCGCTTCTATGGATTTCCGGTCCTTTTCTCCGGCAATAATATCTAAAGCAATCGGCATGGCACCTGAAACGATTGATGTTAAAAGCAGCATCGGAAGAATGGCGGAAAGCATGATCGCGGAAACGCCTTGCTCTTCATCTGCTTCTTTTTGCTGAACCGAAAACGGCTGGATCACCGAGTGGTCAATATGTTTACTCGTTAAACGTTCTTGCACAATTTCATTTTTGTACTGCTCTAAGGCAGATTGCACAAGCTGCATAGCATTTGATGAACCTTGATCGACCGAGCTGCCGTAAACGTCAACCTCAAAAGATGTCATACTGGTGATATAAGAATCAAACTCTTTCGGGACATTCAGATACACATCCGCTTTGCCGTCATCGACCGCCTGTTCAGGTTTTGCGAATGTCTTTACACTGATTTCGTCAATCGCATTCAGCTTATGTTCCAGCTCAGACGGCAGGGACTGGCCGACAGCGATCGTATACTGCTCCCCTTTGTCCGACAGCATGCTTTCGTAGAAAAACACAAGGCCCAGCATCGTAATCATCGGAACCAAGATCGTCAGTAAAATTGTTTTTCTGTCCCGTAATGCGTCGATCATCTCTTTTTTATAAATCTGTCCTACCATTTATGAAATCCCCCTGACCAGCTTAGACATAAAGATGTAGTTCAAATCGTCGCTGCGTTCGCTCTCGTATAGTGTTTCAAGTGCTCCTCTGTAAATGACCTCTCCGCTGTGCATCATAATGACACTGTCACAGAGCGCCTGTACCTCCTCCATAATGTGGCTGGAGAACAGGATGGTTTTGTGTTCTCTTTTCAGCTGCTGAATAAATTCACGGAAGATATTGCTTGACGTAATATCTAGTCCTGTCGTCGGCTCGTCAAATAAAATGATATCCGGATCGTGAATCAGCGCCCTGGCAATGGCGACTTTCTGCCTCATTCCTTTTGAAAACCCGCCCACTCTCCGGTCCATATAATCACGCATGCCGAACCGTTTTGATAAATCTTCAATTCTCGCTTTGATTTCGTGGCGGTTCAGCCCGTACAGCCGACCAAAGTACTGTAAATTTTCTTTTGCAGTCATCCGGTCATAGAGTCCTGTTTCTCCTCCGAATAAGACGCCGATTCGTTTCTTGACCTCCGCCGGCTGCTTGGCCGTGTCAAAGCCGTCTACTGCGATCGTGCCCTGTGTCGGTTCAAGCAGGGTCGCGATCATTCTCAGCATCGTTGTTTTGCCGGCTCCGTTTTCTCCGAGAATGCCGACGACTTCTCCTTTTTGAATCGTTAAGCTTACATCACGCACAGCTTTGACTACTTTTTTCTTATCTGTAAACCTGCGGCTGCAATCCGTCAGTGTAATCATGTCACAATCTCCCTTTTCGTTATTTCTAGTAATGACTATATACGAAAAGCTGGATTTGTTGGATAAAGTTGTCGCGAAGAGTTCTTTTTATGTCGCGAAATGGGATAAAATAAAGATGATTCTATTTAACTAGGGGAATGATAATGGTAAAAGTCGGACTAGTCGATGATTATCGAGTAGATTTAGAGAAGCTGGAAGCAATCGTGTCCAGAATGCAGGATGTCGAAATTGTCTTTGCCACCGATTCGGCGGAGGAAGCTTACAGCCGGGTGAAGAACGGGGACATTGATCTTCTGCTTGCCGATATTGAGATGCCTCACATGTCAGGCTACGAGCTGGCGGATTTAATCAGATCTCATTCGCTGGATGTGGATGTGATGTTCGTCACCGGCAACAGCGGCTATGCGGTTCACGCATTTGACCTGAACGTCCACGACTATATTATGAAGCCGTACCACGCCGATCGTCTCAGCTCTTCCTTCGAACGTTATTTCAAAAAGAAAACGGAAACGAGCTTGAACGGGCGGATTTTGATTAAACAAAAATCTAAAATGCATGTGCTGCAAAAGAAGGATATCATTTTCGCCGAACGCACAGGACGGTCGACGACGATTGTGACAACAGCTGAAGAAGTGCAAACGTATCAAACATTAAACGATATTAAAGGCGATCTGCCGGAGAAGGATTTTCTTCGTTCGCACCGCTCCTTTATTATCAACATTCATTACATTAAGCATTTTTCCGCTTATACGAAGCATTCGTTTACGGTTTCGTTCGAGGGAACATCTAAAAAAGCGATGATTACCAAGCAGCAGCTTGATTATTTTCAAAACTATTATTTTTGAGGAGCGCAGGTTGTGATAACTCTGTTTCAATGTCTTTATTTGTTTTTATTCAGTTTCCTATTTTATCAGTCGGCTGCCATTCTATCGCACAGCACAGCCATTTCTTGGCTCGCCGCTGCTTTAGGCGCGGCGGCAGCGGTTTTATACATATGGAAAACGAAGCCTCTGCGGGATCGCTGTCCGCTTCAGCTCTATTCATGTATCGCCGTGATTCACATTCTGTCGGCGGCGTTTTTGCTGATCGCCCCCTCTGGATTGGCGCTGCTGCTTGTGATTGTGATATTCGCAACGTGTGAATGGCTCCGCATCGGGCTGTGCCGCTCGCTGACAAAGCTTTTTGAACAAATTGATCGGCTGACTCAGGCTGAACAGCACGCCAATCGAATGCTGATGGATGTGAGGAGCCGGAATCACGATACAATGAAGCATATCACAGCGCTCAGCTCGGCGCAGTCAGATCCGGACACACAAACATACATAAAACATTGGGCGGGCCAGTACAGTCAATATGACCGGTTTTTGAAAGGAGAGAGTGCGTACATTGCAGGGGTGCTGTATGACTTTCTGGAAAAAGCAAACGCTTCGAATGTGAACGTTTCACTGCATTTGCATACACCGCTTTCTTCCCTCCCTTTCTCTCCCGCTGATCAGGTCAGCCTGGCCGGCAACATATTAGAAAATGCGCTAGACAGCGCTGCAGAGGCCCCTGAGAAAGCGGAGATCAAGCTGGAGACATCACTGCGAAGCGGACTTTATGTGCTGATTTGTGAAAATACGACACCCGGCATGGAACCGAAAGTGCTCGATACACTGTATCAGTCATTCGGCCATACGACGAAAAGCGGCACTCATGAAGGAATCGGCACTTATGTGATCCAAAAGCTGGTGAACCAAGCTTTTGGCAAGCTTGATTTCACATATCGCCATCCTGTCTTCCGATTAGAAATCAAAATTCCGTTCCAAAAATAAAAAACCTTGAAAAGCTTGGCTTTTCAAGGTTTTTGGTTCGTCATTAAGATGTTAAAGATTGTGCAAAGCGATCCGCTTCATCTTGCAGCGTGCTTTCAATTTCTTTGTAGCGGCTTGAAATCGTTGATGCGCTTACGCCGTATTTTTTCGCCAGTTTGGCTTGGGAAACGGTTGCGCCGTTAAGAGAGATTGCATTTACATAATATTCAACTGCCGCCGCAAAAGCTTCCGGCTTTCTGATGACAGGTGATTTTTTCTCGCAGAACGATTTCCAAATGTCAATGACTGCCGGAATCAGCTCATTCGGATATTCATCTCCGCTCATGCCTTTTTCGATCGCCGCGGCTGTTTCTTTCTCCATGTCATTTGCCCACTCAACGCTGCTTTCTTGAACAGGCTCCGCTTGCTGCGGCTGTTCATCTTTTTCAGCTAACAGCGCGAAAAGTACGTTGTTGAACTCCTGCTTCATGAAGTCCTCCGGCGTTTTGCCGTTTTTCACTGCAGCATCCGCATATGTTTTCACCTTGCTGATCAGCTCTTCCGTTCTCTTCACTGGGAAGATTGTGAACTGCATGAAGAATTCCGCTTTTTCCGCTTCGTGAATCGGATAGCCGAGAATCAAGCTTCCCACTGGAGGGAGGTCTTGACTTGTGACGTCCATTTCCACGTCGAATTGTTTTTTCGTAATGACATCTTCAAAATGAATAACTGCTTCTTTCATATCCTTCAGCAGCAATAAAGCAGGCGTCATGCTCTTCCAAGATTCAACGATCTCACGTGTTTTCGGGCGGGTGATCGTATCGCCTTTTTTCTGAAGGTACTCTTCAAAGATCGTTTTGTCACCAGCGAGCGGGTGGAAGAAGATTCCCCATATTCCTAAATTAAACACACTGATGTCCTTTGTCTGCCTGTCCATAGTAGAAAGAAAATCATGCTGGTTGATAAAACCTGAAATGCTTTCTCTATGTACTGTGAAGGCATACTCCACTAAGTCTTCCTGAATTTGTTTTGCTTCTTTTGCCGCTAATTCTGTCGGGAAGTCGACAACTTTATTTCCGCAGCATTTTTTATATTTCTTACCGCTGCCGCATGGGCAAGGGGCATTTCTTTTCACTTTTCCCACAATAAACCCTCCGAATTCTGTTGTAACTTTTCTATTTTAACAAAAATAACTTCTGAGGGCTTGGTTTCGGGCTAAAAAAGAATTTGGTAATGTGACAGCCTGGTTCATTATGTAAATTTACCTATGGCTTTTTCATCAACTTTTGTGATGTAAGACTTATAACCTATTCCCACTTTAGGCCCTTCTTTTTTACAATTGTTAGGTATTTATCTAAAATTTTTAAGGAAGTGTTTATGTTGGAACTAGCTGGTTTTATGCTGCGCGCCTGCGCTCTTGTGCTTGACGTGATCATTGCGGCCGCAGTGATTTTAGCATCCGGATTTATGTTTGGCGACGGGTCCGCTGGCGTCATTGCTGTCGCCATATTGATGCTGCTTGTGTATCCTTTGCTGATGCCGCTGACAAATTGGAAGGGTACGCTGGGCAAAAAAATCATCGGGCTGCAAATCGTGAGAGATGAAACACACGAGAAAATCTCCCTCCCACAGGCCATTGTCCGTTACATGATAGCGTGGGTGCATGTGTTTTCCCGCCTTATTTATTTGACAGCTGCATTTACAAAGAAAAAACAAGCCGTTCATGATATGGCTGCGAAAACAATTGTGCTGAAAGCAGAATAACCTTGAAGAATCGGATTCTTCAAGGTTATGTTTCTCATTAGTTCGTATTTTGTCCGCCACCGTTCAGCCCTTCTTTAATCAGGCTGTTGACTTGGCTGCTGTACAGAAGGCCGATATGTCCGACACCGTTGATACGAACATTTTTTGCCCCTTCTAAGTTAGACAGATAGTTCATAACAATCAAATCCGCCGAGCTGTAAATGGACGTATATAAAATCTTTTGATTTGGGTCCGTTCCCGGAAGAGCCTTGTTTGAAACGAGACGGTTCGCGCCGCCAAGCGTTACGACGTTTTCAATTTTATTACCGCCGTCCAGTTTTTTTATGTAATAAAGCGTGTTGGCGCCCCCCATGCTGTGAGCGACAATGTCCACTTTTTTCGCACCTGTTTCATCTAATACCTTTTGCACAAAACGTGATAATACTGGGCCGTTGTTTAAGTTATTGCCTGTCTTGTCCCAAAAATCTACAGCATACAGCTTGTCCCGTGACCAGCCTTGTGATGCCAAATAAGTTTTAATACCGGCAAAGTTAAAAGAAGCTCCGCCAATTCCGTGAACCATCACCACCGGATTATGTTCAGCGGCTTTCGCTGACGGCTGCATCGCAAACATGGATGTAACTGACAGCGCAACAATTGTTACAAGTGCAATGAACTTACTTCTTAAAAGTTTCATAATTTCCTCCTTTTTTTGTAACAAATTCTTAAATTATATTACTTTGCCAATTTAATTAAGTAAAGGGTAAATTTGACTTATTTTTGAAGAAATTTTAAGGTTGAGAGAACATTTCAGCTGTTTATGATCCCGAAAATGCAAAAAAAGAAGGCTTTTCCGCCTTCTTCTCTTTAATATTCATTAAAATAGTCTTGGATTTTTTTGGGATCATCTGTTTTGGTGAGCGCGAGCATTAACAATATCCGGGCTTTTTGCGGATTTAAGGAGTTTGATGCCAGAAGGCCGTTTTTCACATAGTCGCCGTTCGGTGTGACGACACCATTTCCCGTACGGGTTGAGCGAACCACTGTAATGCCTTTTTTGACCGCCCTGACTGCTCCTTTTTCGGCTGCGTCAGATAAAGATCCGTTGCCTGATCCTGCGAAGACTATGCCTTTTGCTCCGGCTTTCACAGCCGCATCAAACAGATAGCTTCCGTCATTTTGGTAGCCGTACAGAATGTCTACTTGCGGCAGTTTATCAAGGCCGGAAATCGAGAACTCGGTATCCTTTGTATGCTTGTGTGTCATTTCATTATGAAAATAAATGTCATCGGCAATCGTTCCGACGTATCCCATTTCTTCTGATTTAAAGGTGTCTGTTGCGGTTGTGTTGGTTTTTGTAACGTACCGTGCTGAAGCAATGCGGTCATTGAGAACGACGAGCGTCCCTTTCCCTTTTGCGTCAGGTGCGCCTGCCACTTTAACTGCGTTGTACAAGTTGGACGGGCCGTCAGCACTGATGGCTGTAGACGGCCTCATCGAACCGGCAACAACAACCGGTTTGTCACTTTTTACAATGAGGTTCAGAAAATAAGCCGTTTCTTCTAATGTATCTGTTCCGTGAGTCACGACAATACCGTCAACATCTTCTGAAGAAAGCAGTTTGTTGACTCGTTTTCCGAGCTTCAGCAATGTTTTGTTATCAATGTTTGTGCTTCCGACGTTAACCACTTGCTCGCCGCTGACATTCGCAATGTCTTTCATCTCTGGCACCGCTTCGATCAGAGACTCAACGCCGACGACACCTGCTTTGTATTCAGTTGTAGAGGTTTTTGATTTATCGGCTCCGGCAATCGTACCTCCTGTCGCCAGTATTTTGATATTTGGAAGATCATTTTTTTTGGAAGCAGAAGCTGAAGAAACTTTTTGTGTCTGCGGTTTTTCTTTTGGGGATTCTTTTGCTTCAGGAGATTGTGAGCATCCGGTAAAAGCAAGCAATAGTACGGTAAAAAGGGTCAGTAAGAGGAATCGTTGTGTTTTCATGTTTTTCTCTCCTTTTGTATGGTAACGTCTTTACGTCTTTTAATAATTGAATATTTCATTTATTCAGTCAAAACGTGCGTCAGGTTATCTCTCAGCTTTTTTATATGCTTATTTTATTTTCTTATACAAGTTTCTTTATCTTGACAATCTATGGGGGAATCAAGATAATAGACCAGTCACTATATTTTATGATCGCAATCAGTAAGGTGGGAATGTTATGAGCTATGGAGATTCTCGTGAGAAAATCCTTTCTGCAGCTACCCGGCTTTTTCAGCTGCAGGGGTATTACGGCACGGGACTGAACCAGATTATTAAAGAAAGCGGTGCACCTAAAGGCTCTCTTTACTACCACTTTCCCGGCGGTAAAGAACAGCTGGCAATTGAAGCCGTGAATGAAATGAAGGAATACATCCGACAGAAAATCACAGATTGCATGGACGTGAGCACTGATCCCGCAGAAGGCATTCAAGCCTTTCTGAAGGAGCTCTCCTGTCAATTCTCATGCACAGAGGACATCGAAGGCCTGCCCGTCGGCTTGCTTGCGGCAGAGACATCATTAAAAAGCGAGCCTTTGCGAAAAGCCTGTGATGAAGCCTACAAAGCGTGGTCCCTTGTGTTTGAGGAAAAATTGCTGCTGTCGGGTTACAGCGAGAGCCATGCCAAGGAATCAAGCATCATCATTAACGCGATGATTGAAGGCGGCATTCTTTTATCATTAACGGCAAAAGACAGCACACCGCTTCTTCATATCTCCAGCCGCATTCCCGCTCTGTTGAAGAAATAAAAAAAGAGACATACTACTACAAGCTGAGTGAATACATTCAGATGAACGAGAGGAGAAATAGATTTGGAAACAGCAGCTAAAGCATCTCAGCAATATAAAGTGATGCCAATTATGATATCTTTGCTGACGGCCGGTTTTATCGGCATGTTCAGTGAAACAGCGCTGAATATCGCGTTAACCGATCTTATGAAGGAATTGAACATTACAGCAGCAACCGTTCAATGGTTAACAACAGGCTATTTGCTTGTGCTCGGTATTCTTGTTCCTGTTTCAGGTCTGCTATTGCAGTGGTTTACAACTAGACAGCTTTTTACTGTGTCACTGATTTTTTCAATCATAGGCACCCTGATTGCGGCGCTTGCGCCTAGCTTCTCATTTTTATTAGCGGCGAGAATCGTTCAGGCACTTGGAACAGGACTCTTATTACCGCTCATGTTTAATACGATTTTGGTGATTTTCCCGCCCCATAAACGGGGAGCGGCCATGGGAACAATCGGACTTGTCATTATGTTTGCGCCGGCAATCGGCCCTACATTTTCCGGGTTGGTTCTTGAGCACCTTAACTGGCACTGGATTTTCTGGATCTCTCTTCCGTTCCTTGTGCTTGCGCTCATTTTCGGTATCCTGTACATGCAAAATGTGTCGGATATCACAAAACCGAAAATTGATGTCCTGTCTATTATTCTGTCGACGATCGGCTTCGGCGGCATTGTGTTTGGATTCAGCAACGCGGGTGAAGGCTCTGGCGGATGGTCCAGCCCGACGGTGATCGTTTCACTTATTGTCGGTGTTATCGTCCTTATTCTATTTTCAATCCGTCAGCTGACGATGAAGCAGCCGATGATGAACCTGCGTGCATTCAGATACCCGATGTTTATTTTGGGCGTCATTATGGTCTTTATTTGCATGATGGTCATCCTTTCATCCATGCTGCTTCTGCCGATGTATCTGCAAGGCGGCTTAGTCTTAACAGCATTTGCCTCAGGACTTATTCTCTTGCCGGGCGGTATTTTAAACGGATTTATGTCACCTGTCACAGGCCGTCTGTTTGATAAATACGGACCGAAGTGGCTTGTTATTCCGGGATTTTTGATTGTGACTATTGTTCTGTGGCTCTTCTCAAATCTCACGACAGCTTCAACAGCAGTGCTGATTATCGTGTTGCATACCTGCTTGATGATTGGGATCTCCATGATTATGATGCCTGCTCAGACAAACGGTTTAAACCAGCTTCCGCGTGAGTTTTATCCGGACGGCACTGCCATTATGAACACACTTCAGCAAATGGCGGGCGCGATCGGGACAGCTGTTGCGGTCAGCATCATGGCTGCCGGTCAGCATGACTACATGAGCAGCGTAAAAAATCCAGCCGATCCGGCAGTCATTCCGCAAGCATTGACAGCTGGCGTTCAGCATGCATTTGTCTTTGCGATGATTGTTGCGATTATCGGTTTAATTGCCGCTTTCTTTTTAAAGCGAGTAAAGGTTGATCATCAATAAGAAAACCCCCTGATCTTGAGGTCAGGGGGTTTTTTATGCCTATATCGGACAACACACTCAAGCAAGACGCGAGCGGCGCCGAAGGAGGTGAACATCTATTTTTAGGTGATCGCTTTTAACGCGCGGATAAAATCGCAGCCATTTCATCAATCGCATAACGCAGTTCGCCCTTCGTATTATAAAAGTGAGGAGCGAGACGGATGACATTGTCCCGCGGAGCGCAAATCACGTTTTTCTTCTTTAGTAACGCCGCCGTTTCCGATGCCCGTTCATCCCGAATGGAAATCATGCCCGGCTGCTGTCCTGATGGCGCCCCCGCAAGCTTCAGCCCTTTTTCAGCAGCATATTGAAACGCATCGGCACTCACTGCTTTTATATGATCGCGGATACGGGACATTCCGATATGATTCAGCAGCGATAAAGCCGCAGCCGCTGCATACACGCTTATAAAAGCAGGGGTTCCTGTTTGAAAACGCCTCGCGCCTTCTGCATAAGACGACGCCCCAAACCCGTTTTCCCGCCCGAACCAAGCAGATGCTTTGGGCTTCAGCTCGTTCGCCAGCTCTTTTCTCACATAAAGAAACGCCATGCCCGGTATGCCGAGCATATACTTTCTGGTGCCTGCCGCCAGCATATCTATGCCCCATTCCTTCACATCAATAGGAATATGCCCGGCAGATTGATATGCATCCACAAATACCATCGATCCCTTTCTCTTGGCGATGGCAGCGATGGCTTTTATATCTTGAATGCAGCCGTCACGATAATGAACGTGCGGAACACAGGTCAGCACCGTCTCTTCCGTGATATACCTTTCATATTGTTCGAGCGGCAGCTCACCGTCTATTGAAGGGATCATAGATACATTATAATCAGATTGTGCCTGCCAAATATGAGACACCGCCGGAAAATCCATCTCCGTGTATACAACATGTTTCTTTTTAACAGCAGACAAGGATGATGCCACGGAAATCAGCGCATCAGAAACTGACGGCACAATCGCAATCTCATCCGGCTCAGCCCCTACCAGTCTCGCAAACTCGTTTCTGGCACTCTCTGTCTTTTCAATCGCTTCATTCCAGTTCGTCCCTCTATGCAGCAAGCTGTCATGATAATCTTGTATCGCCTTTGACACCGGCTCTGCCAACGCGCTCTGTGAGCAGCTGGCAAGCATGATGCGGCTCTGCACGGTTGGGAACAGAAGTCGGTACTGCTGCGGCAAATGTTCCATTCTGATTCACTCCTTTTTATTATTTTGATGAAAAATCCAGAAATAAACAATAGAATAATAAAAAAAAGGAGATGGTTACCATGAGAAAAAAAGTGCTCTTCACAGGTTTTGACCCTTTTGATCAAGAAACTGTCAATCCATCGTGGGAAGCGGTGAAACGGCTGAATGGCTTTGAAACGGATCAGGTGATCATCGCTTCGGCACAAATTCCGACTGTGTTCAGAACCGCTCTCGACACTTTGCGGCAAGCGATTCATAAACATCAGCCGGACATCGTGATCTGCGTCGGGCAAGCCGGCGGCCGGATGCAGGTGACACCGGAACGGGTCGCGATCAACCTTGCAGACGCGCGTATCCCGGATAATGATGGAAACCAGCCGATTGATGAAGAGATTTCTCCCGGCGGGCCTGCCGCTTACTGGACAGGGCTTCCGATTAAACGCATTACATCTCAAATGAAGGAAAACGGCATTCCGGCGGCTGTTTCCTTTACGGCCGGCACATTTGTATGCAACTATCTGTTCTACGGGTTAATGGATCACATCCACCGTACGTCTCCGCACATTCACGGCGGGTTTATCCACATTCCGTACATTCCGGAACAAACAATCGACAAAACAGCGCCGAGCCTCAGCCTGGACATGATAGTCAAAGCATTGAGGATCGCCGCTGTTACGGCCGCACAATATGATCAGGATACGAAGTCACCCGGCGGCGCGCTGCACTAAGCGGCGGCCGCTTCACTGGTCAGTCTCTTTTTGTATACAAACGCTGACAGTGTGACGCTCACTTCGAACAGGACAAGCAGCGGAATCATCACGAGAAAATCAGAAATAAAATCTGGCGGGGTAATCAATATGGACACCACGATCAGCAGAAAATAGGACAGCTTTCTCGCTTTGGCCAGCCGGTATGGATTTAAGATGCCTAACCTTGTCAAAAACATCACCACAAGGGGCATTTCAAACAGAAAACCGAACGGCAGGCTCAAATTCACCATAAACCTGAAATAGCGGTCAGCGGTAAACATCGTTTCAAAATGGCCGGCAGACAAATGAGTCAAAAAGCCGAGAACGATCGGAAACAACACAAAATATCCGAACGAGATGCCGGCCAGAAACAGGGCGAATAATCCCGGTATGTACATCAGTGTCACGTTGCGCTCCGTTTTTGTCAGCGCCGGCGCTACAAAACGCCAAAGCTGATAGGCGGCAACGGGGATGGAGGCGGCAATCGCACAAATGCCGGCAAGCATCATATATACCCAGAGAATTTCACTCGGTCCGAGAACAGCTAATTTTCCGTCAAAATCTCTGATCAGCCAATCATAAATGTCCTCCACAAACAAAAAAGCCGTAATTAAAAACAGAAGAAAAGCCGCAAGTGTGAAGATGATCCGACGGCGAAGCTCTTCTAAATGTCCGATCAGATGAGTTTCTTTTTTATCCATTCAAAAAAGCCCTCCCTTTCATGAGAAAAAGAGGCAGACCATGCGTCTGCCTCATCAGCACTCAGCCTGCGTTTTTGTCCTGCTTCACCGCTGACAGCTCAGCTGATTTTTCTTCTTTTTCATCACCAGACACAAGTGATTTTGTGGCGCTTTTGAATTCCAGCAGAGTCCGACCGGCGGCTCGCCCGATTTCCGGAAGCTTTGAAGGGCCAAAAATAATGAGGGCGATGACAAAGATCAGAATCAAGCCTGGTATTCCAATGTTTGAAAACATTATGTTTCACTCCTTAATGCGTAATTTTTGCCCGTTTTTTGATCATTTGTTTTTCATGGGCTTTGTTGTGCTCAAAGAAACGGTCCTCTTCGACTTCATTGGATTGTTTCACTCCGCCTTGAACCATTGTCGAGGATACCTTTCTCAATCCGGTTTGGTCTTTTTGATAGACGAATGAAGCCCGTGTGGAAATAGCTGCTCCGGGCTCTGTCACAAATGGCATTACCCGATAATCAGCTTTCCACTGGTGCGGCGTTACTGTACAGCGGACATATCCGCGGTAATCGTTAAAGAACTTGATATGTGGATTTTCCTTTAAAATTTGATCGGTATCCGCCCGCTTATCCGCTCCGTTTCCTCCGGATGTGATGGAGGTGCCGACAAATTCAGCCCCGAAAATTTTTGAGCTTGTTTTATTAAAATCGACATGCAGATTCGATGCCCAGCTTGCGTGTACATCTCCTGTCAGCACGACAACATTGTTTAAATTTTTGCTGTTAATGTAATTGACGACCCGTTCGCGCTGAGCCGGATAACCGTCCCATGAATCCATGCTGTAGATCGGGCTTGAGCTTGTCCCGAAATTCCACTTCGCAAAGAAGATTTGCTGTGCCAGCACATTCCAATATGCAGTCGAGCTGCTCAAATTGTTAAAAAGCCATTGCTCCTGTTCTTTTCCTAACAAAGTCCGATTCGGATTGAGCGATTCATCAGAAGGCGGCTTATTGCCGTCGTTATTGGCTTGGTCATCTCTGTACTGGCGTGTATCCAGCACATTAAATGATGCCAGATTTCCATACGTAAAGTGGCGGTACAGCTGCATATCCGGGCCATTCGGCAGAGAGGAGATGCGGAGCGGCATATGCTCATAATAAGCCTGATACGCCGCCGCACGCCGCAATACAAACGCGTCAACCGACTGCCCTTTTTCCGGGATTTTATTGGCATAGTTATTTTCAACTTCATGGTCATCCCACGTGACAACCCAAGGAAACGCCGCATGCGCCGCTTTTAAATTAGCGTCTGAACGGTATTGGGCATGGCGGTTTCGATAGTCCTGCAGCGTAATGATTTCTGCGCTGTTGTGCGTCCGGACATTGCCTGTTTTCGATACATATTCATTCGGCCCGTACTCATATATGTAATCACCGAGATGGAAGACAAGATCAAGCTTTTCCTTCGCCATATGCTTGTAGGCTGTATAATAGCCATGCTCATATTGCTGGCAGGAAGCGAAGGCAAAGGTCATTTTCGGCACATTGGCACCTGGGGCCGGCAGTGTTTTTGTTTTTCCGACAGGACTTAGCTCATGTCCGGTTTTGAATCGGTAGTAGTACACTTTGTTCGGCTCAAGCCCGTCCGCTTCCACGTGGACAGAATGGGCGAGACTCGGTTTGGCCATTTCTGTGCCCTTTCTTACGATCTTGCGGAAGTTCTCATCCTTTGCCACTTCCCATTTGACAGGCACAGCCTGGTTCGGCATCCCCCCGTCGTTCAGCGGATCTGGCGCCAAACGCGTCCAGAGCACGACGCTGTCAGAAAGCGGATCTCCTGAAGCGACGCCGAGCGTAAACGGATAACTAGAGAACTTAGGCGCAGCATTTACTTCAAATGCTCCGACTGACTGAGCAATGGTTAACCCAAGAGAAAGCCCCGCAATTTTTCCAGCCCCCTGAATAAATTTGCGGCGGTCAAACGTATTATTCTGAAAGCTTTCGTCTTTCAATTTCTTTACCCATTCGTCAAAACGACTGTCATATGCCATTCCAGATCCCCTCTCTTCTCATTGATCGCTTTCATTATAGGAAACCATTGTTAATTAGCTGTGAAGAAGTGTGAAGGGATTGTAAGCACTGAACATGGGAAACAGGACTTCATTCACAGCCCTTTCGCCGAAACATGCCGACAGCTGGCAAAACGGCGTGTTTTCTGCATATCCTGTCGTTTGCAAGCCGCCCTTTTTACCCATTTTTCTTCACATGATCTTAAAAAAACAAAAACACCGAGCGATTTTGCAAAATCACTCAGTGTTCGGAAAGGCTATCTGTTATTTAGAAAACAATCTGCTGAAAAAGCCCTTCTTTTCCGGTTTTGCAGCTTCAGGCTCTTGTTCTATTAAAATTCCTTTTTCCTTCACTTCTTGCAGCCAAAATGGAAATTCAGTAAGCAATGCATCATAAAGCTCATCATCAGAGATGCATTCAATGTCTTCGATATGCAGGAAGTTTGCGTTATCAACAACACGCCCTTCTAGCGTATCCAGTTTATTAAGAAAATCGAAATTGCCGTTACCGATGCCGACAAACTGCCAAAACACCGGTTTATCAGAGGCAGCTTCAATAATGGGTTTGATGGATTTTTTACACCCTCCATCATTAATAAAAACGATAAAAGCGGGATATGAACTCGGTTCTTCCACAACATATTTATGTAACACGTCTTTTATGACCGGCGGCTCATCATTTCTCCCGAATTTATGCAAGAGTTCATTATTCAAAATTTCGCGATCAACATAGCCTGAAAAATCGATTTCAGAGACTGGCTTTAACCGGGAGAATTCATTATCATAAACCCATACATCAAGCAGGCCGTTATCATCAAACTGATCAGCCACAGCCAAAATCCGCTCCACCACTTTTTGAACCGTTCCGTTTTTATACAGCGTTCTCATTGAACCGGTAATATCCAGCACCAGCCCGACACGAGCCGTCACCTTGGTTAACTGTTTTTTCTCCAGTACGATTTTTACGCTCTTCTTTTGCAGGTCAATTGTCGCCATTTTGTCATCTCCTGTAGTTCTTTTATCCGATTATCTCACAGAAATATTTACCATTGGTATAACTTTTTAAAGAAAAAACACCGTTCAGATGTGAACGGCGTCTCTCTTTAAAATGTGTTATATACATTTTCACATGTTTCGCCCGTCGGCTGATAAAAACAATGTGATTTGAATCTGGCTACAAACGGCTGGTTATACCAGGTCGGCGGGCAGTTTCCTTCCGGCTTGAAATACCACAAGCTGAATTTTGCCGGCCAGAACCTCTCCCCGTTTATCGTCCGGCGTGCCAAGGCCCGCTCGCTTTCCCGCGGTCTTTGATAAAAGTATCCATGAGTCACCGCTTCAAACGCATGCGGCTGAAAAATCATCTGCCTGATGGTGCGGAGGCCTTTAAAATCAGAGCAATTGGCCCTCAGCCGATTAATCCCAACATTTCCGACAAGCAGCATCCCCTGCTTTCCTTCACCTTCCGCTTCCGCTCTGAGCAGCCGTGCCATCAAGTTGACATCAGCACTTGTTGCTCTCACAACCGCCATCACGTCACCTCCCCTTTTTCTCCTTTCATCATATTGCAATACCCAAAGAGTGATGACGGAGGGACAGAAGAAGTTTTAAAATTTATTCTCTCGGTACTGTCACAAACCATAAAGATCGGTAATTGCAGAAGAAAAATGGACACCTGGCCGTCAAGGGAAATCTCCAGTAAAATCCCGGATTCTACGGCATGGCAGATGCAGATTCACCCCTAAATTCATAACAATTCCTCATCCTTTTTCCACCCATAGCCGAAAACGCTTTGTGAAGAACACAAAGTAATGTTTAACTTTCCGTATTTGAGGAATCATACATAACAAATCAGATAAAAGAAGGAGGAACCTTATCATGACACATGTGAAAGCGCTCGCGATTAAAGGTATTATGACGATTATTGTTTTGTATTTGGTGCTGGGTCTTGGCTTTGGTTTCACGTTTGGTGATACGCTGCTGATGACAGTTGTGTTAGGGGTCATTTCTTATTTGCTTGGAGACCTTTATGTATTGCCCCGATGGAACAATATGATCGCCACTTTGGCTGATTTCGGTTTGGCATTTCTCGTGATTTGGCTGATGGGCATGCCGCTTTCTATGGGGATGACTGGCGGAGAAATTGCGCTGGCGGCTCTATTCGGAGCAATCGCCATGGCCATCGGTGAATATTGCTTCCATTTCTATATGATGAGCAAAGAAATTGGCAAAAAGCATTATCTTGAAACAAGAACAAATTCATAATCAAAAGGCCGGTGCTGACAGCATCGGCCTTCTATCATAAAGCATCTTCCCGGTCTATGTTTCGGACAGACCAAATCGCTATCAAGATGCCGATCGCACCTAAAGAAAGCGGAATGTAGATAATCGTTGCCAGCGATAACTCGGGGCTTTGCTGGCTGATCAGTATCGTCAATATAACCGATGAAATGATAGCAGCCGGAACAGAGCGTTTCCTCATCCCAAAATATAAAGGA
The DNA here is from genome assembly GCF_023161785.1 of Bacillus sp. 2CMS4F. Taxonomy (NCBI): domain Bacteria; kingdom Bacillati; phylum Bacillota; class Bacilli; order Caryophanales; family Bacillaceae; genus Bacillus; species Bacillus sp. 2CMS4F. The sequence goes on from NZ_JALNTO010000003.1 coordinate 196,614, forward strand.
ATAAAACTCAAGCACGCAGCCGAAGCGGCATATATCGCCATACTGCCGACCTCTTGCCCGATAGTCTGGACTGATAACATCTCAGGTATAAGTTGATAATATTGATTGATTTGCGCAAAGATGAATGAAAGCGCAATTTCAGACACCATAATGGTGGTAAACGTCAGTCCGCCTGTAATCAGCAGCTTGGCAGCAATCAGTTTTTTCCGGCTGATGGGATATGTAAACATGACGGTAATCGTTTTATTTTTGTACTCACTAATAATCAATTTGGCAATCAGCACACTGGCGAAAACAACAAATACAGATCTTACAAACGTTCCAAGCAAAAATAGCGTGGATGCCGCATCAGTCATCACCTCCGGCTGCGGGAGTTTTTTTTCTTCTGATGCGATCAAGCATATAAATCCGAGAATACATAGATTTGCAATAACGGCGCCTCTGTAATACCAGCCTAATTTCATTTTTTTCAATTCAAGTTTCATTAAATTCAACATGTTGTTTCAACTCCGTATTTAAGCATCTTGCCGGTCAGCTTTCCTGACTGCCATGTATGAAAAAAACAAACCGACAGCAGCTAGAGATAATGGAATATATACAATGGAAGAAATGGACAGGCCCGGGCTTGTTGAACTCATCAGCATGACGAGCACGACAGATGAAATGATGGTTGCCGAGACAGAGTGCTTACGCATCCCAAAAAAGATGGGAACTAAACTGGTGCCAGCGGCGCCAAAAGCAAAAACCGCCATTTTTACCGAATGCTGAGAAATGACATCGGCGCTCAATTCTCCCGGAATGACATGGTAGATCGAGTTCAGCATATAGAAAGCGGCTGCTACGAGCGCATTTGAGACCAAAATGGTGATAAACGTCAGCCCGCCTGAGATGCTAAGCTTAGCAGCGAGCAGTTTTTTCCGGCTGATCGGGTACGTGAACATCACTTGAATCGTTTTGTTTTTATATTCCGATATGACTAATTTGGCGATCAGTACAGCGCCAAAAACGATAAACACCGCTCTGACAAAAGTGCCAATGACGAGAAATGCATCATCCATGCTTTGAAACGATTCAGTGCCCTCCGCTTTTTCTATGTAACTGACCAACCACATAAAGCCAAGGATAATCAGGTTAGCAATGATGACTCCTCTTACATACCATCCCATCTTCATTTTCCTTAATTCGATTCTGATCAAATTCAGCAACGGTCTCGCCTCCTTTACGCACTGATGTGATTGCCGTTGATCAAGCTGATGAAGTAGTCCTCCAGTGACGTATACTTTTTATTCATTGATTCAATGTCTACATCATTTAAAATCAGCGCTTTTGATATGGCACCCTGTGATTGTTGAGCATTATAAATCCGAATGGTTTTATCATTTAAGATTTTAAAGTTGGCAATGTGAAGTTCTTTCTCAAGCACAAAGCAGGCTTTTGTCTGATTCGATGTAACGAGTTCGATGTATTCTGTGTTTTGCCCCCTGACATCTTCCATCGACACCTCTTCCAGCAGCCTGCCTTCACGAATGACGCCGATTGTGTCCGCAATTTGTTCGATTTCACTCAGCATATGGCTGGAGATCAGCAGTGTCATTCCATACTCTTTGCTTAATACTTGAAATAAGTTTCTGATCTTTTTAATGCCGACAGGATCAAGGCCGTTTACCGGCTCATCCAATATAAGCAGATCAGGTTTGGTGAGGATGGCGCGCGCTATGCCGAGGCGCTGCTTCATTCCAAGCGAAAATGTTTTGACGGGTTTCTTGTCGATCTGTTTTAAATTCACCATATCGAGCACTTCTTGAATGGCTTTTTTATTGTGGTATCCCATGTATGCACAATGCAGCTCTAAATTTTCGATAGCCGTCAGATTTTCATAGAAAATCGGATATTCAATCATGCTGCCGATCTTGCCGAGCACCTCATATGACGTATGGGTGAGATTGTTTCCGAGGATAATGATTTCACCGCTTGTCGGTTTTACAAGACTTGTCAGCATTTTCATGATGGTTGTTTTCCCTGCTCCGTTCGGGCCGAGAAAGCCGTAAATTTCACCTTTTTTGATATGCATGCTGACATCTGATACGACTTCTTTGCCTTGAAACGTTTTGGTCAGTCCATTTGTTTGTACGATGTAAGTCAACGTTGTTGCTCCTTTCCTCTTTTTCCTGTTTTCTATTGTAGCGGCGGGCCCTGTCATTTTTATTTCTTCATTCTTAAGAAATTCTTACGATTGTTAATAGGTCATTCGTTTTAATGTAATCGTAAACGCTGTCCGTTCACACGGCTTGCTTTGAAGAGAGATGGAGCCCCCCATTTTTTCCACAAGCCTTTTCGTGATCGTCAAACCGAGACCGCTCCCTTGGAATGCTTTGTTTCTTGATTCTTCAAGTGTGTACAGCCTCTCAAAAACCCGCTGCTGGTCTGTTTCACTGATTCCTTTTCCGCGGTCCCATACGGAGATGGCAATGCTTGTCTCATCATAAGAAAGTGATAATCCGATAAACTTGCCAACCGCGCCATATTGAATCGCGTTGGATAATAAATTTTGCAGGATACGGTCCAGCGCCTCCTCATTTGCATGCGCGTATACCGGCGTATCCGGAATATCAATCTCCGCGTTAAAACCTTTTGCCTGAACGGCATCATAGTAATGCAGGATATTTCGTTTGCATACTTCGTTGATATGTATTTTTGTAATCGGGATTTGTTTGTCTTCAGATTCCAATTTGGCTAAATCAAAAAAAGAGTGGATCATTTGGATGAGTTCATTTGTTTTTTGGTGCAGCTTCTCAAGCAGTCTTTCCCGCTCGCTGTCCGGCATATCCCGGTCACTTTGGATGGCTTCGATATAACCGAGAATAACCGTCAGAGGTGTTTTGAGATCGTGTGACATATTGGTCAGCATCCGTCTCATGGATTGCTCTGTTTTTGCAAACCGGGCGTTGATATGCTGATGATCCTCAGCGAGCAGATTGATGTTGACGAGCAGGTCCCTGAGCGCACGGTCATCTGTATGAAGTAAAACCTGATCGGCCGATTCGTTGTCAAGCATGGCGCTAAGCTTTTCTGCCGTATACGTCAAATTCCTGTCCCGGTTCTTTTTCATCATATATTGAATGACATTCAGACACGCCAAAGCGATGATAGCGGCTATCGTTAATACTGCCATTCTAAAACTCTCCCCATTTATAGCCGATGCCCCATAATGTTTTGATATATTGAGGAGACGATGGATCATCTTCAATCTTTTCTCTCAGCCGTCTCATATGTACATTAATGATGTTTTGGTCGCCAAAGTACTCCTCATTCCATACGGAACGATAGATTTGTTCTTTCGTAAACACCTTTTTAGGATTTGCTGCAAATAGTATCAGCAGCTGCCATTCGGTTGACGTCAGCTGAAGCGGTTCGCCGTTTTTCAGAACGGATACATTGTCTATATCGATCGTAAGCTGGTGAACACGAATCACCTGATGTTCAGCCGGTTCACTCGACGAATATTGCGTCGCCCTCCGTATCGCTGCTTTGACTCTGGCTGTCAGTTCAATCATCGAAAACGGTTTGGCGATATAATCATCCGCCCCGAATCCCAGCCCCAGTGCTTTATCAACATCTCCGTCTTTTGCTGAAATCATTAAAACAGGAATCTTGCTTTTTTCCCGAATGATTTTTAAAACATCCATTCCATTCAGCTCCGGAAGCATAATATCAAGCAGAATAAGGTCGTACGCCTGCTCTTGAAACCTCCGAATGCCCTCTTCACCGTCGTAAGCATGCACGATTTCAAAGCCTTCTTTTGTTAAATAATGGTCCACCATTTCACTGATTGAATGGTCATCCTCCACAAGCAATATGCGCTGCATCCTCTCACCTAACCTTTTCATAGTCAAAAAACACACATGTCATTACGCTTATTGTAATTGAAAAACATGTGTGTTTTACAAAATTTATTCTTTTTTTCCTGTTTTCAGCTTTTGCCTGCAGCCGCTCTGCTCAGTTTTTCTCCTTTACTTGTTCATATGTTTTTGGATAAAATCCAAAAGCGTATTTCCTTGTGCGGTAAGAATGACGCCCTTCCCGCTGCATGCCGGGCAAGGTTTGCCTTCTATTTCTCCGGCTCTTTCACAATGCGGACAAGCAACCTCCAGATCATCAGTTGCGATCACCATTTGAATTCCTCCTTTCCCATTGATTAAACATGGACCACCAGCCTTCTTCCATTGGCCGTCACCTCCTTTAAGAAACACAAAAACCCCCGTCCTATCAAAGGACGAGGGTCTCGCGGTACCACCTTTATTAACAGCTAAAAAGCCATTCGCTCATCAGTACAGAAAACGTCAGTTTCGATACTCCTCTCTTGGTAACGGGGAGAGCATCCCGGCATTGCCTACTATCTATTCAGCAAAGCAATTCAGAAGCCCATTCGGCATCAGGGGAGGATCGGTTCACACCTGCCACCGACTCTCTGAACCCCGCTCACTGATGCTTACTTGCTCTTCCTCTTAATTGTTAATCCGTTCTTTTCATTTGTAAAATTTATAATACTCCGTCAATTTACAGAAGTCAATTCTTAATTCAATTTAGGTTCGCCAAGTGCTTCCAGAGCCATATTTACGTGCTCCTCCTGCTGTGTCTGAAGAGCGAACTTGGCAATTTCCAGCGGATACGCCGCCTGCATCTCTGAGATGTGATCCTGCATTTTTGACCATACACGGCCGCCTGCTTGATCATAGCATTCAAGCAAACGGGCTGTTTCTTTTTCTCCGAAAATCATGTGGTAAAAGACAAAATCCTTGGCTGGATCGGCGACTTTCGCTTCTGTCCAATCCAGGAGGCCTGTCACGTGTTCGTTTTGATCAATAAGGATATGCGGCGGATGGAAATCGCCGTGTATCAGCGCGGAGAAACCGGGCCAGTATGCATCATCATTGATCCACGTTTGCCATCTTTCCCAAAGCTGCTTAGATACGCCAAACTTATTCTTTACATCAGCCATAGATTCAGCTGTCATTTTCCTGAAATCTTCTGGCATCACCACTTCTATTCCGGATTGGCCGGCAGATGTTTGATTCATGCCATGTAATTCTGCCAGTATTTCAGCAAGTGTATGAACAAAATTATCTGACGGCGGCTGATGACTCATATTCCATACATACTGTTTCTGTTCCAAATCAATCCCAGCAGCAGGCGTTCCGCTAAGCTTCGGATAAGCGATCAATTCCGGCATATGAATTTTCCAATCCGGCACATCAGCTGTGAGGTTCGCGCGGAGAAAGGCAAGCGTTCTGCCTTCTGAAGCTGCTCTTTCAACTACATCGCTTCGCCGCGGTTTTCGCAGTACCCATGGCATACCTGTATCATCCTCGGCAAATACAACTTGAAAATCCATTCCCGTTTCATTCAATTGAGCGTTATCACAGTGAACCGTCAAACCTTGATTGCGTGCAAGCGCGACAATCTCAGTGATTAGCTGCCTTTCGTTCGGGTTTGTCATCTCTTTTCCCCTTTCTCATATTCCGCCTGTCGTTAGAGAGAAGGGATGTTTTTAAGGAACAAAAAAAGAGGGCAGCATCGCCACCCTCTTTTCATGACAATATAAGGGTACATACATAGGCAGATTCATCCCGATTCCCCGCATCCAGGCGAGTGTCGTTCACTATTGAATTCGTGTCAATCGGAATCTAATGAATGCCATGTCGGAACCCCTCCGTTCATTGTAGTTGATCTCCATCTTACATCATATTCCAGTTTTGATCTACTATAAAAAATGAATCAAGTCACAGGCGCGGGATTAAACAAACACAAATCATTATGAAGGCCCCAATGGTCCGCCCATGTTTGTTTCCTGCCGCTCGCTACATCTAAGACCATGCGAAAAATCTCCCAGCCGACTTCTTCAATACTGGCCTCTCCGGTAGCAATTCGCCCGGCATTGATATCGATTAAATCCGCCCAATGCTCTGTTAATGAATGGCGTGTAGATACTTTCAGCACTGGCGCAGCAGCCAATCCATACGGTGTTCCTCTGCCTGTCGTAAAGACCTGCAGATTCATGCCTGCCGCCAGCTGAAGGGTTCCGCACACAAAGTCGCTTGCCGGCGTCGCTGCAAACAGCAAACCCTTTTTCTCCGCCTTCTCCCCAGGCCCGAGCACACCGGAAATGGGGCTTGTGCCTGACTTTGCTACCGATCCTAACGCTTTTTCCACCACATTGGATAAACCGCCTTTTTTATTGCCAGGTGACGGATTGGCGCTTCTGTCTGCTTCCCCCCGCCTCAGATAGCTGTCATACCACTTCATCTCATCGATCAGCGAACGTCCGACCTCTTCGCTGACAGCCCGGGGCGTTAATAAGTGAATCGCATCCCGCACCTCAGTCACTTCAGAAAACAAGACCGTTGCGCCTGCCCGAACCAATAAATCAGCCGCATATCCCACTGCCGGATTCGCCGTCACGCCGGAAAAGGCATCACTGCCGCCGCATTGAAGGCCAATTACCAGATCAGAAACAGGGCAGGTTACACGGACTCTGCTATTGAGTCTGATTAACCGCTCCTCCGCCATTTCCATCAACGATTGAATCATATTCGCAAAGCCTTGATGATCTTGAAGTGAAATGATGTGATCTTTTTTCTCAGGTGCAATCCGTGCCGGGAGGAGCTTTTCACATCCTAATCCGACCACCATCACTTCCCCGCCGAAGTTCGGATGCTTTGCCAGATTTTGAATCGTGCGTATGGGAATCACGGCGTCTGGGGCATTGATGGCCACGCCGCATCCATATTGATGATGAAGCGGCACGACATCATCGACATTTGGATATTTCGGAAGAAGCTCTTCTTTTATCCGTTTTACCGCATAACCCAGCACGCCGACGACACATTGAACACTTGTGGTGATACCGAGAATATTTTTCGTTCCCGCACTGCCGTCAGCATTTCGATATCCTTCAAACGTATAGCCTTCAAGAGGCGGCAGCGGTTCAGGCACTTTGTTTGCGATAGGAAGGTCATGGAGTTCCGGAGGGGCGGGCATTCTCACCAAAGCTTCCCGCACCCAGCTTCCGCGTTTGATCGGCTGATCTGCAAATCCGATCACTTCTCCATAACGCACGATGGCATCCCCCTGATTCAAATCGGTTAGGGCCACTTTATGGCCTTGAGGGACATCTTCTTCAAGCATCAGCCCGCATGGAAAAACAGTGCTCTTTTTCAGTCCGCCGTCATTTACAATAATCGCCGTGTTATCTTTTACATTCACTTTAATGTAAAGAGGCGCTTGATTCTGTCTGAGGTTCATCACCATAGGAATATCACTCCTCAACATTGTAAACGCTTTCTGATTTTGGTTTAAAAAAAGCCGCAAATCCCGATTTCAAACTGCGGCTGTCATAACAATTATGTTTCGTCTATCCCATTCAAAATTTTGTCACGGACAAATTTCAAATGCTCATACATGTGGTAATGAGCCTGGTAAGGATCTCTTTTGGCAAGGGCGTCGTAGATTTTTTTGTGGTATTCAACCGTAACATCCCTTTCCCTGTACGGAATCTGGCTGTCGATTTTCGCATGTGTGATCAGCAAAGATTGAATCATTCCTTCAACAACGGGATTATTAGCGCTTAATGCAATAATTCGGTGAAATTCTTTATCTGCTTCTCCATAATTGTTGTCAGTGCTGCTGGCGATGTCGTCGATTGTTTTCTGTAAACGCTTAAGCTCATCTTCATTTATCTTTTCCGCGGCAATCGTCACCAGCCCGAGTTCTAACGCCATCCGCGCTTCAATAATGGCCGGAAGATTATCAGTCGCCAAAGCAAGCATGACGGAAAAAGGCTGCATCCCGATTTTGTCGTTGAAATACGTGCCGCCGCGGGTTTTTCTCGTGATAACGCCCAGCGTCTCTAGTGAGCTAAGCGCTTCGCGAAGCACCGGTCTGCTGACATGTAAGATATCCATTAGCTCCATTTCCGTCGGCAATTTGTCTCCGGCCTTTAATTGTCCGCTTGACAGTAAATGGACAATCCGTTCAATGACCTGCTTGGCTAATGTTTTCCGATTGACTGTATCCACCTTCAGATCTTCTAAACCTTCGTACACGAACAACTCTCCCTTCAGTTGTTCAATTGTAAGACAAAATATTCGTTATGACAATATTTAGAATAAAACTTATCTCACCAGACACGGGCGCTTGCGGTCAAATTCCCAATTGCTGATTAGAAACTGCATAGGGATTGCATCGTTCCGTGCGCCTAAATTCATTTTTCGATAAAGATCATGCGCTTTTTCCACTTGTTCCATATCAATGTCGATGCCAAGCCCAGGCTTATCAGGCACCTTCACACAGCCATCAGCAATTTCTAAAGGCTGTTTGGTTAAACGCTGACCGTCCTGCCAGATCCAATGGGTATCAATCGCCGTGATGCGTCTCGGAGCTGCGGCCGCCACATGGGTAAACATGGCAAGGGAAATGTCAAAATGATTATTGGAGTGCGAGCCCCACGTCAGCCCCCAATCATGGCACATCTGTGCAACCCGCACCGAACCCTGCATCGTCCAGAAATGGGGATCAGCCAGCGGAATATCGACCGCATGCAGCTGAATCGCGTGCCCCATTTCCCGCCAGTCAGTCGCAATCATATTTGTCGCTGTCGGCAGGCCTGTCGCGCGGCGGAACTCAGCCATCACTTCACGTGCGGAATAACCGTTTTCCGACCCGCACGGATCTTCGGCATAAGCAAGTACATCCTGCTTTCCTCTGCATAATGTAACAGCTTCTTCTAGTGGCCAAGCCCCGTTCGGATCAAGGGTAATTCTCGCCTCAGGAAAACGTTTTGATAACGCGGTGACGGCCTCCATTTCTTCCTCGCCCCGCAATACGCCGCCTTTCAGCTTGAAATCTTGGAAGCCGTAGCGCTCTTGCGCCGCTTCTGCAAGACGTACAACGGCCTCAGGAGTCAGCGCTTCCTCATGGCGGAGGCGGAACCACTCGCAATCTGACTGCTGATTACTTTGATACGGCAATGTCGTCCGCTTTCGGTCACCAATGTAAAATAGATAACCGAGCATCTTGACCTCATCCCGCTGCTGTCCTTCTCCAAGCAAAGCCGCAACCGGTTCATTGAGAAATTTGCCGAGCACATCTAACAAAGCGGCTTCTAAAGCCGTGACCACATGCACCGCAGTGCGCAAATCAAATGTCTGGATTCCGCGGCCTCCCCTGTCCTGGTCCGCAAACTGCTTTCTGACTGTTTGCAAAATCGACTGGTACGCGCCGATCGATTTTCCGACAACAAGCGGCTCTGCAAGCTCCAGTGTGCGGCGGATCGCTTCCCCGCCCGGCACCTCGCCGACACCCTGATTCCCGCTGCTGTCCGTTAAGACGACAAGATTTCGGGTGAAAAATGGGCTGTGGGCGCCGCTTAAATTCAGCAGCATACTGTCATGCCCCGCGACTGGAATGACTCTCATTTCAGCAATTGATGGAATATTCGATCTTTTTTCTTTTTGAACCTGTTCCTGTATTGGTGAACTCATCTGTCATCCTCCTTTGATAAAGCGCTTTCATAAGTATTAGACAGGCAGTGATTGATCGGGGTCTTGCTCTTGTTTCTTTAATACGACTCGTTTGATCGGCCCGACCAGCAGCAAATAGCTGAGGACTGCTGCAATCGCATTAGCGCCGACAAAAACGAGCGCGCCATTAAAAGATCCTGTAGCATTCACGATGTAGCCGATAATAATCGGAGTCGTAATCGAGGCGATGTTTCCGAATGTGTTGAACAAACCGCCGCTTAATCCTGCACACTCTTTTGGCGACGTGTCCGACACGACAGCCCAGCCCAAGGCGCCAAAGCCTTTTCCGAAGAACGCGAGTGACATGATTACAACGACGAGCCACGCTGAATCTGTATAGTTGCAGATAATCATGCTGCAAGACAGCAGCATGCCGACAATGATCGGTCCTTTTCTCGCAAAGGTGAGAGAACGGCCTTTTTTCAATAAAAAATCAGACACGATGCCTCCAAGCACGCCGCCCGCAAATCCGCACAGCGCCGGGAGGGAAGCCACAAATCCCGCTTCAAGAATGGACATTCCGCGGGCCTGAACCAAATATACCGGAAACCATGTGAGAAAGAAATAGGTGAGAGTCGTAATGCAATATTGCGCGATGTACACGCCAATCAGCATGCGGTTGGTTAATAATTGTTTGATATACGGCCATTTTGATTCTTTTTCCTGCTTGCTTTGACTGTCATCCATTGAAATCAGCCCGCCGCCTTCTTCAATGTACGCAAGCTCTGCTTTGTTGACCTTTGGATGTTTTTTCGGTTCATATACCGTTTTTAACCAGATAAAAGCCAGTAGGATTCCCGCGGCCCCCATCACCACGAAGACGGAATGCCAGCCAAAAGAGTGGGTGAGCCAGCCCATTAAAGGAGAAAAAATGACGATTGCGAAGTATTGAGCTGAGTTAAAAAAGGCTGAAGCTGTACCGCGTTCGGAGCTCGGGAACCAGGAAGCAACCACTCTGCCGTTTCCGGGAAATGAAGGCGCCTCAGAAAGCCCGACTAAAAAGCGCAGCGCGAACAGCAGGATAATCGCTGTGCCAGCGGTAAAAAATCCAATCGCCCCTTGCAGCAGCGTAAAAAATGACCAGAAAAAGATGCTTAACGCAATAACCGTTTTTGAGCCAAATCGATCCAGCAGCCAGCCTCCGGGAAGCTGTCCGATGACATAGGCCCAGCCGAATGCAGAAAAAACATACCCCATGGCAACCGAATCCAGTCCAAGGTCATGCTGGACGGAATCACCTGTAATCGAAAGCGTCGCACGATCTGCGTAGTTAATAGACGTCACAAGAAACAGCATAAATACGATGAACCAGCGTACAGATGTTTTTTTGCCCGCCGGCGAAACATTCGCATGGTCTTTTTTCATAATATCTTCTCCTTTGTCAAAGTAGAGAATCATATGCTGGCGGTGATAAGGCTTGGAAAGAGACAAGCGCCTCTTTCCAGCACCTTTACTGCTTCACAAATACGGTTTTGATCGCCGTGAAGAAGTCCTTCGCGGCCTCACCCTGTTCGCGGGAGTGGGAGCTTGATTGCTTCATGCCGCCAAATGGCGCCTGAAGCTCAACCCCTGCGCTTTCCGCGTTGACCCTGACAAGCCCGGCTTCAATCTCATCAACGAATGAAAACATACGGCCGATGTTTTGCGTAAAAATAGATGCACTTAATCCGAACTTCACATCATTGGCGATGTCTAAAGCCTCCTCCATCGTGTCCACCTTTAACAGAGCGATGACCGGTCCGAAAATTTCCTCCTGGGCAATCGTCATGTCAGATGTCACGTTGTCAAATATGGCAGGCTGCACATAATATCCGTTTTGATACTTTCCATCCTCCAGCTTTTCTCCTCCGATCAAAAGAGAAGCGCCCTCCTGCTTGCCTTTTTCAAAATATGACAGACAGTTATCAAGCTGATTTTTGCTTGCGATCGGTCCCATCCAAACGTTTTCGTTCAAGCTGTCTCCGATCGTAATCTCCTTTGTGCGCTGCAGCAGTTTTTCTTTAAAGCGGTCGTAAATTCCGCTTTGGACAATGACACGGCTTGTTGCGGTGCACTTCTGGCCTGTTGAACGGAAAGCGCCTGTCACCACGGCTTCTGCTGCCGCTTCAAGATCAGCATCGTCCGCTACGATCACCGGGTTTTTCCCGCCCATTTCAAGCTGATATTTGGCGCCTCTCGCTAAAGCGGCTTGCCCGATGATTTTCCCAACCTGATTCGAACCCGTGAACGTAATGGCATTGACCCCGTCATGTTCGGCAATGCCTTGGCCGACAACTGACCCTTGGCCAGTCACCAAATTGATGACTCCCGCCGGAAGTCCCGCTTCTTCAAAACAAGCGATGATCTTCGCACATGTAACGGCAGTTTCTGTTGCGGGTTTGATGACAATAGTATTGCCGTACACCAGTGCCGGCGCCATTTTCCAAATCGGGATCGCTACCGGGAAGTTCCACGGCGAAATCACGCCGACGACACCAAGCGGGACACGGGTTGTAAACATCAGTGCGTCTTTGTCAGTAGACGGGATGACATCGCCTGTTTTGCGCATGCCCTCGCCGGCGTAATAGCGAAGAATCGCAATGCCGCGAGCGGTTTCTCCTTTTGCTTCCGGCAGGGTTTTTCCCATTTCACGCGTCGCACATGCGGCGATGTCCTCTAAGCGCTGCTCCATGATATCAGCTGTTTTGTACAGCAATTGGCCCCGTTCTGCACCCGTCAGCTTTCTCCATCCCGTTTTTGCCTCATTAGCGGCGGCGACGGCCCGGTCCACATCATCAGCCGTTGAACTCTGCACATAGCCGACGATGTCATTCACATCCGCAGGATTTTCCGACTTGATCATGTCGCCTGATTGAGCTTTGACCCACTCTCCATTAATAAAATTGAGATATGTGTTTTTTTCCGTGATTACAGACATGCCCATTGCCCCTTTCATGCTTTTTATGTTTGTCAAACCGTCGCGGCCTTCTTCGGGAAACGATCCGCCGCTTGCTTCAAAATGGCTTCCAATTGCTGATAGTGTTCTTTTTCAACCGGTCCGACAGGCGGTCTGGCTGTATTTCTCACATTCATCCCCATAATCTCCATGCCGGCTTTGATCAAGGACACCGCATACCCTTTCCGCTGCTTCCGAATATCGTTGATCGGCAGAATGACATGCTGATAGAGTTCCTTCACTGCATCGTTGTTTCCGTTTTTCAAAGCTTCATAGAACATCCGGGAAATATGCGGAATATAATTCGAAATGGCTGAAGAATAAGAGTGAAAACCGATTGGCAGGTAGGACGGCATCGTCACTTCAGCCATCGGCATTCCGTTAAGCCATCCCAAGCGGTCACCGATTGTATAGGCGAGGTTGATATTCAAATCCATGTTCCCCACCCCGTCTTTCACACCAACAAGCTGTTCAAGCTCCGTCAGCCGCTTGATCTGTTCAAGAGAAAATACGGCGTTGTCGCGCTGATACAGAATGGCATTCAAGTCCGTGCTTTCAATAATCGTTTTGGCGTACTGATACAGCCCCTCCTGTTCGCCATGCACCAAATACGGAGGAAGGATCAAATAGCCGTCAGCGCCTTTTTTCTCCGATATACGCGCCCAATCAAGCGCGGTGCTGAGGTTGCCGCCCACTCCCGTATAGACCGGGACCTTTCCTCCCGCTGCCGAAACTGCGACTTCGACCATGTTTTCGTATTCTTTCTGGCTAAGGGACTGAAATTCCCCTGAACCGCAGGCGATAAAAATCGCTTCCAAGCCTTCTTCGAGCAAAAACTCGATATTTTGAAACAGAGCTTCTTCCTCCAGCTTTCCTTGTGTATTAAAAGGCGCAACCGGAAAACCTAAAATCCCTTCAGGTGCTTTTCTTATACGGCTCATGTACAAAACCTCCTGTCATTTGTGTAAACAGCTCATTTGAAAGCGCTTTAAAATCATGTGATTGCATATCCTCTCCTTTCAACATATTCTTTTGTTTAATTGTAAGACAAATAAACAATAAGTCAATAACTTTATTTTCAGACTTTTCATAAAAACGCTGAAAGCCCCCGTTTTTCCGCATAAAAAAAACAGCCGCTGCTAGCCGGCTGTTTTTTCACATACTTCTTTCTTTCATCGTTTCGTTCAAAAGCTTTGCTTCCAAAAAAAATACGTGGATAAATTTTTTCATATTCACTCTGGCAGGTGCGAGGGGTTTTGCCTCTTTGGATTGAATTTCTTTCATTTTTTGGCTGACGACCGGAAAATCAAAGAATTTTGATGCGTAGGTTTCGAATTTAGGATTCGAAAAATCAGTTGTGCCCAATGAGGCAAAATGGTCCAGCGAATGGATAATGGCTCTGCGGATTCGCTGTTCCGAGGCTTTCACTTCGCGGTTGATTTCCGTTTGTGATGCCGCAGCTCCAAGCTTTCGTTCCGCTACTTGTGTGAAGATTTGTTTTAAAGAAGGGATATTTTTTTCGTAAGGTTCAGATTGTTCATGCTCAGTTAAATACTGAAGGACCGCCATCATATCATGAGCGCCGCCTTCCCCCATCATGCCGAGCTCGGATAGCAAGAACGTTCCCGCTTCTTTTAAGCTGTTGTCATTTTTATACTGAGACCGTGCTTTCCGTTCGGTTCGGCTGACCAGCCGGCTTAAAGAGTTTTGGATATCTCCGATCGAGTTTTCAAGCTCGATCCGTTCCTTCACCTTTTGCAGAACAGTCACAATTTCAATACGGTTAATTGGTTTATGAATAAAATATTCAATGCCGAGAGAATACGCTTCTCCGACCATTTCTTTAGCTTCCACTTGTGAGATCATTACGATTTTCCCGGAATAAGAGTCCTTGATCCGGCGTATGGTCTCAATTCCATCACGCCCGGGCATTAATAAATCGATTAACAAAATATCAATCTGCTTAAATTGCAATATATGCCCTTCCACTTGGCTTCCGTCTTCCGCTTCACCCGCAGCCTCTCCAAGGTCCTCATCCTCTATGATCTGCCTTAAAATCGACCGCACCGCGCGGTCATCATCAGCGATAAAAAAACGCATATTATCCGTTCATCCTTTCTGAATCAAATGTCTGGCAGGCAGCCTGATGGTAAAGATCACTCCTTGCTGCTGGTTGTGAAACTTGATGTCTCCCTCAAGCTCTGTCACGATTTCCTTGACGTAGGAAAGCCCAATTCCGGTTGAGGGCGTGCCAAACTTGTCATACGTTGAGGTAAAGCCCGGATCAAACACAATATCTCCGATTTTCTCCGAAATGCCGGGACCATTGTCTTCCACCTGAAATTCTATCATACTCTCATCTGGCTTACGGAGCCTCAGGCTGACTGTTCCCTCATCCCTCATTGCCTCCACCGCGTTTGCCGTCAAATTATTAATGATAGAAAGAACAATAAATACATGATAATCGTCATGCTCACCCTCTATTGAACAATGAAAATTGATCTGTTTGCCCAATGATTCAGCGTACTTTTCATTCATTCGTATGACAAGCCGGAAAAGGTCCGAGGCATTCATATAATCTTTAAAACTTTCATTAGAAATCAGTTTCGAAAGCCCGGCATATATCCTCTGGTTGTCCTTTTTCACTTCATGAATTTCCCCTGCCAGCCTTAAAATCCTGCCGCCGAGCTGATCGTCCTTGCCGTTCACTTCCCGGTAGAGCTGATAGGATTCATTTGTCACGTGCTCTGTCGTTTTCAGCGTCTTTTTTAAATGCACTGTTTCTTCATATAAATTCGACACAATCATCAGCATGTGCTCATTTTGCCGCCTTGTCTGCTTTTCTCTGGACTGCGTTTCATACAGCTTCAGCACGTTAAAAAAGCTGATGACAATAAATGTATGAGAAATCGCAACGACCGCGATATCCGTTATTTTCTCAGGCGTCACCACCGTATGAAAAATAAGAAACTGAACGGCCAGTTCGACGCTATCGGAAGCAATTTCAATCATAAATCCATAAAAACCGAGCATAACCGGCCGATCACGATAGCGGTTCGCCCGCAACACATAAAACAGACATGCAAACGTCATGTAAAAGAAAAAGCCGGACGCTTGATCATACAGGATTGGAATCAGTCCTGCGTGTCTTCCGTCCCATAATTCCAATAAGACACGAAATACGAAAACCGATGTTCCAGTCAAAAATCCCGGCAATACAGCGGACACATGCCGCAGCAGCACTAAGAAAAAGAAAAAAGCCGGCGCGCCGAAGCTGATTCGGAACTCTTCATTGAGGGGATAAAATTTCAGTTCGCCTGCAAGCGGCACAGTAACGAGCATGAGCGCCATTATATATGCGTCTTTCTCAAAAAAACGTTCCAGTTTGATTATGATCACATCCTCATTTTTTATTTTGAGGAAAGGACAAAAAACCTGCAAATTTCTTTCGACCCAGTATGTAAGCTTTTTATAAAACCAACGGCTTATTTTCAAAAAATTTTTGTCGTATTTTGTATGATTCTGTAGTCTCCATTATAAAGTTATGATACCTTTCCGCATTCTTGAAAGCGTTTAACGCCTCGCCTGTCTTCGATTTTACTCCGCCTCAGTCCCCAATAGCAAAAACAGATAGGAGGAATTTGATGAAAGAACTGATAAAAGAACGCCCGGAAGAAAAGAATCTGGCGTCACAGCTGTATGAATGGGTAGAACATTACCGCCCCTTTGCCGCCAATGGACAAAGCGCAAATTATATCCCCGCGTTAGGAAAAGTTAATGACTCACAGCTCGGCATTTGTATATTGGAGCCTAATGGAGCAATGATACATGCCGGCGATTGGAACGTCCCTTTTACCCTGCAAAGCATTTCAAAAGTCATCAGCTTTATCGCTGCGTGCATGAGCCGCGGCATTCCCTATGTGCTTGACCGCGTCGATGTCGAGCCGACAGGTGACGCCTTTAATTCAATTATCCGTCTTGAAATGCACAAGCCCGGAAAACCGTTTAACCCTATGATTAACGCTGGCGCCATTACAATCGCCTCGCTTCTTCCGGGAGAGACAGCCCGCGATAGGCTGGAGTATCTGTACTCTGTCATTGAAACATTAATAGGGAAACGGCCCAGAATACATGAGGAAGTTTTCCGGTCTGAATGGGAAACCGCCCACCGTAACAGAGCACTGGCTTACTACTTAAAAGAGACAAACTTTTTAGAAGCCGATGTGGAAGAAACGCTGGAGGTTTACCTGAAGCAATGCGCTATGGAAGGCACGACAGAAGACATTGCATTGATCGGCCTGATCCTTGCTCATGACGGTTATCACCCGATTCACCGCCAGCAGGTGATTCCAAAGGATGTGGCAAAGCTCGCCAAGGCTTTAATGCTGACATGCGGCATGTATAACGCCTCCGGAAAATATGCGGCGTTTGTCGGGGTACCGGCCAAAAGCGGTGTCTCCGGCGGCATCATGGCGCTGGTTCCTCCAAGCGCCAGAAGAGAGCAGCCTTTCCAAAACGGATGCGGCATCGGCATTTACGGGCCTGCCATTGATGAATACGGCAACAGCCTGACTGGCGGCATGCTGCTGAAGCACATCGCACAGGAGTGGGAACTCAGCATTTTTTAAAATAAAAAACGAGGTGATTGTATGCAGCAATTCCTGGAACATATCGTCGGTTTCGCTAATGATTTTTTGTGGTCAAAGCTATTAATTGTATTGCTTCTTTCTTTGGGAATCTATTTTACGTTCAGGCTTAAATTTTTGCAGGTTCGCATGCTGAAGGAAATGGTCAGGGTGTTAAAGGAAGGCGCTGCATCCCGGTCGAAAAACAGCATCTCTCCGTTTCAAGCGTTTTGTATCAGCATGGCAGCCCGTGTCGGCACTGGAAACATTACGGGTATTGCCATTGCGATTGCGCTGGGCGGGCCCGGTGCGATTTTCTGGATGTGGATTATTGCCATTATCGGGTCAGCGTCAAGCTTTGTCGAAAGTACACTGGCTCAAATTTATAAGGTGAAAGATGCAAACGGCTTCCGCGGCGGTCCTGCTTATTATATGGAAAAAGGACTGAACAAAAGATGGATGGGCGCCTTGTTCGCCGTTTTAATCACGCTGTCGTTCGGTATCGTCTTTAACTCGGTTCAATCAAATACGGTCAGTCTCGCGTTTGAAAACGCGTTCGGCACAAACCGCCTGACACTTGGACTCATTTTAATTGCTGTGTTTGGAACGATTATCTTTGGCGGAGTCAAACGCATCGCAAAACTGGCTGAATATATTGTTGTTGTTTTGGCTGTCCTGTATATCGGAGTCGCTTTTTTCGTGATTCTCACAAACATCACCCAGCTTCCTGCCGTTTTTGCGCTTATTGTCAAAAACGCGTTTGGATTTGACCAGGCGGCCGGCGGCGCTTTGGGAGCGGCTTTAATGCAAGGTGTCAGACGGGGGATTTTTTCAAACGAAGCGGGAATGGGAAGCGCACCGAATGCCGCTGCCACCGCGACGACAAGCCATCCTGTAAAACAAGGGCTGATCCAGGCATTTGGTGTGCTTACTGATACGCTGGTCATTTGTACAAGCACGGCCTTTATCATCCTGTTTTCAGACGCCTATCATACACCGGGACTGAGCGGAATCGCCTTAACTCAAGCCTCTCTCAGCTCCCATATCGGACCATGGGCATCAGGCTTTCTCGCCATCCTGATCCTCTTATTTGGATTCTGTGCCTTGATCGGCAACTATTATTATGGCGAAACCAATATCGGCTTTTTGAACAAAAGCAAAAAACTGATCTTCGTTTACCGCATCGGCGTGCTTGCAATGATCGTGTTTGGCTGTGTAGCCAAGGTGCAGCTTGTATGGGATTTGGCCGATTTGTTTATGGGCTTGATGGTCGTCGTCAACTTAATCGCCATTTTCTTATTGTCGAAGGTGGTTTTTGCGGCTCTCAAGGACTATACCCGGCAGAAAAAAGCGGGCAAAGATCCCGTTTTTTATAAAAATGTCATAAAAGATCATGAGCGGATTGAATGCTGGGAGCTTTCAGAAACGCCTGCTGATCCTCATAACAAACAAATATCATAACGCAGAAGGTGTTCAGATCAATGGAATCTGAACACCTTTTATCTTTCGGTTGATTGACAAACATCAAGACGTCCTTTACCATTTTCATATCTTTTCAAAAAATCAGAAAGAAGGATCGAAACAGCCTATGAATCCAATTCAGCATCTATTAGATACATACCCGCTTATCGTGTTAGACGGCGCGATGGCAACCGAGCTTGAACGCAAAGGCTGCAACTTGAATGACAGTCTCTGGTCGGCAAAAATTCTGATGGAGCAGCCGGACCTGATTAAACAAGTTCATACTGATTATTTTGCGGCAGGCGCCGACTGTGCGATCACCGCCAGCTATCAGTCTACGTTTGAAGGCTTTGCCGCACGCGGGCTCAGCGAAGCGGAAGCCCGCCGGCTTATCCAGATGTCCGTCAGCATCGCGGCCGAAGCCCGTGATGAATTTTGGGCACAGAAAGGTAACCGCTTGAATCGGCCAAAACCGATCGTTGCGGCCTCTGTCGGCCCGTATGGCGCCTATCTTGCGGATGGCTCCGAGTATCGCGGAAACTACGGAATCTCTGAGGATGAGCTGGCTGAATTTCACCGCCCCCGTATGAAAGCCCTGATTGACGCCGGTGCGGATGTTTTGGCATGTGAAACGATTCCATGTCTTACTGAGGCAAAAGCAATTGTCCGTCTGCTGAAGGAATTTCCTGAAACATATGCGTGGTTCAGCTTCAGCGCGAAAGACGGTCTGCATATCAGTGACGGAACCCCTGCCGCTGAATGCGCGTCATGGCTTGATCAGCACAGCCAAGCGGCGGCGGTCGGGATCAACTGCACTCCGCTTCAGCATATCCCTTCATTGATTGCTGAGCTAAAGAAGAACACTTCTAAACCGATTATCGTCTATCCGAATTCAGGCGAACAGTATGATCCGGACACCAAAACGTGGAACGGCGCAGCATGCGGCGAGCCTTACGGACAAAGCGCCCGCATCTGGTATGAAAACGGAGCAAAGCTGATTGGCGGCTGCTGCCGGACAAAACCGGAGGATATTAAAGAAATCGCCGGCTGGGCCCGGACTTTAAAAACCACTTGACTTATCGGAATAGTTTGTATATTCTAACCTAAAAGCCAGCTTGCCGGAATCTCGTGTCACCCGCTGACATGAGATTTTTTATTAGGAAGCCATCAAATCGCCGTATAGAAAGTTGGAAAAAGATGAAATCCGCTCACAACAAGAATGAGACAAACTTTCAGAGAAGTATGAAAAGCAGACACCTCTTTATGCTTTCATTAGGAGGCGTCATCGGAACCGGTCTGTTCTTAAGTTCAGGCTATACCATACAGCAAGCAGGCCCTGCCGGAACCATCCTTGCGTACTTAGTCGGCGCGGGAATTGTCTATTTGGTCATGCTGTGCCTTGGCGAATTGTCTGTAGCCATGCCAGTGACAGGCGCGTTTCATACCTATGCAGCAACATACATAGGGCCGGGCACAGGTTTTACGGTCGCCTGGCTGTACTGGCTCACATGGGCCGTTGCATTGGGATCTGAGTTCACAGCGGCAGGCCTGCTAATGCAGCGCTGGTTCCCCGATACGTCTGTTTGGATGTGGAGCGCCGTTTTTGCTTTGTTGATTTTCTTGCTCAACGCGTTTTCAGTTAAGTTTTTCGCTGAATCAGAGTTTTGGTTTTCCAGCATTAAAGTATTAGCCATCGTATTATTTATTCTTTTAGGCGGCGCCGCTATGTTCGGCATCATCCCGATCAAAGACGGGGGCGCCGCTCCGATGCTGTCAAACTTCACAGCGGAAGGCGGGCTCTTTCCGAATGGATTTGTCCCCATTTTCATGACCATGCTGTCTGTCAACTTTGCCTTCTCGGGAACTGAGCTGATCGGAATTGCCGCGGGTGAAAGCGTCGATCCCGACAAGACCATACCAAAAGCGATTAAAACAACGGTCTGGCGCCTCTCACTCTTTTTTATTGGAACCATTTTTGTACTCTCAGGGCTGATTCCGATTCAAGAAGCGGGCGTTATCAAAAGCCCATTCGTTGCAGTCTTTGACAGAGTCGGTGTACCATACGCAGCTGACATCATGAACTTTGTCATTCTGACAGCCATCCTGTCAGCCGCTAATTCCGGACTTTACGCTTCGTCCCGTATGCTTTGGTCACTGTCAAAAGAACAGACGCTTCACCCAACATTTGCAAAGCTGACATCAAAGGGAATCCCGCTAAACGCGCTGGTGTTCAGCATGATTGGCGGCATCCTGTCATTACTGTCCAGCGTATTTGCGCCAGACACGGTGTACGTTATACTCGTGTCGATTTCCGGCTTTGCCGTCGTTGTCGTTTGGATGGGCATCGCCGCTTCTCAATTCATGTTCAGAAAACGGTATCTGGAAGCGGGAAACAAGGTCACAGATTTAAAATACCGAACGCCTTGGTACCCATTTGTGCCGATTGCCGCATTTCTTTTATGTCTGGCATCCGTGATTGGCATTGCCTTTGATCCGAATCAAAGAATCGCGTTATATTGCGGTGTGCCGTTTATGGCCATCTGCTATGCGGTGTATTACACGAAAAACCGCAAAAGCCGTCCGGCCGCTGATATGACCCATTCAAAATAAAAGAACCTGCCCCAAGGCAGGTTCTTTTTCTATCCTCATACTTCCACTGTCCAACGAAACGGATCTTTCACTTTTCCAAGCTGAATATCGGTTATCGTTTGATACAGCTTTTTTGAGATTTCTCCTATTTGCCTGTCGTTCACAATCACCGTTCTTCCATGAATATTGAGTTCGCCGACAGGCGTAACAACTGCAGCCGTACCTGTGCCGAATACCTCTGTCAATTCTCCTCGTGCGGAGGCTGCATAGATATCATCGATCGATATCCTTTCTTCCCGGACCGGGATGCCCCAGCTTCGGATCAGCTCAATAGCAGAAGCTCGTGTAATCCCGCTCAAAATACTTCCGCTTAATGCAGGAGTCACAACTTCTCCATTTATGACGAAAAAGATATTCATACTCCCTACTTCTTCCGCGTATTTCTTTTCAATGGCATCCAGCCACAGCACCTGATCATAGCCTAATTCATTCGCCTTCTGCTGCGCCTGAAGACTCGCCGCGTAATTTCCTGACGTCTTGGCATTTCCGACTCCGCCATTAACTGCCCGCACAAACTCATCTTCCACATAGATGTTAATCGGCTGCAGCTGATCGCCATAGTAAGAGCCGACAGGCGAAAGCACGATCATAAATGTATAGTTTTTTGACGCCTTTACACCGAGACTCGGTTCAGTGGCAATAACAAACGGACGAATATACAGCGACGTTCCCTTTTCCCTCGGAACCCACTCTTTTTCCAGCTCGACCAATTGCGTCAGTGCCTCCAGCACCAGCTCTTCGTCTAAAGGAGGCATACTCATTCGCTGACATGATCTGTTCAGCCTTTTCATATTTTGCTCCGGCCTGAACAGCAGCACCCTGCCATCTTCAGTTCTGTATGCTTTCAAACCTTCAAAAACAGCCTGGCCGTAATGGAAAACAGAAGAGGACGGATCGAGCATAATCGGTGCATAAGGAGTAAGTCTTGGACGATGCCAGCCCTTTTCCTCCTCATAATCCATCACAAACATATAATCTGTAAAGTATTTGCCGAACCCTAAGGATGAAGGGTCTGGTTTTTCCTTCTTTGATGTGATTTTCTCTCGTTCAATAAGCTTGTTCACTGATAAGCACACCTTTCTAGATGAATTTGTTTAAATTTTCTGTCAATTTTGAGCTGCAAATCGGTAATGCCTTTCTTTTTTACAGGCGGTTTTCCGTTCTCATTTGATATAAGAGGGCTCAAATACAAATGTCAGAATATTCTTTATCGTCTTCGGCTATTATACACTACATTTAGTGTAAGATGAAGGTGAAGTTATAGAAAAAACAGCCAGAGATTTTTCCGGCTGTTTTCGTTAAACTGCTAAAAACAAAATGACAGCATGACCAATCAGCAGAATATAAACCGCGATCCCTAACTGCCAGTTGACCTTCCGCGCCAATGCAAAAACAATCATCAAGGCCGGCAAAATAGCTGTTCCAGCCAGCTTGTTGACCGTCAAATCCGGGCTGTTCGTTACATCATAATGAATCGGCATATCTGCCGGAAGAAAAGGATAAAACACCATAGAGAGTATGACAGCCGCAAAGACAGACCCCCACACCACTTTCTCATTCATCAATAGAAACATAGAACCAGTCCTCCTCATCACTTCCTAAAACAATAAAGCGTTTTCTTTATCTCCCATTGCTTTACAATTGATATGACTGTTCTACGGTGAATTTCGTTCGGTCTCCTCGTGTAATAATTTGTGCATATTCTACTACTTCTTCATTTTTGTCATAGGTGAGGGATTCCGATAAAAATGCAGGCGCTCCAACATTGGTTAACAGGTGCCCGCTGATCGTTTCATCCGTTAAAATCGGTTCGATCGATTCCGTCCCCCTGCTGATTTCGATATTGTATTTTGTTCTTAATAATTCAAACAGAGATCCGGTGCACTCTTCCTGCACCAGCCCCGGTGCCGCTTTCCAAGGTATATATGAGGTATGGTATTGCAAAGGCTCACCCTCGGCGTATCTGACTCTGACAAGCTTGTTGACAGGCTCATTCTCTTTCATTTTCAGCAGCTCGGCTATGGAATGATCGGCAGGGATCACCACAAGTTCAAGCACTTTTGACTCAGAACGCAGCCCTCTCATTTGTTCTGCAAAACTCGTAATCTTATGCGGAATCGGCGTTTGGATTTTAGCTGCCGATACAAATGTTCCTTTTCCCTGGATTCTCTGAATATATCCTTCAAGCTCAAGCTGCTGCAAAGCCAGCCTTACAGTTGTTCTGCTGACATCATATTGCTCGCAAAACTCGCTCTCTGTCGGCAGCTGATCATTCGCCTGATATTTGCCCGACTTGATTAATTCAATGATTTTAAATTTGATAACAGAATATAAAGCTGCCATTTCATCCTCCCCATTCTGTATGTAAACCGATCTTTTTGAATGAAACCATAATACCATCTGCTTTCCTATTTTGAAAGATTTGTACTTCCTTTTGTAACAAATTTTCAGAAAATAACGTTGACAATTTTATGGCGATGGTGCTAAATTCGTAATGACAAATATCATAAATTGATCATAACAAATATGGTGCTTGTCTATTTCATTGAGGGGGTGTCAGATGAAGATTATCGTTGCTGATCATTATGAAGATCTCTGTAAGTTAAGCGCTAACATGATTAAGGAATATGTACAGGCAAAGAAAGATGCCGTTCTTGGCCTGGCTACCGGCAGCACGCCGATCGGCTTGTACAAACAGCTCATTTCAGACTATCAGGCAGGCGAAATTGATTTTTCAAAGGTTATAACATTTAATTTGGATGAATACGCAGGCCTGTCTCCATCTCATCCACAAAGTTATAACAAATTTATGCACGAGCATCTTTTTCAGCATATCAATGTTCAGCCTGACCATGTTCATATCCCGCAAGGAGACAATCCCCAGCTTGAGGCTGAGTGCAAAGTGTATGAGGAACTTATCCGCCAGGCGGGAGGCATTGATGTGCAAATCCTTGGCATCGGCTCGAATGGCCATATTGGCTTTAATGAACCCGGCTCTGATTTTGAGGACCGGACACGAATCGTCAGGCTGTCTGAAAGCACGATACAGGCAAATGCCAGATTTTTCGGCGGCGATCCTGTACTTGTGCCGAGGCTTGCCGTTTCAATGGGCATCAAAACGATCATGGAATTCAGTAAACACATTGTGTTATTAGCAAATGGCGAGGAAAAAGCGGACGCGATCCAAAAAATGGCTGAAGGCCCTGTGACGCCGGACGTACCGGCCTCAATTCTTCAAAAACACAATCATGTAACCGTTATCGCCGATCAAAAAGCAGCTCAAAAACTGAAGAACTTATCATCCTTATAAAACAAATAGAAGGAGACTGTTATGTTTAAAAAGGCATTTCAAATTCTGCAACAGCTCGGCCGCGCTTTGATGACTCCGGTTGCCGTCCTGCCGGCAGCCGGCCTGCTGCTCCGTTTCGGTGACAAGGATTTACTTAACATTCCTATTATAAAGGATGCAGGCGGCGTTGTATTCGATAACCTGCCGCTGATTTTTGCCGTAGGTGTCGCGATTGGTTTAGCTGGCGGCGAAGGAGTGGCCGGACTTGCCGCTGTCATCGGATACTTGATTTTAACCGTCACGCTGGATAACATGGGAAAATTACTCGGCCTTCAGCCTCCTTATGAAGGGGCCGAGCATCTGATTGATATGGGGGTATTCGGCGGCATTATCATCGGGCTGCTTGCCGCATATTTGTACAAGCGTTTTTCATCAATAGAGCTGCATCCCGTTCTTGGATTTTTCTCAGGAAAACGATTTGTCCCGATTATTACTTCGGTCAGTTCATTGGTCATCGGTGTTATTTTCTCATTTGTTTGGCCGCTAATTCAAAACGGAATAAACGCCGCCAGCAGCTTAATTGCCGATTCAACGGTCGGCCTGTTCTTTTATGCGACAATCTATCGCTTACTGATTCCTTTTGGACTGCATCATATTTTTTATACACCTTTCTATTTTATGATGGGCGAATACACAGATCCATCAACAGGCAATACCGTAACCGGCGATCTGACAAGATTTTTCGCCGGAGACCCGACTGCGGGACGTTTTATGATGGGCGATTTCCCTTACATGATTTTCTGTCTGCCGGCAATCGCGCTTGCCATCATCCATACCGCGCGGCCCGAAAAAAAGAAAATGATTTCCGGCGTCATGATTTCAGCAGCGCTTACGTCTATGCTCACTGGAATTACAGAGCCAGTTGAATTTGCTTTCTTGTTCGTCGCGCCTGTGCTTTATTTAATAAACTCTATTCTTGCCGGCGTCATCTTTGTCGTGTGTGATCTGTTCCATGTCCGTCACGGCTACACCTTCTCCGGCGGCGGAATTGACTATGTGCTGAATTACGGGCTTTCGACAAAGGGCTGGGTCGTCATTCCTGTCGGGATCGTCTTCACCTTTATTTATTACTATTTGTTCCGTTATGCGATTTTGAAATGGAATCTGAAAACACCCGGCCGTGAAGCAGATGAAGGTGATCAAAGTGAAGCCAAATCTCCTGTTTCAAAAGACCAGCTCGCCTTCCACGTATTGCAGGCGCTGGGCGGCCAGCAAAATATCGCCAACCTCGACGCATGTATTACAAGGCTGCGTGTCACCGTTCATCAGCCAAGCCAAGTAAACAAAGACGAACTAAAGCAGCTTGGGGCGGTCGGTGTGTTAGAAGTGAACAACAACTTCCAAGCGATTTTCGGCACAAAGTCAGATGCTTTAAAAGATGATATCAAAACGATTATAG
This sequence comes from Bacillus sp. 2CMS4F, assembly GCF_023161785.1. Taxonomy (NCBI): domain Bacteria; kingdom Bacillati; phylum Bacillota; class Bacilli; order Caryophanales; family Bacillaceae; genus Bacillus; species Bacillus sp. 2CMS4F. The sequence goes on from NZ_JALNTO010000003.1 coordinate 222,610, forward strand.
CTGGAGGTGTCCCGGCTGCCGCCGCGGCGCTTGATGCTGAAGCCGAGACCCAGCAGGAGCCTCCTGCCGAAGAGTCTTTTATATATCCGGTACAAGGAGAAAAACTCTCCCTATCCGACGTGCCTGACCAGGTATTTTCAGAAAAAATGATGGGTGAGGGTTTTGCGATTGATCCAACAGAAGGAAAAGTCGTTGCCCCCGCTGACGGCGAGATTGTATCGATATTTCCGACAAAGCACGCCATTGGCTTTACAAGCGCTGGCGGCACGGAAATGTTGATTCATGTCGGCATTGATACGGTGAAGCTGAACGGAGAAGGCTTTGAAGCTCATGTCACGAGCGGCCAAACCGTCAAACAAGGCGAACTGCTTCTAACCTTTGATCTGAATTACATTAAGCAGCATGCCGCTTCCGCCATAACGCCTATTATTTTCACAAATGTATCTGAGGAACAAATGAACCGTATGAACATGAAGTAAAAAGTCCCCCTGACGAGGGGGGACTTTTTATCCAACATAATGAAAGCGCTATCAAAATAAATTTTTAAAAAAGGGGTTTGCATTTGATTCACGAATGGTATGAATAAGCCTCATCATATCATTCTAAAGGGGGATTCATTTGAAAAAATTTATCGCGTTTCAAATTTTAATCGCATTGGCTATCGGCGCAGTAATCGGCCACTTTTTTCCTGATTTCGGAATGGCGCTCAGGCCTGTCGGTGACGGATTTATCCGCTTGATTAAAATGATTGTCGTGCCGATTGTATTTTCTACCATTGTCATCGGAGCTGCTGGAAGCGGAAGTATGAAAAAGATGGGCAGCCTCGGCGTAAAGACCATTATCTGGTTTGAAGTGATCACCACTTTGGTGCTGGGCCTGGGACTTTTATTGGCAAATGTCTTAAAACCGGGCGTCGGGCTGGATCTTTCTCACTTAGCGAAAAAAGATATTCATGAACTTTCCGGCTATACAGAGAAAGTCGTGGATATCAAACAAATGATCCTCGATATTATCCCGACAAACATTATTGATGTCATGGCCAGAAACGATTTACTCGCTGTCATTTTCTTTGCGATTTTATTCGGTGTCGCCGCCGCTGGCATCGGCAAAGCCTCTGAACCAGTGATGATTTTTTTTGAATCGGTCGCTCAGATTATGTTTAAACTGACGCAAATCGTCATGGTGACCGCTCCTATCGGCGTGCTTGCCCTAATGGCCGCCTCTGTAGGCCAATATGGCATCGAACTCCTCCTCCCCATGTTTAAATTGGTCGGTACTGTTTTTCTTGGTCTGTTTCTGATCCTCTTTGTCCTCTTTCCGCTTGTTGGTCTCATCTTTCACATTAAGTATTTTGAAGTGCTGAAAATGATATGGGATCTGTTTCTGATTGCGTTTTCTACAACCAGCACCGAAACCGTTCTTCCTCAGCTTATGGATCGAATGGAGAAATACGGCTGTCCGAAGCGGGTGGTATCATTTGTCGTTCCTTCCGGCTTATCGCTGAATTGTGACGGATCAAGCCTATACTTATCGGTTTCCTGTATATTCTTGGCACAGGCCTTCAATGTAGACATGACGCTGTCACAGCAGCTTCTCATGATGCTTGTGCTTGTCATGACCAGCAAAGGCATCGCTGCTGTTCCGTCGGGCTCCCTTGTCGTTCTTTTGGCGACTGCAAACGCTGTGGGGCTGCCTGCCGAAGGCGTCGCCATTATTGCAGGCGTGGACCGCATCATGGATATGGCCCGAACAGGTGTGAATGTACCGGGACACGCGGTCGCCTGCATCGTGGTTTCTAAATGGGAAAAGGCCTTCCGCCAAAAAGAATGGGCCGCCGCAAACGGACAAACGGAAAGCATGTAAAAAAAGAACACCTCTCTGCATGAGAGGTGTTCTTTCCATATTATTCAGCGGCAGCGTGCTCTTCTTTTTCAATCGCTGCAAGTCTGGCGCTAACTTCTTCCGCCGTCATATTGTGTTCTTGTACATATAAGTTTCTTGGGTTCGTGCGGCATTCGTGGCTGCAGCTGCGCATATATTTGTATTCATTTTCCGGTGTGCATATGATTTTCTTATTGCATGATGGATTTGCACAGTTGACATACCGTTCACACGGTTCACCTGTAAAGTAGTCTTTTCCGACAATGACATGCTCGACACGGTTGACCGGCACGCTGATTCTTTCATCGAATACGTAGCATTGGCCGTCCCAAAGCTTTCCTTGCACCTCAGGATCTTTTCCGTATGTGACGATTCCGCCGTCAAGCTGTGATACGTCTTCAAAGCCTTGCTTCATCAGCCAGCCTGAGAATTTTTCACAGCGCACGCCGCCCGTACAGTATGTCAAAATCTTTTTGCCTTCAAGCATCTCTTTATTTTCTTCGATCCATTCTGGCAATTCACGGAACGCCTCGATGTCAGGACGGACAGCTCCTCTAAAATGGCCGAGATCATATTCATAATCATTACGCGCATCAAGGACGACTGTATCAGGATCCTGCATCTTTTCAAAGAATTCTTTAGGCTTCAAATGCTTTCCTGTTGTTTCATTTGGATCCACATCATCCTCAAGGCGAAGCGTCACAAGCTCTTTTTTATGACGGACGAACATTTTCTTGAACGCATGATTTTCTTCTTCATCAATCTTGAACACCATATCCGCAAAACGAGGATCAGCTTTCATCGCTTGCATATATTTTTCAGTCTGTTCAAACGTACCTGATACCGTACCGTTAATCCCTTCAGCTGATACAAGAATACGGCCTAACAAACCAAGCTCCTTACAAAAAGCCAGATGCTGCTCTCTAAACACCTCCGGCTCTTCAATCGGAACATATTTATAGTAAAGTAATACTCTGTATTGTTTTTCCATGATATAAACACCCTGTTCAATGATATAGTTAGTTGTTATGCACACTCTTACTATATCATACAGGAAAACACCTCAAAGATGAACACATCCGCCCAGACTGATAAAAATATCCAAACTCTTACAAACCCAGGAGGCGAGCGGGTTTGCGGAAAAACAATAGTATTTTCCATTAATTCGCTAATTGTTTTATGTATTATCATGGATAGTTGTCAGATAACTATAACAAAAATTATTATTAAAATCATAACCCTGTGTTTAGCACAGGGTTATGCCACTTTACTTTATAATAACAGAAGGCGTTATATGCTCCAGCCAAATCACACCGTCATATTGTTCCTTCAGTATCATTTGCTCCTCCTTGAAACCCCAATATAGCGCTGTACGGGGGGTATACATCCATGAAGTTCCTTTGCTTTTTTTGGTATGGAGAAAATCAACAAAGACCGATGGATGGTTCGCAGCTTTCAGCAAGTCTTCAAGACTTCCAGCCGGCGGCGGGCTTGTTACCGGATTAACGGTCTTATTATCGGAGCTATCCAGACTGGCTCCAGAGTACGCATAGATTCCAATGGTATAGGTCTGTTTTTTCAGCCGCTCAGGCAAATAATCACCCATGTTAGGTCCGTTTAGCTGTACCCAGTCCTTTATCATTTTGGTATTCTGTTTGCGAAGATGGTAATTGTGCCCCCAGACGATGATCTTCTTTTTTGGATAAAGCGTTTCTGCAACCCACTGAAATTGTTCGGCCATCATGCGGTCTCTCATAAAGAATGAAAAATCCTCCATATTCTCCGGATAATCCATTAGCTTTTCTTTCATTTCTTCCAGCATGTATGTTTCCATTACGTCAATTCTCAACTGAAGGGAATGCACAAAGATCTCATAAGCTTTCGGCTCTTTCGGAAGGTGCGCTTTTAGCGTTGAAGCATGTGTGTCAGCGAACTTGATAAGCTCCCGGTAGTTTGTTACAAGCGCTTCCTTCTTTTGCGTAAATTCTTCCATCGTTTTGCTGTTTGACACTAAGCTGAAAAAATCATTTTCTGATTGAGAAAGCAGCTCGGCTTTTTCAGGGTCCGCTGCCTTTACCCATTGATTCGCAGCACCGGCAAATGAATTCCTCAGGCTTTGAATATCAAATCCAGTGAGAATAAGCGGATCGCCTTTCTCTTTTTGCGCTTTCATATAATCAAACAGTTCAACCACATCTTCTGTGTGCCATACGGGGTAAATGGATTGTTTCATCATGCTCTTCGGGGTTAATTGATCCATGTGAAGGTAGGATGCATTTGCTTCGGGAAAGCCAGACTCAAAGGCCAGTACATCATATCCCAGTTCTTCGTGGAGGTATTTGATCATGCGGACCTTTGTTGCATTCATCTCACCTGAGCCATGTGTGGTTTCTCCTAACTGGACGATTCGTTTTCCTTTCAGCACTTTCCTCAGAAATCGAAGATCTTTGTTTGAAGCATCGGAAGAATCCAGCGGATGGGCATTCCGTTCAATCCAGCGATCCCAATGTTTTTCTTCAGAAGCAGCACGGGCGGGCGCCGCAAAAGAAGAAAATGCCAGACAGACGATCAGCAGCGGCAAAGTCATTTTTACTAACTTATGTTTCAATTCTATCTCTCCTTTTCTGCTAGGTTCTCTAGTAGTTACGAGATAGTTATAGAAAAAGTTTCCTTTTCAGTTATAAAAAAAAGCTTCTGCTGATAGAAGCCGTTTTTTTAAGAGCCTTTCATTGCCTGATGAAAATAAAACCGATACGTATTTCTCAAAAACGTTTCAACCGGAAGCTGCACATCCGATTGGTATTTGCTGATGATGAATGGAAACCGCTCCAATCCTTTTTGGCGCAAATCGTTCACTTGCTCTGCATCAGTTGCCGCCTCTTGCAGAACTGTTTCCACAATCGGCCAGCACGCTTCCTGCACCTTGTGAAGAGCCGCTCCATCTCCGGTTTGCTGATAATGTGTGATCCAGCTGACGATTTGTTTTTCCATCACTCTCACCTTTCTTCAAAAAAAGAGGCGCCGCTTCCATTTGCGAGCTCCTCTTCTTTACTCTCCATAACCTATCAGTTGCCCGACTTGGACTTCTTGGCCTTCTGTTACATCAGCAGACGGCCGGAACGCGTCTTTTTCAAAGATCAAAATGACGGTTGAACCAAATGAAAAGTACCCCAGCTCCTCGCCGATCTTCAATTGATCACCTGTGCTGGTCTGCACGATGGAGTTAATATTCATCGCGCCGACAGGAATCATCAGCACGTTTCGATTGCCGCTATTCAACTCATAAACAACTCGGTAATTTTTCGACAGTACATCTTTTCCGTATTTTAATCCTAACTGATTCACCGGGTATGAACGGTTTCCGAGTTCAGCCAGCTTTTGATATGTGCAGCTGATCGGGGAATGAAAACGGTGGTAATGCCGCGGGCTTAAATAAAGCACGATGAAATATCCGCCGTTGTATTGATGATCAGCGCTTTTACAGCCGGTCAATTCAGCAAATGAGTAGTCTTTTCCCTTTACCGTAAAGGTTTGATTATGATTGATAGTCCCTATCGTCTGAACGACACCGTCAACGGGGCTGACCACAGCATGCGCCTCTTTTGAAACAGGGCGACGCTCCAAATTAATATTCCGAATAAACAATTCGGAAAGCGAACCGTAGTCAGCGGCCGTTCCGTCTACATCATTCCAGTTAATCTGAAAGTGTTTAGAGAAGAGCGGAATGACCGGCTTACTGATTTTCGATTCGCAAAATCCTTTGATCAGGCAGGATGATAATCGATGGTTTGTCAATTCTATCAATGATCGGTACAGAATCTTAATAGCCGTATTAAACATGAATAATCCCTATGACCCTTCCGATTGTAATAAAAATAAAGCACCACAAAAAGGCGCCGATCGCTGCATATGCGATATACGTTTTCAGCTCCATTTTGCCGATTCCCGAAAAATAACACGTCACATGCCGGACGCCTGGAATAAAATAACCTAATATAAGAGAATACGGTCCGTATTTCTTCATCCATTTTTCTACTTTCAGCATTCTCTTTTCTTTCAAACCGACCCATTTGCCATACTTATCGATAAACGGACGCCCGGCCTTTCTGCCGATCATGTAGCTGATCATCATCCCTAACAGGGCTCCGACAAAGCTGATAAAAATGGCAAGCTCATAATTCAGCACATCAATATGCGTAAAATAACCGACGATTGTCATCATGACTTCGTCGGGTATCGGCAATCCAATAATTCCAAGAACAAGCATCAAAAAAATAGCGAGATAACCATAATCCGCTATCAGCTGCTGCACTAATTCCATCTTTCGGACTCCAGATTTTCTGCTGCGTGTTTTTTAAAATGAGGAAATTTCACTTTGCTCACCATTAAATAAGACAGCCCGCATGTGCCGAGCGCCAGCAAAATCGGGTTATTCACAAAGCATAAAATGACGAGACACATTGCCGCAAATGGAATCGGCATTCCGATAAACGTCGGAAGCTTGCTTTGTTCAACATTAAATTTAGAGAGCCGAAGCATTCCGCAAATACTGTAAGCCAGCGCGCATAGTATCCCGATAAACGGCAGGGCATATAAAGCGACACTGTAGGCGAGCATGGATGGCGCCACGCCAAATGTAACCAGATCGGCAAATGAATCCAGTTCTCTCCCCATATCAGATACAGCATTCAGCTTCCGCGCAGCCATTCCATCGAAGAAATCGAGAAACATGCCGGTAAAAATGAAAATCACTGCTGAATGGATGTTGTGAAATATTAAGGAATGAACCGCCAAAAGCCCGCAAATAAAGTTTCCTATCGTAATCATACTGGGTATATAATTCACAGTGTAATCAAACCTCCAATTGAAAAAACCTTATATCAACACGACGTTGTATATCGAATCAGCGTTACAGGAAAAATCTCTCTATTAAGCATGATAACATAGACTGCCAGAAAAAAAGCAGCACTCAAATTCTATTATTATACAACATTTGTTACCTTTTGAACAATGAATGCCAGTCTTTTCAATTTATGTGCAAATTTCATTTTCGCCTAAAAATGACAAAACACGTTCATTGACATAATCCGGCTGCTCCAGAGGTAACAGGTGTCCCGCGTTCTTAACCATTTCCGTCTGAATCCCCGTAACCAATACAGAAGCTCTTTCTAAAGCCATTTGCTGACGGTACATCACCTCATGCTCACCGAACATCACCAGCATCGGAACCGTGATCGACTTTAACTCCGCGTCTGTGAACACGTACGGGAAGCCTTTTTCTCTCGGTGTCAGGCTTCTTTTCTCATCCTGCCACTTGACTCCAGCCTTGATCTGCTTTTGCAGCATGGGATGAAGCTGATAGCGGTCAGCTGTCAGCCACTTGATGTAAGCATCAGCCCCGCTCGGCTCACTAAGGCCTGCGGCATATTTATAGACATCCGGATGAAATGATATAAACGCTTCAGCAGGACTCATGACAACCGCTCGTTCCACTCTTTCAGGCATATCAAGCAGAAAGTTCACTGTATGAAGCCCGCCAAGGGAAAATCCGGCCAGATGTGCTGTCTTAAGTCCAAGCGAATCAAAAACATCTTTCAGCCAGTGAGCGCAATCAGCTCTCGTATCCAGAGAGGCTGATGGTATACTTTTATTTTTGTCTCCTATTATATCGACTGCATATGTACGATATTGACCGCTCCACTCGGCGATATTCGGATACCACATGACAGAGCTGAAGAGCCCTCCGTGAAGCAGTACGAGCGAAGGTGCGTCCTTTGGCCCACTTGCCATGATATGTGTTTTTCCAAAACGAGTAGAAACATAGAAAGCTTCCGAATCAATCGGCCACAAAGAAAGGCTTTCATCATAAGCCTGGTAAAAGCATGTACCGCCTTCAGCCGCGGCAAGCTGCATCGAATCCTGTTTCATCTTTTTCTTTTTCCTCCGACTTTCATTTATATATAGAGAAAGGAGACTGCCCTTTCTTGTAAGAAAAAATACCCATTCTTATTATCTCATATAACAATTTTCCAGTATATAGTTTGATCATATACGAAGAACAATAAAAAAAAGACGCTCTTCCTAAACTTGAAGGAAAACCGTCTATTCTTTAAAGACTAATGGAATAACCTTATCTTTTTTGTCCTTTGTTAATGACACTTGATGTGTCACAGACGCTTCATTCTTCGTTAAGGCAATGGAGTATTCTCCCTTTTTCCCGGTATCCCATGTGATGTCTCCGTTTTTGTCTGTCAAACCGAGAATCTCACCGATCTCTGTATTCGGCTCCTGATCTGATGCCGGCGCTTTGACAATCGTCACTTGAACGCCTTCCATCGGTAACCCGGCATCGTCTTCCACATGAAGGGTCACAGGGATCGTTGTTTCTTTCTGAGCAGAATCTGAATGCGCCTGAGAGCTGCATCCGCATAAAAACAAAATAGAAAGGAAAACGGCCAGTTTGCCGTATTTATTGCTTTGCCCAATATTGTATATTGTTGAATACATCATTCGTCACCCTTGTTCCCAAGTTATATGACGATCCTCCGTTGGTATGGATTGCAATGGCCGTCTGCCCCGTATCACTATAATTGCGGTAAACAGGCGAGCCGCTTTGGCAGCCGTACGTATCAGTTGTATAAGTCAGCTTATACGTTTCCGCAGAGCGAATCGGCTTTGTATCAGACCACATGGTGCCGAAAGTCTTGTCACACGGAAATCCTGTAACTGAAGTAGAGAGGCCGACGGGGCTACTGCTGTTTGTTGTTCTATAGCCATACCAGCCAACCGTGTTGCCAGGAGAACCATTTAGTTTTATTGCACCGTAATCATAATTGGTATCTTTGCTTTCCGTCCATCCTTTAACGGAGTAAAACATCGTGCCGGAATAAGTGCCGTATGGATAGGATGAACCATTGCGGCCCGGCGCAGCAGTGATCGAAGAAGCCCACCCGTGATCCTGGCTGTACACACAATGTCCGGCCGTTACCACAGTATTTGGGTTCACTAAAAAGCCTGTGCATCCATAAGTGCTTGAGGTATTGGGATATTTGACAGATAGCTGAACCGTTGCTCTGTAAGGAAATGACGTAGTGCCTGAAATTCTGACGCGTTCATCAGATCCAATTACACTTGAAGGCTTTAAGGATTTAATGTTTTTTTCTGATTCTATGAGCTCGTGTAATGTTTTGCTTGTTTTTCCGGTTCCTTCATAAGGATCAGAAACCAATTCCGCTTTCGACGTCTGGTTATTGCTGACTTCAGCTTCCTTTCCCGTATTGGAGACAGAGGTTTGCGGGTTCTCCGCCGCTTCTGCCGGCGTTCCGAAAGATACCGCCGCTGCCGTTGCCAAACACAAAATCATAAACCCTGCAAAGCATTTTTTTCTGAATCTTGAGACTACTCTCATTTTAGTCATCCCCCTCCTTTTGTGTCAACCAGCCTTTTCATTGGAAGACTTTTACATTATAATCAAGAATTTGATTCTTATGATACAATTTTTGGCGGGATGATAAAAAAACGGGCCATGTATCAAGACAAGGCCCGTCTGTTTCATGTTTATTGAATCGATAGTTGATCCAGCGCTTTCTTCGCGTTCTCTCGCGCTTTTCCAACAGTGTCAGCCGCAGAAAGCGCAACCGCCATACGGCGTCCGACCTTCGTTATCGGCTTTCCAAACACGCGCACTTGTGTCTTTGGCACTGCCAGCGCGTTTTCCAAACCTTCAACAGTGTAATCCGCTGACTCTTCCGGTGCTTTGAGGGGCCGGCTGGCGCCTGGAGATAGCTGTGTGATTTCTGTAATCGGAAAGCCGAGAATCGCCCGGACATGCAGCGCGAATTCCGACAAATTTTGCGTCACCAGCGTCACAAGACCTGTATCATGCGGTCGAGGAGACACCTCACTAAAATATACCTTGTCTTTCGCAAGGAAAAGCTCAACACCAAACAGACCGTACCCGCCAAGCTCATCAGTAATGGCTTTCGCAATATGCTCCGCCTCTTCAATTTGTTGCTCTGTCATATGATGAGGCTGCCATGATTCGATATAGTCTCCATCCTTTTGCTCATGGCCGATCGGCGCACAAAATACCGTACCGTTCACTGCACGCACAGTTAAGAGTGTAATTTCTGATTCGAACGGGATAAACTCCTCGACGATCACGCGTCCGTTCTTCACTCGTCCGCCTTCCATCGCCGTCTCCCAGCAGCTCTCCAAGTCCGCTTCCGAGCGGCATACGCTTTGGCCTTTTCCCGAAGAACTCATCAACGGTTTGACAACACAAGGAAAGCCGATATGAGCTGCCGCCTGTACAAATTCTTCATATGTATTCGCAAATTCATAGCCTGCCGTCGCAAGATCGAGCGTTTCTGCCGCAAGCCGCCTGATGCCTTCCCGATCCATCGTCAGCTTTGCTGCACGCGCATTTGGGATAACGTGAAATCCTTCCTCTTCAAGCTTCAGCAATTCATCCGTCGCGATTGCCTCAACCTCAGGCACAATCAAATCAGGTTTTTCTTTCTCAATAATGTGTCTGATCTGCTCACGATCCAGCATGTCAGTGACATAGCTTTTATGCGCCACCTGCATCGCCGGAGCATGCTCGTAGCTGTCTACCGCCACCGTCTCTACCCCGAGACGCTGGGCTTCAATCACAACCTCTTTCCCAAGTTCACCTGAGCCTAACAACAAAACCTTCTTTGATTGATACATCTTTGCCCCTCCTATCTGTTCAAAAACCATTATAACTGAAATATTCAAAAAATAAATTTCACAATAAAAAAGCTAAAATAAGAAAACCCTTATTTTAGCTTATGATTCCAACACATTGATTGCCGCCACAACATCCGCTTCACAAAAAGAACCCATCAAACATAACGATTCTTCCGGCTTGCACGCATGAGCCGCAATGACTTTCTTCGCTTGCTCTTGATCCTTATGGATGCCTAAATCACTCAGTTTCACCGGGAAGCCAAGCTGCTGATAAAATGGAATCAGCTCTTCAATTTCCTGATTTCTCTTCTCAAGCGCAAGCTGAATCAGTATGCCGTACGCCACCTTTTGTCCGTGCAGTACATGATGGGTTTTCGGGATAAAACTCAGACCGTTGTGAACCGCATGGGCACCCGCCATCCTGCCGAAGCGTCCGGCATAACCGCCTACAGTTCCCGCCAATGTAATAATGGTTTCTGCTACAGCTGTGAAAGAAGCCGAGGCTTCCCCTCTCTCAAGGCTTTCAACAGCCTTAAGGCTTTCCTGCAGCAAAAGATCACGAATATAGACAGACTGCCTAAGCCCTGCTTCGACCATTAATGAAACAGGCTCCTTCGTATTTCTGATAATGGCTTCCGCTTCATACCACTTCGCAAGCGTGTCGCCAATTCCGCTTTTGACATATTCGATAGGAGAAGAAAGCAGCAATAACGGATCAACGAGTGTCAAATAGCTGGAACGTTTATGATAATCAACTCGAATAAAGTTGCCTTCTTGATCATAGATCACGCTCAGCGGCGTGCTTGCCGCGCAAGTTCCCGGGATTGTCGGAACAGTTATGACTTCAATATCCAAATGATCTGCGACGGCTTTTGCTGTGTCTAACACCGTTCCGCCGCCAATCCCGATCATGAGATCAGCAGATGCCGCTTGTTCCGCAATCTCCCTTATTGCTTCAGGCGAGCTGTACCCTTTATGCTGAATCACTCTCCACTCTGGCGGAATCGCAGCATACTTTTGAAACGCCTCATACGACTTGATGCCCGTTACAACAACAGGATGCTTCCATTCCTTCACAAATGCCGGCAGCTCTTTTACAATTCCTTGTTTGCATATGTATTGATTCGGACCGCTTCGGACAATATCTTCTGGCTGCATCTCTCATCTCTCCTCCATTTTTTCATCAATCATCTCACTCTCCTTCAAATGGTGTCAATCCGCTTACCCCGCAAACCACCCGCCAATGGCATAAGCGCTGAAAAATGGTGCAACCCCTGTAAATCCCGCCTCATAGAGCAGTTCCTCTGCTATGCGGGAACTGGATGAGTACTCACGCCTATGGAATCCACCCTGGGAAAGGTTAGTGGCAAAAAAATGTTCATCCACGCTTGCATCTGTCATTGACACAAGGACGAATTGACTTCTCCATCAATCGAAATCATCAAAAATGGCGCTTCTTTTATTAAACTATTAATATTCCTTTGATAATTAATGTTGGGCATTTTATTAGTACTTCACAAAGCTAATAGCGAAACATAACGTTAGCAGCAGGTAATGTAAATCACCTGCTTTCTCCTTGTCCTGCAGCAACATCATACAAGAAATCCCCAAAATTCATGCTACACTTAACCCAAGACCACCACACCGACAGGAGGCATCCCATGCAAAACGAAACCCGAACACTGCACCTTGACCCGCACCTTAATATAGAAGCCTACCGCTTCAAGGGGATTATGCAAAAATTCCCGAATCACTTTCACGATTATTATGTGATTGGTTTTATTGAAAAAGGGCAGCGGTACCTGGCCTGTCAAAATCAAGAATATATCATCAATCCAGGTGATCTTCTTCTCTTTAACCCCCGTGACACGCACAGCTGTGAGCAGATTGACGGGCGCACGCTCGATTATCGGTGTATCAATGTGATGCCGGATGTCATGAAGAAGGCGGTGGAAGAGATTACTGGCGCCGGGCATCTCCCTTATTTCTCCCACCATGTGTTATTCCGCCATGAGCTGACATCCAGTCTGCAGGAATTGCACATTCTGATTTCCAAGGAAAGGCAGGCTTTGCGCAAGGAGGAGCTGTTTCTTCATTTACTGGAAGAGCTGATCCGCCGTTATTCAGACGTTACATTCCTCAACAGCATTCCTGAACCATCCGACGAAGTCAAGGTGGTTTGCGGATTTCTAGAAGAACATTATGCCGAGAACGTCACGCTCAATGATTTGAGTGAACTAACAGGCTGGAGCAAGTATCATTTATTGCGTTCATTTACAAAACAAAAAGGAATTACGCCTAATAGCTACCTGGAGACAATCCGGATTAATCAAGCGAAAAAACTCCTTGAACAAGGGGTTAGACCGATTGATGCGGCATTTCAGACAGGATTCAGTGATCAGAGCCATATGACGAAGTTTTTCAAACGACAGGTGGGGCTGACGCCGAAGCAATACATGAAGATTTTCGAAAGGGAGTTTCAAAAATGAGCATTCAACGAGAAACTGCCGGCCATACAGCGGCAATTGTGACCATTTTGATTTGGGGTACGACCTTTGTTTCGACAAAAGTTCTGCTGGCTGACTTTACTCCGATGGAAATATTATTTTATCGGTTTTTGATCGGCTTTATTGCTCTGATCCTTGTACGTCCTAAAATGATCCCGTTCAAAAGCTGGCGGCAGGAGCTGTTGTTCGCCGGAGCAGGTTTATTTGGCGTGACCTTATACTTTCTATTAGAAAATATAGCGCTCACGTATACATACGCATCCAATGTTGGCATGATTGTGTCCATTATTCCGATGATTACTGCGGTTCTGGCTCATTTTCTGCTTGAAGGGGAAAAACTGCAGCTGACTTTTTTCATCGGATTCGCTGCAGCGCTGATCGGGCTTTTATTGATTACTTTCAACGGTAATGTCGTGCTTCAACTGAAGCCGCTCGGGGACATCTTAGCCGCCGCAGCCGCTCTCGTGTTTGGATTTTATTCGATATTTATGAAGAAATTAAGCGCTCACCGTTATCACATCATCGAGCTGACACAAAGAGTATTTTTGTACGGTTTGCTGTTTATGATTCCCGCTTTATTCTTGTTTGACTTCCATCTTGACCCGAGCCGCTTTTCAACCGCTTCAAATGTACTCAACATGCTTTACCTTGGCATCGGCGCTTCCGCCTTATGCTTTGCCACATGGAATTACTCGGTCGGCGTGCTCGGCGCCGTGAAATCCAGCGCTTATATTTACATGGTGCCGGTTATCACAATCATCTCTTCCATCATGATTCTGCAGGAAAAAATGACATGGATTGCTCTTCTGGGAGGGGTGCTTACACTGTTAGGACTTTACATTTCAGAGCTGAAACCGAAAGCGAAGCTGATGGACGGATGTAATATGGATGCTTAGCGGTGCAAACACAAACATCTCTAGTCAGTACGTAATGGTTATTTGGAAGTTTATGTAAATCTAACTGCTCAATCGTTAAATATTGTAGTTAAAATCTATACGCCTGATATTCCAGTAGGTGACAGTACTACAACTGGACTTACGATTACGATTAAAATAAAATAGAAGTATTTTACTTTATCAGATACTGAGGAAGTATACCCGACAGAATGGGAATCTACTCTTTCTATAACATTTGGAGCAGCTGCTGTATTAGAAGTTGCTGTCTTGATAACAAACCTTAGCAGTAGGAGGAGCCGCAGCTTTTATAAGTGCATTTTTAGCTTTATTTCCTTCTGTAAATAAATAACATATCAGCACTACATGGATCTATATCATTTCTCATGTAGTGCTTTACTTTTAAGGAGGATGCTGGATGACACTAAATCAACAAACATTTAAAGAAACCGTAAAAACAGCCGAAACAATTACACAGTACAAGGAAAATGATAAAGAAATCTTGGCTTTTCTAAACAAACAGGATTCTATCATGCTGAATCAGCTAAAAGTATTCTTTAGCGAGCCCCAGCTGACTCTTATACATAGTATAAAAACAGTAATCTACAGCACATTAGTTACTCTATTTTTATATTTTACAACGAATGAATTACCACATGAATGGAGTTTACTTGCCAGACTATTTTTTGTTATTGTCGGTTTTATTTGGCTAGCCTCTTGTTTTAAAAATGAAAAAGCCATTCAAATCTCCCAAAACTTCAAACAAAAATCCGAAAACTCCCGCATTGTCGGTATGATCGATTTCGTATTAGAACAAAAATACAAAAAAAGCATCTCTGAATAATCCTCGCCAGAGATGCTTTTTCTCACTTACACCTTCTCCGTCACAGCCGCACTGTCACGATTCATCGCCGCAGGCTCCCTCAGCATCACGTTCATCACGCTTGCAAGCACAAGCATTCCAATCGATAAATAAAAAGCCAGCGTATACTCACCTGTTACGGTATAAATGACGCCGGGCACATACGCTCCGAGGGCAGAGCCAATTTGATGGGCAAGTGACAGCCAGCCGATCATGAGGCCGATCGAGTAATTCTGAAAGTACTGGGTGGCAAGCATTTGCGTCGGCGCTACCGTTGCAAAGTCCACCAATCCAAACAGAACCGCAAAGCCTAAAAGCAAGTAGGGTTCGTGGCTGTAAATCAGAATCACAATCGACAGCGCGCGCACCGCATATAAAAAACAGAGGATTTTCCGGCTGCTCCACCGATCCGCTATGATTCCGGACAGTAAGATACCAGCGATATTAAAACCGGCCAGCAGACTGACAGCGGCGCTCGTAACAGTCGTAGAAAAACCGTGATCATGAGAAAAGGGAATCAAATGGGTATCCATCAGCCCGACGGTCGTAAAGCCGCAGATTAAAAATGGAAGGACCAACAGCCAAAACTGCCTCATACGAAACATCGCGGTTACTGAGCCTGCTTTGGTTTTTGATCCTGTTTCTAACTCCTCCTCAGCAGCCCCGCCGATCGGCTCTTCATTTTTTTCTGAAGGATGATTTCGCAGCAATAAAAGGGATGCCGGAAGGACAACGACCATTAACAGCAACCCCAATGCTACAACCGTCAGCTTCCAGCTAAACCAATGGATCAGCATAAGCGAGCCGGGAACCAGCAGCATTTGCCCCGCTCCAAAGCCCGCTTCCATGATTCCAAAGGCAAGGCCGCGCTTTTTGCTGAACCAATTCACCACCAGCACACTTGTTGCTACATTCGACGCTCCGCCAACTCCGAGTGACACCCCCAACCCGTAAAGCAGAAAGAGCTGCCACGGTGAAGTGATAAAACATGTCGAGAAAATGCTGATCCCGGTCAGTAACGTGCTCCATGATAAAACCGCCCGTGCGCCCCATCTGTCCACAAGCCGCCCGATCACAGGCTGGGATATCCCGTAAACGATAAAGCTCAGCGTTGAAATCAGCGAGATGGTGCCCCTATCCAGCGAAAACTCCCGCTCCCAAGGCTCGACAAACGCACCAAACGACAGGCGCACACCTTGTACGGCCAATAAAATCAAAAAGGTGATAAAAACGATGATCCAAGCATAGTGGAGTCTTTTCATGACAGCTCTAAATCCCATCGTTCTTCTGTCAGATGCTGTCCCCATAATGGCGTTTCTTCTTTCACTTCACTCAGTCTAAATCCAAATTTCTCGTAAAGCGGACGGGCTTCAGCCATACTGCTCACTGTCCAAAGAAAAATCCGTTCAAACTTCCTCTCTCTGCTATATGTAACGAGATGCTCAAGCAGTTTCGTGCCCAGCCCTCTGCCTCGAAACGCGGCATCAACCAAGAACCATCTCAGCTGCACCGTCTTTTTATCTTGTTTGACCAATCCCACACAGCCTGCAAATTTTCCGCCGCTTTCCGCGATCCATATCTTTTCAATTTCCGCGTCAAATGTCTCATGGAGATAAGCTAAAAATGTATCATCCCAGCCATGAGTCTCTGCATAAAATTGCCTTTGCTTTTCAATGAGAAGGTGAATATCATCCGAAAGATAATAATCTCTGATTGAAATGCCTGATGACCTGGATGAGAGCGACTGAGACAATATGGCTTCAATCTCCTCCATAGCCGTCGCAAGCTTGTGCTGCTCTTCGTCATCGATTTCCTTCAGCATCAGCTCAACCTGTTCATTTGCTTTCTTCTCAAGCTTTTTATAAATGGCTTCCCCCATTTCCGTCACATAGATATAATGATGGCGGGCGTCAGCTTTGCTCTTCTCTTTATAAATCAAACCTTCTTTTTCAAACTGTTTCAGCATTCTGCTGACATATCCCCGGTCAAGCCCCAGCTTATCCTGAAGATCTTTCGCCGTACAATGTGGCGTATTGTAAATCTCAAATAAAATCCGTGTCTCCGTTAAGGAAAACGGGCTGTCATAAATGTGTTCGTTAAGGAAGCCAAGAACATTCGTGTAAAACCGATTGAACTTTCTGAATTTTAAGCCCGTTGCTGATTCATTGGTTTTCAAACTTCTCCCCACTTTCTTATATCGTTGATTAAAGCAATTATAATCACATATAGTTGCCATAGTCAACGATATATCAAAAAAGCGGGGCGAAAATTTTATTTTCCAGATGCCTTCCTCTTCCTCAACACCTTCAATGTAATATACGATAAAATCAGCGAAAACAAGCTATAGACAACGGCCCATCCCAAAAAAGATTGATTGAAAATCGTAAACGTAAGCACAAGAGAAATGATCAAACTAACTAACGGCATCATATATACATTTTTACAAACATAAGTCCCCGCGACCGATAACACAATAATTGCTAACGGTAAAATGCCGAATGCGATATCTAATTTATCCACCTGCAACAGCCTCCCCCCCAGATTTTTATGTTATTTGTAAAAAAACATAACTACCAAAAGGATAACATTTCTTTTTCACACAATTTAAAATTACCCGTTTACATTCACTCCAGACTATGATAATTTAAGAAAGCGCTATCATGATAAGTTAATAGCTTGGATGGAGATGAGGAGAGCCAGGAATTCCACCCCTTTTGACAAGGGGGTGTTTTCTGGCTCTTTTTGTTTTTCAGAAAGGAGGGCACGCCACACATCCAACACAAACAGCAAAGGGGATGATTTGATGTTTCACTTATTTAAACCGGCTCCGCACATTGAGAGACTGGATGATTCAAAGACGGATGCAGCTTATAAACGGCTCAGGCTGCAAGTATTCTTAGGTATTTTTATCGGCTACGCAGGCTATTACCTGCTGCGGAAAAACTTTGCTTTTGCCATTCCTTATCTGCAGGAACAAGGGTTTTCAAAAACCGAGCTTGGATTGGTGCTGGCCGCCGTATCCATTGCGTATGGCTTCAGTAAATTTATTATGGGCATGGTGTCCGACCGCTGCAATCCGAGGTATTTTCTCGCGACAGGCTTATTTTTATCTGCAATTGTAAATATTCTTTTTGTTTCTATGCCCTGGGTAACTTCGAGCGTCACCATCATGTTTATTTTTATGTTTATCAATGGATGGTTCCAAGGAATGGGCTGGCCTCCATGCGGCAGAACGATGGCCCATTGGTTTTCTATTAGTGAACGCGGCACGAAGATGTCGATTTGGAATGTCGCTCACAACATTGGCGGCGGGATCCTGGCTCCGCTTGTCACTCTTGGAATTGCTATGTTTGTCACTTGGAAAAGCGTGTTTTTCTTCCCTGCTATTATTGCGATTCTGATTTCATTTTTAATTGTCCTTTTGGTGCGGGATACCCCTCAATCTTGCGGGCTTCCGCCAATTGAAGAGTACCGGAACGACTATCCAAAACACGCTTTCAAAGATCAAGAAAAAGAATTAACGACAAAAGAAATCCTTTTTCAATATGTACTTAATAATAAGTTTCTTTGGTACATCGCATTTGCAAACGTATTTGTTTACTTTGTGCGGTACGGCGTAGTGGACTGGGCGCCTACTTACTTAACAGAAGCCAAAGGGTTCTCTCCTGAAGACTCCCGGTGGTCGTATTTCCTTTACGAATACGCCGGCATACCGGGAACGATCCTGTGCGGCTGGATCAGCGACCGCTTCTTTAAGAGCCGCCGCGCACCGGCAGGCGTTCTGTTTATGGCAGGTGTTTTCATTGCCGTATTGGTGTACTGGCTGAATCCGGCCGGCCATCCGCTGGTAGACAACATCGCTCTGATCAGCATCGGCTTCTTAATCTATGGACCTGTGATGCTCATCGGTCTGCAAGCCATTGATCTTGCTCCGAAAAAAGCAGCCGGAACTGCAGCTGGTTTGACCGGGTTTTTCGGATACATCGGCGGGTCTGCTTTCGCAAACGCGATTATGGGATTTGTCGTTGACCGATTTGATTGGAACGGCGGCTTCATCATGCTGATCTCATCTTGTATACTGGCCATCGTGTTCTTGGCTTTGACATGGAATACGGGAAAACGGGCGGAGCATGTTTAAGAAAAGATTATAAAAGATTAATATTTTTCCAACATGCCATTTACATCCGTTTTCTAACATAAAAGCTGTTACTGCTTGTTCATAAGGAGGAAGAAAAGATGAGAAAAAATAGATTACTAGCTTTGGTTCTGCTATCTTTTGGTTTGCTGTCGTTTATGGTTACACCAGTTTCAGCAGCCTCAAAAGGAAACCTGCTGTCTCCTGACCGTATCCTGACAGTCGCGCACAGAGGGGCTTCCGGATATGTGCCTGAGCACACGATCCTGTCTTACGAAACCGCTCAGAAAATGAAAGCCGATTATATTGAGTTGGATTTACAGATGACAAAAGACGGGCAACTCATTGTTATGCACGATGAAAAACTGGACCGCACCACAAACGGAACGGGCTGGGTGAAGGATCATACGCTCGCGGAGATTAAGAAACTTGATGCCGGCTCTTGGTTTAATGAAGCTTACCCGGCAAAAGCGAAGCCGCAGTACGCCGGCCTTAAAGTTCCTACATTAGAAGAGGTATTAAACCGTTTTGGCAAACATGCGAACTATTACATTGAAACAAAATCGCCTGACACCTATCCAGGCATGGAGAAAAAACTGATCGCTTCCTTACAGAAGCATAAACTGCTAAGCAAGCATTCAAAGCGCGGCCAAGTGATCATCCAATCGTTCAGCAAAGAAAGCCTGTTAAAAATTCATCAATTACAGCCTAACCTGCCGACTGTTCAATTGATGGAAGCAAAGCAAATTGCTTCAATGACAGATGCTGATTTGGAAGAAATCAAAACCTACGCTGTCGGCGCAGGTCCGGATTATAAAGCGTTGAATGCAGAAAATGTCCGCATGATCCGCAGCCACGGTCTGCTTTTGCATCCTTACACAGTCAATACAGAAGCAGATATGCGCCGCCTGCTGGACTGGGGAGTTACCGGCGTATTTACCAACTATCCGGATGTATTTCATCATGTGAAAAAAGACTACAAAAAAAGCTTTGAATCCTAGGATTCAAAGCTTTTTCTCATCATTTTTCCTCAAGTACAGCCTGCGCAATATTCACCGCATGATCGCCGATACGCTCAAGATTACTGATCATATCAACAAATACGATACCCGCTTGCCCTGTGCACAGTCCTTCATTTAGACGGATAATATGCTTTTTGCGAAGCTTTCGTTCCATCTTGTCAATTTCATCTTCTTTTTCAATGACATGAGCAGCAGTTTGCTCATCATTGTGGTGCAGAGCCTCCATTGATGCCTTCACAGTGGAAATTGTTAAATCCATCATGTCCGTTAAGTCCGTCATGGCTGATTCAGTAATGACGACACGGTGTGCCTGCTGATATTCAATCAATTCAATCACATTTTCAAAATGATCGCCGATTCTCTCAATATCTCTGACAGTATCCATCAGCATGTGATGCTCCTCAGATTCGTGATCTGAAAGGGAGCTCGATGAAAGCTCAATCAAATAATCGGTAATTTTCCGGTCGAGATTGTTGACCGCATCCTCTATCTGATAAGCATTTGCCGCGTATTTCGGCTGTTTTGTCACTAAGAATTGTTTTGTGACTTCCAGCCCCTGCACCGCAAAGTTCCCCATTTGCAGCACTTCTTCCTTCGCTTGTCCGAGAGCAATAGATGGAGATTGCTCGATAAAAATCGGATCAAGATGCGACTTGTATTCCACCATTGAATCCTTGCCTGGAATCAGTTTTGTCACAATCAAAGCCAATAACCCGACAAAAGGAAGCTGTATGATCGTATTGGACGTATTAAAGATTCCGTGGGCAAATGCAATCGTCATTTTAGGATCAAGCCCTATCGAAGCCTGAAGCCATAAGATCAAAGCAGTAAACGGCTTGAGCAAAATCAGGAAAATTGTTGTCCCGATTAGGTTAAACAGTACATGAGTAGCCGCAGCACGTCTCGCTGCAACAGATGCTCCAAGAGACGCAAGCACCGCGGTTATCGTCGTCCCGATATTGTCCCCGAATAACACTGGCAGCGCGCCGTTAATATCAATCAGACCATCTGCAAATAAACCTTGCAGAATACCGATGGTGGCACTGGAGCTTTGCACGAGAACCGTAAACAAAGTGCCGATGACGACACCGAGAACCGGATTTGAACTCATATTGACTGTTAAATCATGAAAGGCCTCAAGGGAACGGAGCGGTTTCATGCCGCCGCTCATTAACTCTAATCCATAAAACAAAGCCCCGAACCCAAACACAATCTGACCCGCATTTTGCATATTTTTATGCTTAAAGAAAAACAGTAAAAATCCGCCGACAGCAATAATCGGCAACGCATAGGCCCCTATATCGATTCCGATAATAAAAGCGGTAACCGTTGTACCAATATTGGCGCCCATAATGACCCCGATCGCCTGCCTCAGCGTCATAAAACCTGCACTCACAAGGCCGACGGTAATAACAGTCGTTCCGGAACTGCTTTGTATCAAAACTGTCACAATTATACCCGCTAACACGCCCATCAGCGGATTGCTTGTAAAACGGTCTAAAATATTTCTTAATCTATCTCCAGCCGATTTCTGAAGCCCGTCTCCCATGAACTTGATCCCAATCAGGAAAATACCAAGTCCCCCCAGAAATTCGAACAGTAATGTTTGTAAGTCAATCCCCAACATGTTCACCTCTATTTAGACATTATTCAGCAAACTCTCTTCGATTATGTTTCAAGTTCATATGATTGTAAACAAGTCGCCTGACAAATTTACAATAACTTAACAATAAGTAAAAAGGACCCCAACCGCATTTACATTGGTGTAATATTTCGCGATAACCATGACTTGTTGACTAAAAAAACCTTGTGCTCTTCAGCACAAGGTTTTCTCCATTTATTCTTTTCCCGCAGCAGCTTCTGACTGTGCGCTTATCAGCTGGCTATTAATCTCCTTCGCATCTTTCAAATACTCTGTCTTGAATCCGCTCTTCAGCGCCCACACATAGAAACCGAGTGATACAAAGGCAATCAAGGCCATATCCCAGCCATACGTTATGACGTTCAGACCGCCGAATTTGTCACTGCCCAAATAGGAAATCATCATCATGACAAGCAGGTAAAACACCATCCATATGCCACCTTTAAAGTTTTGGCCAAATCCTTTCCATTTAGCCTTGGCCTGGTAATAGAAATAAATCGGAAGTCCGATCAAAATAATAAACAGAACCTGCCCTGTTAACGGCCAGCGCGCCCAATACAGCACGAGCGACGCAAAGATAAATCCAAACGGTGCAATCACGCTTAAGCCTTTTAATCGAAGAGGCCTGTACAAATCCTTCCCTGTCCGTCTCAATGTCATCACTGTAACCGGGCCGGTGATATAAGAAATTAACGTGGCTACAGAAATAATTTCCGCTAACACACCCCACCCTCTGAACAGGAACAAAAAGATAAACGAAACAATCAAGTTAAAAAACATCGCTTGGCGCGGAACTCCGTAAATCGGATGAAGCTTGCCAAACACGCTCGGCATGTATTTGTTCTTCTCCATTCCGTAAATCATGCGGGAAGTCGTCGCCGTATACGTAATACCTGTTCCGGAAGGTGACACAAAAGCATCCGCATATAATACGATGACAAGCCAGTTAATATTTAATGCAATCGCCAAATCAGCAAAAGGAGAATTAAAATTAAGATGGCTCCAGCCGTGAGCGATATCAGACGGATTCACCGCTCCGATGAAAGCAATCTGCAGCAGCACATAAATGACTGTAGCAACTAACAGAGAACCGACAACCGCAATCGGGATCGATTTCCCGGGATTTTTGGCTTCTCCCGCCATATTGATCGGGCTTTGAAATCCGTTAAACGCAAATACGATACCTGAAGTTGCAACCGCAGTCAGAACACTTGCCCAGCCATTCGGTGCAATGCTTTGGCCCGCTGTAAAGTTTTCTCCATGAAATCCGACAAAGAGCAAAGCGCCAATTGTCAGGCCTGGAATAATGATTTTAAAAATCGTAATTAATGAATTCGCTTTCGAAAACAAATTGACTGTCCAGTAGTTCAGCAGAAAATAAATCAGAAGCAAAACAGAAGCGAACACCAATCCTTCTCCTGTCAGCGTTCCGTTTTTCACCAAACCGCTTGTCCATTTCGCCCATTCCCATGGCCACGAACTCATATATTGAACGGAGGCTACAGCTTCAACAGGAATAACGGATACAATTGCAATCCAGTTGGCCCAGCCTGCAATAAATCCGATAAACGAACCGTGTGAATATTGCGTATATTTCACCATTCCTCCTGCCTCAGGGAACATAGAACCTAATTCACTGTAAGAAAGAGCAATAAATAAAATAACAATCATGCCGATAACCCATGAAATAATAGCAGCAGGCCCCGCAATTTGGGCAGCGCGCCACGCCCCAAATAACCAGCCTGACCCGATCATCGACCCGAGCCCGACCATCATAAGGGCAAACGTTCCCATTCTTCGATGTAACTGATTCATATCGTAAACACCTTTCATGTATGATGACATTCTGTTGCTAAGTTATATTATTATTCTGACTACTTTACTTTGTCAATATTTATCGAATGATAACTAAAATAATAAAAAATTAATGTATCTCGCTTTCCAATATAGGAATTAAGTAACTAACTTCACCTAAAATAGAATTTACTGTAAATCAATTGATAAAATACACAGAGGTTTAGCCTTAAGCAGAACGGGAATGATACAGGAAACATTATTTTTAAAATAGAAAGGAGTTATTACCATGAAACAAAAGCTGTTACTTTCCGGTCTCGCTGTTTCAACTGTCGGCATCACTTCTTATCTATTAAAAGACCCGTCAAACCGCCAAAAGGCAAGAGAATTCATTCACGGCATGAAAATGAAGATAACAAAACAACCAGATATGGAAACGTTCCCAGTCGATAAAGCCGGTCACCCGCACCCTCATGACATTGAGGACAACAAAATGGTATCCGAAGGCTCCATGTATCCTGTTCAATACTATGATGAAAAAAAGAAGTAATCAAAAAGCTCTCTTCGAAAAAGAAGAGAGCTTTATATTTAGCTTTTCCGTCTAATGCTGCTCATCACAAAACCGCTTTCAGGCAATGACGGCATTCTGGCAAGACTGTAATGCAGTGATTGTGTTGGCACGTCATATTCAACCTGATTCACGAGAAAATCCAGGCTCGCTTTCATCACTTCAATGGTAATCCCTTCCCCCGGACAGCGGTGGCCCTTCTCCGCGTTGCCCCCGCCTTGAGGGATGAAATCAAACGGATTGTCCTCCCGCTCTTTAAATCGCTCAGGCCGGAACTCATCAGGCCTGTCCCATATACGGGGATCATGATTCGTTCCATACACATCAAGCAGCACTGATGCACCCTTTTTAAACTCGCAGTCATTCCATATAAAATCTTTTTTGACAACGGCTCCTAAAAACGGCCCAAAGGGATAAAATCTGCGCACCTCCTGCACAAACATTTCTCTTTCCTCACTGCCTCCAGAACGAAGCCATTCCTTATAATTCGGGTGTTCATGCAGCGCCAACGCTGAAAACGAAATAAAGTAAGCTATCGCTATAATCGGACGCAGCACATTAATGAGCTCAATGGCTGCCATGCGGGCATCAAGCCGGCTTCCATTCTCTTGCGTATAAAAAGCCATTTCATGCAGCGCTGATCCATTTTCTGTTTTCAGCCTGCCGCCGCGGACCTCTTCAATCATTTTTTCAATCCACTCTTCTGTTCGGGGTCTTGCTCTTCTTCCCTTCCAATGCCGCGGTCCCACAGCACCGAACGCGTCTACCATATCAATGAAATCGTCCGCTCTCTCTTTCACTTCCGTTTCCTTCAGCGGAATACCCGCCCAATAGCAGGCCACCCGGCATAAGATTTCTTTTGCTTCATCAAACAACACAACCTGATCCGCCATTTCCCATCTTGTTACAGCCGCTTCCCACTGCTCTGTCATCAGCTCAGCCAGCCGTTTTTGATGCGGCGGTGTCATTAATGACAGAAAAAGCAGCTTCCGATGAATATGAGCGTCGCCATCCATTGTCTGGATTGCATTGACGCCAAACAGCGATTTCTGCACTCGTTTCGGGAGAGCACCCTGCCGCTGAAACCGTTCGGTATCATAAAATACCTTCGCAGCCTCCGCGCCGCTCATACAAATAAATGTTTTTCCAAGCAAGCGTGCCTGGAACAAATCCGAATGGTAATGCTCTTTTCTATTCTTTATAAACAAATATCCTTCCCGCATCAAAGCCACACTGTTATCGAGGCTTTTGTCATGTGGAATCTGCTCATTCATCCCGCAACCCTGCCTTCCTTTTTTACTTCTGTTTTCACGTTATCTCACGAAGATAAACCCAATTACAGTATTTGCTTCCAAGCATTTTTTCATTACTTTTAAAGGTAGAAAAGCAGAAATGGAGAAAAGATAGATGATCAAAACAAAGGGGAGATCAAAATGAAGAAATGGATATATGCTTTTCTTGTGCTGGTCATTGCCGTGACAGGAGGTTTGTCCGTTCATGCAAAAGCGCCCTCCAATGAAACAAAAAAGCACCTGAATGTCAGCCGGATGAATGTGGATAAGGAGTTCAAGGATACTGACGGAACCTTCATCCTTCATGATTTAGAAAAGGATAAGACATTTGTCTACAACAAGGAACGGGCCAACAAAAGACAAACTCCGCAATCTACCTTTAAAGTGACCAATGCCTTAATCGGCTTGCAGGTAAAAGCCGTCCGGGATGAATATGATGTCAAACGCTGGGATGGCGTCAAACGCGAATTCGAATCATGGAACCGCGACCATACACTTGGCTCAGCCATGCGGGAATCTGCCATCTGGTATTACCAGGCATTAGCGAGGGACATCGGCGAGGAAAGAATGAAAACATGGCTTCATACCCTGTCATACGGAAACGAAGATATCAGCGGCGGAATCGACCAGTTTTGGCTGCAAAGCTCTCTGACAATTTCTCCGTTGGAACAAGAAGCCTTTATGGAGAAGCTTTACAAAGAGAAGCTCCCGTTTGACAAAACGGTCATGAAAACGGTCAAACGCATGATGATTCAAGATGAAGGAGATCATTTTACGCTTTACGGTAAAACCGGAACCCGCCTGACAGACATGGGATTAGGATGGTTTGTCGGATTCATCAAAACAGAGCACGGCTCCTATACGTTTGTCACCAATGTTGATGACTCCGGTACAACAGCCAAAAACATCACAATTGATATTCTAAAAAAGTATGGCCTGATTACTTCATAAATGAATGAGCCCTGCAAACGTACAGGGCTCTTAAATGTCATGCTCGAAGCAATAATGATTCACAAGCTCTTCAATCAAATCATGATCCGGGTAATCCCCGTTAAACTCAAATTCAATTTCTTCAACAAATTCTCCATGATGATACACGTGGATCGCCCCATTTTGCCGGACGACACTAAACTCCGGCTGAAACGTATATCCGCTTCGTTCAATCGCACCCAATTTCATTCCCGCCTTTCTCAAAGCAGTAATTCATACACCTCATTTAATTCCTTGGCCCGTTTTTGATCCTGTTCGTCTTGGGCATACTTAATTTCCTTTTCCAGCACCTGATTCAAATATGACATCTCATCGTCATCCAAATCCTTTACAAACTCCTCTTCATTGGCATAGCGCTTCGCCAGCATCTTCTTGCAAATCCGCAGACAGACTTCGTTTTCAAGATGATTTGAAAGTGACTCGCGCAAATAACCGAGTGTAACATCCATAGTATAAGCACCTTTCCTTTGCGTTCTATATCCTATAGGTTGCTGAAATGAGAAAAATCCATACGCAAAAAATGAAAAAAGAGACATCAGTCAATGTCTCTTTTTCCTTTATTATTCAGCTGCTTGATTTCTTTTTGTAAGATCCGCCTGCACGCGCTTCCCAATTCCAAAAGCATAATAACTGATGACCACAAGAGCTAAGAAAATAACCCCTACAATTAGAGATATCCGAGTATCATCATTAAACCACATGCCGACAAGAACCATCAGCAAGAAAGCAATCGTCAAATAATTTGTGAAAGGTGCAAACGGCATTTTGAACGGATGTTTATCTAACGCCGCGCCCTTCGCTTTTCTGAATCCGAGGTGGCTGATCAAAATGATAAACCAAGGAATCATCCCCGGCAGCACGCTTGCGCTGTATACATAAACGAAAATCTTCGGCGGCGCAACATAGTTCAGCACAACGCCGACAGCTAATCCGATCAGCACCGCGATTGTGCCATACAGCGGCACACCATTGCGAGAAATCTTCGCAAAGAATTTCGGTGCCTGTCCATTGACACCTAATGTATAAAGCATACGTCCCGCGCTGAATATCCCGCTGTTGCAGCCTGACATCGCCGCCGTGATAACGACAAAGTTAATAATGCCGGCCGCTGCCGTAATTCCAACTTTAGAAAACGTAGACACAAACGGGCTTCCAAGTGAATTCAGCTCATCCCAAGGATATACCGTCACAATCACAAAAATAGCACCGATATAGAAAATCAAAATACGCCAGATAATGCTTTGAATCGCGTTGCGCAGCGTGTTTTGCGGGTCCTTTGCTTCTCCGGCAGTAATCCCGATCAGCTCAACCCCTTGATAAGCCGCAATAACCAGAGACAATGCAAAGAAAAATCCTGAGAAACCGCCCGCAAAGAAGCCTCCGTGAGACCACAGATTAGACAAACCGATGGCATCTCCGCCGTTGCCAAAGCCAAAGAAGATAATCCCGAATCCGGCAATAATCATTAAGATAATCGTCACGATTTTAATCATCGCAAACCAAAACTCAAACTCGCCAAACGACTTAACAGAAATTAAGTTCGCCGCACCAAGAATTGCCATAGCTATGATACCAGGTATCCAAGCAGGCAAATCCGGGAACCAATATTTCATATAAGAACCGACTGCGATAATTTCTGACATGCCGACGATAATCCACTGGAACCAGTTGCTCCACGCCGTCATATAACCAGCAAGGGGATGAATGTATTTATGGCCGAATGTTGCAAAAGAACCGGTACTCGGCTCCACATACAGCATTTCACCCATTGCACGCATGATAAAAAAGATAAAAATTCCGCAAATCGCATAAGCCAGAAGGACAGACGGGCCAGTCCATGAAATCGTGCTGGCAGAACCCATAAATAAACCAACACCGATCGTACCGCCCAAGGCAATCATCTGAATATGACGGGCGTTCAAACCCCTCTTCAATTCTTTATTTTCCACTCCGCTTCCTCCTCTTAAAAACGAATACATGTACAGCTCAACCGAAATAGGATCAAGGCCGACCAGCCTCCAAAACGTTCTTCATTTCTTATCAAGCTGAAAATATCAGAAAATTCAATCATAAAATTGTTAGATAATCTCCAAAATTACTTATTTCATCATAATAAATTTCTCTGGAAAATACAATTGTTTTTTTCGGGTAAACACTTTCATTCAATGGGTTTGATCTATCACTTTAATTAAAATCTTTTATATGAATATAATGAAATCATGACAATATTGAAAACGATGCATGATACAGCTGCTTTCATGAGATGGGCATAAAAAAATAAGCTGTTCACGATGAACAGCTTACCTAATAATTCACGCCGGTTTGACGTTTTAATGTTTCAAGCCGGCTGTATGCCTTTCCCAGCACCTCTGCAGATGTACTCCTGCTTTATCAGCCGAAACTTTTTTGTGATATACTGTGCCATGAGCTGGGTGCGGATATATTGACGATCCAGACGCATTCGATTCCCTCCTGAATAATTCTCTCTTCTCTATTTATCGGCAAATCCCTTGTATATATTAACCTATTAAAACATTTATTTACATCCGGAACTTTATTATGCATGATGAGAAAAAAGGAGGCTTTCTCATGGCTAAAAATGGATCATTCAATTCGCTCTCATGCTGTCAGTTCTATTTACTTGTACTTATTCTGTTTCCGCAGCCGGAATCACTGCCATTACAGGGATCCGGCTCTTTTTTATGCTAAGCTTCCATAGAATAGACTTAGCCCAAGATGCAATTGTTTTGATAAACTATAATCAGTACAACCAAGGGAAGTGCAGCGCAATGGCATTAAAACAGTTAAAAAAGCTATTATTTGACCGCCCACTGAAGAACGGCCTCCTACTGAACAACCAATACAAAATCGAAGAATGCCTCGGCATGGGCGGCTACGGCTTGGTTTATGTGTGCACCGATGTTCATACGCAAACACCGTACGTCTTAAAACAGCTCCGTCCGACAAAAGCAAAAAAACAAAAGGAAAGAGTCCGATTTCAGCAGGAAATTGGTCTGCTCAAAAGCATCAGCCACCCGCAAATCCCGGCCTTCATAGAAGACTTCAGCATAGACGGACAAGCCTGCTATGTCATGCAGCTGGTCGAGGGCGATAATATAGAGGAATTGTTATTTTTTCAAAAACAGCCGTTTACAGAGCTGATGGCATTACAGCTGATGTCTCAGCTGCTGGACATTGTAGAATACCTGCATGAACGTCTCATTTTTCACACTGACATCAGAACGCCAAACATTATGATGAATCACGGTAACGTATATCTTATCGATTTCGGCCTTGCCAAACAGTTATCTCATGAAGAAGATGAGGAATTAAAGCTCAGAAAACAGGATGACTTCTTCGATCTCGGAGAAACCCTGTTGTTCCTGCTGTACTCTCAATATAAAGGGAAAAAGAAGAAAAACGCCACTTGGCTGGAGGAATTAACGCTGACAAAAGAAGTAACCCTGCTGCTGAAAAAATTATTGGGCATTGATGAAGAGTATCAGCACACGGCTTCCATTCGCGAAGACCTGAAGCGTGCGATTCAATCAGTGACATAAAAAACCCTTGTCCCAATGCGGAACAAGAACTTTTTTTGCGATTAACTGCTGCTGTAGCTCCGGCGTTTGTAGCGGTGACTGCCGCCATAACGATCATAATGTCTTCTTCTGCCAGAGCTGCTGCTGTAGCTCCGGTAATGGCGGCGCCGGCTGCTGCTGTAGTGCCGGTGTCTGCGATGGCGATCACTCGAGCTGCTTGAGAGGTACTTGATCGTTTTGATGATTTTTTTAAACATATGCTGTTCACCCCTTTTCTGCTTCCTATTATATATAATTGTTCGGAAGAAAGAAAAACATAGCCGGATCACTTTTTTGAAAACAAAAACGCAGTCCCATTTCCATTTGTCTTCAGCACATAAGTAATATGAAGCAACCGGCATATATCCTCAATAATCTTCAACCCAAGCCCGTTACTATCTTGATCTCTATCAAATCCAATGCCATCATCGCGAATCGAAACAGCTCCGTTTTCTATCGTGACTTCCAGCTTTTCAGCTTTCGAATGCTTTAGCGTATTTTGAAAAATGTTATCGAATAACCTTTGGATCCATAAACTGTTGCTCATCCATATCAAACTTTGACCTGACGGCTTAAATTGCAATTCAATGCCATTGATACTGTATAAATAATCCCACTTTTTCACTGTGGTTTCTAATAGATCAGAAATATTAACTTCGTCATTTACAATATAAGAACTCTCTAACGTTTCGGCTGAGTAATGATTGAATTCATTCGTTAATTCCGCAATATATTCAATTTGCTGGTACAAAGATTCAAATGCGGTTTGATCCTGGCACTGGCTCTCCAAATAAAATAACTGCAGCCTGAGAGCTGTTAAAGGTGTATTGATATCATGCCTTAGTTTTTGCAGCAGCTCCTTTTTTATTTCCTCTCGCTGTCTTAGTTCCAGTTCCCGGTACGTTGTCCGTTCAATTAACAAGTTGACCGACTTGATCAATTCGCCAATTTCATCAGCGCGTTTCACTTCTATTTTATCAGGCACCTTTTGATCACTCGCCAGATGCCGAATGGTTTGATTCAATAGATTGATTTTACGCAGCAGAGAATGGATCGATTTTGAAAATAAAAAAGCTAACAATAAAAGTGATAATAAAAATACGGCCAGCATTGCCGGATACGCAAAAGACCTGTGAAAGGGCACGCCATGATTGATCGGTTTAAACAGGCTGTCATAAATCACCGACATCAAAATGCTAACCGCCAGCAACAGTACCGGAACACTAATGACGGCCGTACATAATAACAACTGATATTTTGTCTTTAGCTTCATTTCTTCACAACGGTATTCAGCCGATACCCTTCTCCATAGATATTTTCAATGATCTCACCCGCTAAATCATTAATTTTCGCTCTGATTTTTTTAATGTGCACATTCACGATATTCGGATTCCTGTCTTCAAGCTGCCATAGATAATCAAAGAAATGTTCCTTTGTTAAGATATTGTTTCTGTTTTCATACAGATAGAAGAATATTTTCCGCTCAATCGCGGTAAACAGCACTTCATGGTGCAAACTCCCATTGAATACCTTTTTGGTATCTGCATCAATATACAAATGTTTGATTTGCGTAAAGGTGCCATAATGATGCTCTAGCATATTTTTCATTCTCAGCAGCAGCTCTCTCGGGTCAAAAGGCTTTACCATGTAATCCTCGCCAATTTTCAACCCTTGAAGCTTGCTGTCCATATCATTGCGGGCGGACAGAAAAATAATAGGAAGGTTTAACCCCAAATCTTTTATTTTCTTAGACATTTGATACCCGTCCTCACCCGGCAGCATCACATCCATAATGATCAAATCCGCCTTCTGAATCACCGAAAGCACATCCGCTCCATCTGTTTTCCACATCACATGATATCCCTCACGCTGCAAAATCTTCTGCAGCAGATCACCAATCATGACATCGTCTTCCACGATTAAAATATGATAACCCTTCATCTTAGCGAACCTTTCATTTCAGTTTTTGTTTGAGAAACTTCATAGAAAGCTGATAGATCTGATCAGGCTGGTATAAATATATGCTGTGTGTGCCCCTTAGCTCTTTCACTTCTGATACTTCTAATTGGCCTGCAAGTTCTTTATAATCTTTACGTTGCTGTTTTGTATATTTTGAGTTTTTATATTGATCAGCGATGGCATCTAAAAATAAAATCGGGGTTTCTTTTGGTACCGGAAGATTTACAGATTTGCTGCCATTTTGGTCAGACTGTAACAGCTCATGCTCCATATCAGCATTAAAAAATTGCTTAAAATTAATGGCTTTATAGATTTCTTTTTCTTCATCAGTTAAAAACGACTGCCGAATCACCTCAGGATTGTATACTGCGGAAGGCATAAATCGATGAAAACCGATCGAAGTCAACAGATGGAACCCCCTCATTTTCAGTCTGTCAATCCCGCTCAATTTATACGTGACATACTGCTGAGGCAATCCAATATCCATCGCAACAATCGCCTTAATTTCCTCAGGATATTTCTGCGCCCAATAAATCGTTTCAATCCCGGATATGGAATGAGGCATTAAAATATAAGGAGGCTTATTCCCGCTTTGCAGAAGCGCTTTTCTCGTCTGTTCTAATATTGTATCAATATCCCTGTCATCATCATACACGTCGCTGTAGCCATAGCCTGCACGATCCACTACAGCAATCTTGTTTTCTTTTGAAAACTTGCTGTACAACCCCTTCATCTCATAAGCAGGCGCCGCAATCCCCGAACCGGACATAAACACAAACGTATCCTTCCCGCTTCCCTCTTGATACACATTCATCTTTTTACCGTCAACATCGACTAATGTGCCTTTTTCTTTAAGGAGTGCTGCTTCCTGATTTAGCTGGTAATGGTGGTAGATAAAGACCGAGACGGCTGCAAGCAAAATCAAAGCAACTATGCTGCCAAAAAAGATTTTTACGACTTTCCATAACGTTTTCATATGATGCTCCTTTCACGTGATACTGAAAGGATACGATATCAAAATAAATAACTGATTAACTTTGGAACAGTTTTATTTTCATATTTGACTTTGCCCTTACGGAAAGGTGTACATTTGGAGCATGGAGGTGATCGCTTGCTGTCGATCGGTGATTTTTCAAAGATATGCAAAGTATCAACAAAAACACTGCGATACTACGATGAAATCGGACTCATCCACCCCGAAGACATTAATCCTGAAAATGGATATCGATATTATTCTATCAGGCAGCTGAAAGAAATGATCTTGATTAACCGTTTAAAGTCGTATCATTTTTCTTTAGAAGAAATCAAAGCCATTCTCGATTTGGAAGAGGATCAGGTTGAAGAAAAGCTTGGTTCTGCCCTTCAGCGAAAAAGAAAAGAAGTACAGGAAAAGATCGATGCTTATGAATATACCCTTACCCAATTGAACCTCGATATTCTGCGTGCAGAGAAAGGCAAACCAATGATGTCATGGCTTGACGATATAGAAGTAGTGCTTGCTGAAACCAAGCCAATGAACATCCTGTATTTACGCAAAATGATGAGCAGTAATGACTATGCCCTAGGATACGAAAAATATTTTAGCAGGCTATATGAAAGAATTGCTGTTGATAAACTTACCTTGCTCGGCACGCCCATGACGATTTATCACAGCCCTGAGTACAATCCTGCCGGTAATGATACAGAGTTTGCGATTATGTTTTCTATGCATCAAAATAGGAGACTCAATTTACATAAAAATATATGAAACTTCTCAGTGTTGGGCTCCGGAGTATTCTGTACGAAAAATGGTCTGATTTTTTAAGATAAAATATTTATGCTAAAAAGCCAATCAGGCATATAATATATAATGGATCTTAAATGTAATATATGGAGCTCTTATCAATTTTAATTCAAATGAAAACTCGCATTTTGATTTACAAAATGCGAGTTTTTTAAAATAATATATCGAAAATTTTAATCCAACTAGAAAATTATCGATTCATTATTATCAGAATATCGCTAGTCTATACATTATATTTTTTAACTTACAGGTTCACATTCTTCTTCGAAGATTAAATCATAATATTCACAAAATATCACACAAAGATCTTTGTAAAATGATTCCAATTCAACATAATCTTCATTTTTTCTTTTTTTTTCGTCTATTTTCTCTTTCAACGATTTTTTTTTCAATCGTATCTTCTCCAAATTATAGAATATGCTATGTCTTTTTAGATAAAGCTTTAATTCTTCATACATATATTTACCTAATAATGTTTTATAGAAAATTTTCCCTTTGTCGTCCCTTTCAAGATGCACGTCATACTCATCAGTACAGGGGTCAACAAATCCTTGATTTCCTATAACATTCTCATTTGATGTGTTACCTACCCACTTATTAGATTTTGAAATATTGCAAAATGGACAACTATATAATAAATTATCATATGTAAACTCAAGTTCTTTAAATTTTTCCTTTGGTGCAAAATGCTCTACATGATACACATTATAGCCACCACTATAAATATCATAATCATCACAGTAAGCACATTTATTATCAAAATCTTTAGCCAGTCTACGTTTATTCGAACTATTTGTACGCCATACTTCTCCGCTATAAGACCTTATAGGTTTTTTACATTTTACTTTCCCCAATATTTTACTCCTTATCTAAGATTGCATCTATCTTATTTAATAGTTCATTTAATTTGTTTGAATCTAAATCTCTCTTCATCTTACTTGGAATTGAATTATTACCATTAATAGACCTCTCTAAATTAGAATCTAATTCCAGTAGTTTGGAATCTATTTCCTGAGATGTTCCTGCTAAAGGTAACAAAATTTTTATTTCATCTTCCCATTTTTTTCTTTGCTTTACAGTTTTCAAAATCTGTTCAATGATTTTATAGTTTATTTCGATTCTCTCTGATTCCTCATTTAAATATCTCGCAAAATCAAATACTTGGTAAGCATTAAATATTTCATTTACAAAAAGATCATCTTCATATGAAGTTATAATAAAAATAGGAAAATCAAACAATGCCTCACCAAGTGCTTTGGCAAACTCAACCCCTGAATAATCTACATTTTTATATGATGATAATTTATAATCCACTAAGACACAATCAAGCCTTTCTTTTATTACTTGTTGAATCATTCCTTCAAGGTCATCCATAATTTCAAGCTCTACTGGATTAAATTGAAACATTGAGTATTTATTTTGTTTTTCATAAGTCGCTTTACTGAATCCTTCTGTCAATTTTATCATTATTTGAGTCGCTTTCGAAGAGTCATCATCGATTATTCCTATTTTAAATACCTGTTTCATCATTTAGCCACCTATATAGAAAATTTTAATTCTAATCCAAAACCTGAGATGTGCTTTGTTATATTATATTCTGCATTATATTCTCTTAGCGTTGATGCAACAATATACATACCCAATCCTGTTCCAATCGATTCCCCATTTCTATCTTTTTTGCTAGTTACTCCAAAATTAAAAATGTCATAAGGATTTTTGAATATATCAGACAAACCACTACCATTATCCTCATAATGTAGAATGAATTCAGAATTTGTTTCCATTCTAATATTAATAACTCGCTCTTTTAATTTTATTTTTTCAAAAGATTCAATTGAATTTATGATTAAGTTGTAAATAATACTCTCAAAATCAGAGACAAATATTCTTTTAAAAACCTCATTATTATCATCTTGAATGTTCACTCTAATGTTTTTCTGACTTAGTATCGGATTTAATACAAGAATAGTATTCTTAACTGTCTCATAAATATTTTTTTTCAGTCTCTTTCTTTTATCTTTTTTTTGACTAGTTATAACTGTTATCCATGACTTTAGAAAAGTATCATTTTTTTTCAAATCTGCTAAACAGCGCTCTACTAAAATATTATTTTTATTTTCAATAGCAAATTTCAGTGAATGTACTCTATTAACTAAAATTGCGTTTATACTTTTTAAATCATGCACTATTGATGTTGTAATCAATCCATTTGTCGATAATTCCCTTAATAATTTTATTTCTGAAATTAATTCTTCTCTCTCTTCTTGAAAATACTGTACAGCTTTTGCAAGGGTTTCAACTCGTTCTGTCTGCTCATTTTGCTTCGAATCATCAGAAGATTCTTCTTTATTTTTTTCTTTTAGGATTTCTTCCGCCAGTTCTTTACCAGTTTGTTTCGTTCTATCCTTTTCACTAACAATATCTTTATATTTCTTTATTGTTCTTGCTACATATGCTCGATCTCTTTCGAAAACAGAAATAATATTTTTTATGACATCTCTAAAATTTTTAAAATAATTATTTTCAATTATGCCTTCTCGACTAGACTTGTCTAATATACTTCCATTATTAATACGAGAAATAAAAATTGTGCCTTGTCCTTGGCGATTCCCTACATGCCAATTTCCACTTTGGTGAGTGATTCCTGCAGGATTTTTAGCTTTTCTAGCATCTATACCTAGCCAATCAAAAGAATCTGATTCTGAATCTCCATAAGGTCTAACTAAAAAATTATCCCTGTA
Source organism: Bacillus sp. 2CMS4F (assembly GCF_023161785.1). Classification (NCBI taxonomy): domain Bacteria; kingdom Bacillati; phylum Bacillota; class Bacilli; order Caryophanales; family Bacillaceae; genus Bacillus; species Bacillus sp. 2CMS4F. The sequence continues at coordinate 258,969 of NZ_JALNTO010000003.1, forward strand.
TATTTTTATACCGTTATGTTGTTTAAGCCAGATCTTACGTTTCTTGCTAATTTGTTTATAATAAAAATCCTCTTTAGTATCTTCACTAAGAGACATTTTCATATAAGTATAATCAAATTTAAACGGTCCTATTTTTTTAATTGAATCTTGATATTTTTCATCTTTATTTCTCATAAGTTCAGGTATCGTGAACTCATAATAGATATTTTTATTTTTGAAATCCTCATACCTAAAAGGATAATCTTTAAAATCGTCTAACTTGAATATTTCTTTAGGCATTTGATTTAAGTCAAACTCATTTCTATTTAAAGTAATTTTGAATACTTCTCCATCAAATTCTGCAAATAATCTGTAATCGTATTCCTCCGAAATCTCATTCTCTACAATAAAATAGGGATCTAAGAATGACTTTTGAGCACCTATAGTATATTCTTTTTGCTCGTTAGGAGGAATTAAAAATCCTAAAGAATTAAATATATTATTGATTTCTCTATTAGTCCAAGTATCACGTAATTGGCTTATTTTTAAAAGTGTTCCTGTTTCAAGGCTTATACTTATTTTGTGTTCTTTTTCCTTTTTTTCTTTTATATTTATAATACTCTTTAACATTTCTGAAGGGATAGTCTGTTTAAACGACTTATCATTAAGATATGCAAAGTCAGCTTCTATATCGTTAATAGTTTTTCCTCGCTCTTCAAACTTTGTCCAATCATTCCTCCAGAGTATTAATTCTTCTTTTTCACTTTTTGTATACATATCACACTGACTTCCTAAGCGGTCAAGCGCGAATCTTCCTATGCCTTTTTCACCTGATTTAATTCTATTTTTAACTGACTTGTAATTTTCTCTTTTATTATCAGTTCCAATCATCATCCAACAATTTTCTATTACTTCTTTGGTCATACCGACACCATTATCAAAAATATAAATACAATCATTTTCAATATCAAAGCATATAAAGCATAGTGTAGCATCAGCATCATATGTGTTTTTTACTAGTTCAATAATAGCCCCATCTACTTTCGATACACTCTCACGTCCTAATAATATTGTTGCACGTGATGAAATTTTATACTTCATTTTCTCCATTATTAGAACACCTCCTGTCTATAAAACTCAAAATTATTAATATCTCGTGCGGTAATTCTTAATGAACTCCCACTAGCATTAATTCCAATAGAACTTACATAATGATAAAATGACTCACTTTCTAGTAACTTCTTAGCTTTATCTAACTTTAAATCTCCTTTAGACACAATATAAATCCCCGAGTATGGGATACATTCCTTATTCAGTTCATAAATTCTTACTTTCTTTGTTACAATGGTAGAGGTTAAAAGTTTTTCTTGATTCAAATGTGCAAGTGCTTGTGTTCTTCCATATTCGTACCAATGCACATTTTTATCAGACTTCCTTTTAATCAATTTATCTTTATATGTTTCTAAATATTTTATTGCCTCAGGAAACTTTTTTTGGAATGTATCCAACGAATATCTACGTAACTCTCCATTTGAATAGAAATAAGGAAATATTATACACTCTTTTTTATTATAATTTAACCCCCGAGGACTTACTGTTTCACGTAGAATCTCCTTTTCTATTTTAAAATCTCTAACTTTAATGTACTCATTATCGGATTCAAAATTATCTATAACAAATGCCTCATTTAATAATGTTGCAATACTGATTGAAGCAGTGAAAAAATCACTGAATTTACATTTTTCTAATTGAGTATTTTCTTCTATCGGCTGGGAGAACACCCATTTTTCAGTTAGTTTATTTTTATTTATGCTAATTGAATTATCGTTTTCTATATCAAAATATTTAACTTGATCACATACCCTACCTTTATCAAAAATTAGTATTGCAGACGATGTTAGCGCATTATGAAATATTTTTTGTACTGTATAATCATATATTTCCGTAATATCACAAAGCATCATATCTCGTAATCTTTGAGCAAATACATTTTTAAATATGCTACTGGGGATAAGATATGCCATTTTTCCTTTATCATTTAAACTATTTAAGCTAGCCTCAATAAACGCATAACAATAATCAAATTTCCCTTTTGAACAAGATTTAAAATTTTCTCTAATAAATAATCTTGTATCCTCATCTAAATCTCTATAAGTAATATATGGAGGGTTCCCTATAACAAAATCAAAGCTTATTTCTAATTTTGTTTTTAATATATCCCTATTTAAGATATTCCAAGATACATTATACAAACCATAATTGGCTGCTATTAAGTCTAAATTTTTTATGCAATTACTCTGGTGGATTGGATCTATTTCAACCCCGTATATATCTAATTCCAACCCTGCCTTTATTTGTTCTAAAGATAAACTTTTGTGTAAACATTCTTCAATATATCTTTTAACAATTTCTTTTAAAATATTTCCATCTCCACAAGCATTCTCAATGACCTTTTTTCCATATAAATTTGAAACATACCCTACTAGATCTAACATCTCTACTACAATCTTAGCAGGAGTAAATACTTGACATTTTTTATTCATTTGTTTCTCCTAATTTGAGTTTTCAACTAATCTAAGATTCGTTCACTGTATTAGTAATAATTAATATTATATTCAATTTATTCAAGAGTGCCTATATCAGATATAATATTTTTTCAGCTCCATTTAGTTTCAGTAACAACATGTAATATTACCTTGCAAAATTACTTGCTAATCTCATGTCTAGCTACCATGGAGTATTATATACTTATTTTAATTTATAAGATTTTGATCTCGAATACACTTCAATGAATGATTCAGTTGTTATTGCAATGGTTCAGTTAGTCTAGAACCAGGGTAGTATTAGTGCTTAACCAATTTGCAACTACAAATATTTTTTATACCAGTATTAAAGCAGATATCCTCTATTATAAACCCAAATCAGTATGATCAGTTAAGAAAAGATAGTAGCTTTCAAACTAGTAGGAGTACCTAATGAAGGTACATCTAGAATCTTTAGCACAGGCTTTTTCTATGAACCTATAGTAGGTTAGAATCTCGCCCTTGTTTAATACATCTTTATCAAATTTAAATGTTCTGGTTGTTTTCGACATAAAAAAAACCCCTCTAGACAATTGTAGCTAAAGGGGGTTAATCATTTTACTCCACAGTAACACTCTTCGCAAGGTTACGCGGCTTATCAACATCACAGCCGCGATGCAATGCAGCATAGTGAACGATCAGCTGCAATGGAACAACAGATACCCCAAAGCCTTCTGTCTGGATGTAAGACATCTCTTTCAGCTTCAGTCGCCTTCGACACAATAGATTTTGAACAGCTTGTAAAAAACACCCGCTTATATTACGAGCGGATGTTAGATCTTTCGAAATGAACCCATTGAATTTTAAGAAGTATATTATTGATTGATATCTTTTAGCGCTTGTTTCGGTTGCGAATGAAAAATCATCAATGATGCAATAATGGCAATCATAACCCCTAATGCACCAATCCAGGTAATCGAGGCCAATGATACGTTTTCTACAAAAACTCCCCCTATTCCTGCGCCGACTGCCATGGCGAATTGCATCATTGACTGATTCATGCTAAGCAAAACACCTGACATCCCCGGTTCTATTGTAGCCAGGTGGAATTGCTGTGTCGGACCGGTAGACCATGCGGCAAACGACCATAATATCAGAATCACCAACACTCCGATATGGGAATGGGTGACAAGTGACAGCAGAATCAGTGTGACGATATGCAATGTCATCCCGCCAACGAGTGTAAAGGGCACTCCCCATTTATCGGTGCTATATCCCCCAAACTTTGATCCAACCAAACTGGCTATTCCAAATATAAGCAAAACACCGCTAAGCAGTTTGCCGTTTATACCTGAGATGTTCAAGAGATACGGTGACAAATAGGTATAAGCAACAGAATATCCCCCGAGCCAGAAGAAAGTGATTGATAAGCCCATCGCCACTTTCCGTTTTTTGAAAAGAGCAAGCTGTTGAAGCAAAGGTACAGGTTTATCCCCTTCAGTATGCGGAAGAGTAAAGAATATAACGACCATTGCGATCAATCCCAACAAAGCAATTGCACCAAATACAGACTTCCAGCCTAATGCTACTGCTATCATTCTTCCAAGCGGAACACCAATGATTAAAGAAGCGGTAAATCCCATAACGACCGTAGCGATGGCACTGCCCTGCTTCCCTTCCGGCGCAATCTTAGCGGCAATCGTTAATGCGGTTACAACAACCACACCTGCTCCCATCGCCATAATGATCCGCGCTGCAATAAACCAACCATAACCAGGCAGAACAAAGGCCAAGATATTGCCGAACACAAACAAACCGAGAGCATAAATCATCAATCTGCGTCTATCCATACTTGCTGTCAACGCCATGAGTACGGGTGTTAAAAGAGCATATACAAGTGAAAAGATCGTAATGAGCTGGCCCGCGGCAGCCAAGGTGATCCCGAGTGTATGCGCAATGTGATCCAAAATACCGGAAATGATGTACTCTGAAGTTCCGACTAAAAAGCTGACAATGGCTAACATATAAATTTTCAAGGTGTTAGACATAAACGTTCACTCCTTATTTTTATTAGAACAACATATCACGAATTATCGATGTGTTAATTTAAAAAATAAACACATCGTAATATGTCGATATGTATGGCGTAAAAATAAACATCTTTTGATGTTTATTTTTATATCTCTGTTTTAAGAAAGTCCGCAAGTTTCCCAATGGCTTCTTCATCTCTTTTGTAATAAGTGTACTTTCCGATTCGTTGAGCCTTAATCAGGCCGGCTCTTAAAAGGATGGTGAGATATTGGGAAGCCGTTGATTGCGTCATTTTCAATTTGTCTGTTATTTGACTGACACATACCCCGATTGTGTTCATATCAATCCCTTCATGGGGTGAAAAATGACGATCAGGTTCCTTCAGCCATTGCAAAATTTGCAGCCTTGATTCATTTGATAAGGCTTTGAATACTTCAATGGGTTCCATATCGTTTATTATATCGTTATATTCCGATATGTCAATTCGTTTTTGATGACTGACTTCTTTTTAGACATTAAAAATCTGAAGACTTATTTCAGTTCAGTTGGAGGTATTACAGAACTTAACTTTCGCATATCTACTGTTAGATTGACCATTAGAAAGCGCTGCTTTATATATACTTTGCTCTCATTCTGCTTTTTTATCTCTCCAAATATTATAGATTTTTCTCAAGATCATTACATAATTTAAATATCATCACTCGTTCGCCTGTCCGAGAGCTTAAATCGGTATGAAAACTTTTCACTTCTTCTCCAGTTATCGTTAGGATAATATCCTTTAGACCCTCTATCCCTGATTCAACTAGCTCCGAACGAGTTTGTTTGATAGATAACATACCCTCTTTTGATCCACAAACTGCATATTCTGCTGGTGTTAAAATTCCTTTTAAATTAACGATGATCATATCCCGCAGTATATCAGTTTTAACAGATACAGACCCACGCCCAAGATAATCCTTCTCCCATTGCGTAATGGACTTACTGATCTCTGATTCAATAGAACCTTTCGTTTTTTTCATATATAACACATCTCCTGGCAAAATAATTGGCATATTCTATTCGTTATTTCGTCTCATTAATATTCTCTTACAACATGTCCTTCATATACACCTTCAATATCCAAATCAGTTGTGCCGTTTCTTGTGACCGCTACAATTTTGGATAACATATTTTCTTCCATCATAGAATGTACATGCAAAAATCGAACGCTCCCTAAATGGGTTTCCTCAACTTCTTCATAAGATTTTAAATGATAAAAATGAATTGCTTTTCTTATTACTTTTTTCATACATTGCATATTTTCACGATCAAACAGAGTCATTTCCTCTATTGTTTTCGTGACAAAATCAGTTATATTAGCGCCCATTACATTCTCCTTAAAACTGCTTTCTCCCCATATATGGGTGTAGAAGCTGACCACTTCACTCCATCATGACAAGCAATGATCAGGTAAGACTTGACCTGTTTTAGTAGAAGGAACCTCCACAATTGAGGATTCCCCATCCTTATGATCAACGATTAAACCTCTGACTTTAACATATGACGGCACCAGTGGATGTTGACGAATGATATCAACACTTTTTTCAACAGCGCCACTGCTATCTTCATTTAGCCATTCATCGACTGTACCGCCTAAAAATTCAGGCTTGCAATGTTGAAAGAGATAATCCAATGTCTGTATTTTATCTTTCATTGTTTCAAGTTGAGTTAGTCCATGATCTGTTGAAGTCTGCTTATCTTTTGTTCCTACTACAAAGACCTCCTCAACATCTTCCTGGTAAATCGCAAAAATAACAGACCTCATGATTTCTCCATAAGGGTGTGAGATAGCGGCACCATAACTTTGTATCGTCAGCATATTTTCTGCTGGAGTATTAGTCACTTCTTGTAAAATAGGCTCCAAACCGTTTTCCATGTCCGTCAAAAATAATACTTTTTTATTTACATTCATATAACACACCTCTTCCTTATGTTTATCATTTTTATATTAAGTAACAAATCCATTTGAGAAATGTTTAGATTCATAATTACCAGCTTTCCCAACATCCTTCTGGATCAATACTAGCCAGTCGAACCCATCCATTTTGAATTTTTTGCAGAAATACTGGGTCATTATTTAATAACCGTTCTACATGTTGTCTAGGCGCTTGGATGACAATCAACAAACGAAGAGGAGAATGATAAGCCTCATGGTCTGATTGCATGACGGATTGCCAAGGCAGTCCGGCTAACAAGTCACTTGCATTCCCCTGCATCACTCCGAGACCTGCAGTAACGGTTTGAGTTGCTTTATTTCCGCTGCCATAATAATGGGGTGCTACTGTTGATGCGTAATATTGTAAATTAATCCATTGGGCCACAGTTCCAGGTCCTGCAATAATATTTGCTAGGAGTTCACCGCTTTCATCCTGCTTCCAATCATAATTATGAAGGAAAGCTCTTCCTTCCAAATCACAATCCTGTGTTAGTTCACGTTGGCCGATAATAAAAGCGGCATTACGAGCCAGTCCCCATTCCGGACGTATCTCACTCCAATCTTCCGCAAATCGGTGTGCCTCAGCCTTCGGATTTTTAAGTTTCGATTGGACATTCGGTAATTGGGCCAGTCGTTCTGCATTTGCATGATGTTTTACTTTAGGCATAACGGCTTCAATATGATCAAATGCTTCCTGTGCAGCTTCGGAAAGATCTGGCACATAAAGCCAATGTAATTCATCCACCGTTGTATTATGTTCAGCAGCGGCAAAAACCGTATCCTCAGGGATTTTCATTCCTTCAGTTAATAGAGCTTCTCTTACCTCTGAAAGATTACATAAAGCAGCTAAAACTCTTGCATTGAATCCGCCGGCCGCTCCACCGCAGGCACCACAATCAAGAGCCGCGGCATAAGGATTATTGGTGCTTTGACTGCCATGTCCGCAAATCACGACCAAGGGTGCAAAATTCTCTGTTAATCCCATCATTTTTAGTGCTTGCCGAGCATAGTTCACTTTTTCTTCTTCAGTAAAACCCACAGGTATCTCTGCCTCTGTGTCATTAACATGATGAAGCGAGAGTTTTGTATCAGGTTTCCGTAACCAAGTCTCACGAAGATTACGAATAAAACGATCTGCTCTTCTTGGCGCAAAGCTGCGTGCCACCATTTGCAAACTAAGCCAAGGTCCACTTAGCTCAGGTAGAAGTAAGCTCGTAAGTACATTCTGTTTCATCTTTTTAAATGTATAGCTTAAGGAATGAACTGCCTGCTTGCGTTGGTTGTATTTTTCGAGTACATCTTCATCTGCGAACTCTTTTATTTTGTTTTGCGGTTTTTGTATGACCGGCAAAGAGGCATGACTGTGTTTACTGCCAAGTTCACAAGTTGCAATCGGCACCCCGAAGAAACCAGCAACACCAATCGTTTCAAACGGGCCTGCTTTTTCTAGTTGACGACGAAAAGGCTCTGACCGTACATCGATACAGAATGCTAATTGAGCTAATGCAGATTTTTTACCGTTGGTTTCACGTTGTTTCGAGATGATCTTCTGACTTAATCGATCAGTGTGTGTTTGCTCCCATGCTTCTAACCAAAGTTTCCTGCGAAGTTTCTCATCAAAGCTGTAGGCAAATGATAAATATTCGTTTTGTTCATCGGCCGGCATCTGTGCCCATTCTTCTAATGTAAGGCCCCCCCAATGAATCCAAGCTGCTATAAGGGGAGTAATTGAAATTTTATTCTCAAATCGTTCATTATTAATAGGTAAATATGGCTTTATAAGAGCCCACTCCATGGATATCCGAACTGCTAAATATTCTGTTAGAAGTGCATGTTCATGGCTCGATTGTTGGGAGCGCCAAAGCATCATCCCTGCCCATCCGGGTAAGGAAAGTAAATGGCCTTCAAGATAACGCTGGATTTCTGATTCGGGGATTTCTAGTGCGAATAACGCTTCTTGTAAAGCCACATGTGCATCTTGCGGCCAACCTTTTAACCTTTCACGCTGCTTTTTACTAAGTGCTGGATCATACTGAATGAGATGCTGCCAGGCACGATAGAAACCTTCCTCACGGTTTGGCATTGTCCAACCTGCTTGAGAGTCATCAAGATATAATTTACTCCATTTAATGACATGATGATCTAGTATGTTGACTACCTTTTCACCATCCTGATTCTCTATATACGAACTGATTGGCTGCATAAAAACATTCTCGATATGATCCACTCCACTGCATTCATTCACCAATTTCTCCAGCTTATGTGATGATAAAAGGTCGGAAGGCAGTGGTTCTAATTGTAATCCAGCTAGACAAAATCGCTCTGCCACGTCCCTTGGGATATGAAAGGAATGTGAATCAAGCCAATGTTGCAGCCCCATTTCCACAAAGTCTTCATCAATCTCACCTTTATTCTTTGCTGAACGGATCATAGACGCACTAGGGTATATATCAACATTACGAGTGTTTTTCAACCAGCTCGCAACCTGATCAAAAGGTTGGTTTTCAAGTCCCATCCACGGATTGCGTGCAGCAAATGTAGAAATAGGCCAGAGTGGCGCGATCACTCGGCTGGCAGATTCAATTAAAACGTTAATATCTCTTTCTTGAACATCAATATCTGTCTCTTTCTTTTTTACATTTTCTTTCATTAATACGGATGTAATGCCCAACACTTATTACCTCCTTATGATAAATATTGTTTAAGGTAGTCTGGATGACTCTCTACTGTCTTGGGTTTTGCTTCACCTAATCGCACTAACCAAAGATAGAGCACTGCGAAGAAAACGGAAGAACGATGACGAGCAACCCACGTACTCAAAACACCGCCAAATAGCAATAGACATACAACAATGATGACAGCTGACATTGGAGGCTGAACACTTTGAAAAACGCTTGTATGCAGCCACTCATAGAAGAAATTATGAATGATAACATATACAAAGGCTGCTCCTCCTAAACATGTTAAGCCGGCAATTCGACCCATTTTCCCCTCTCCAAAAGCTACGAGCTGAGTCCAAGAAACGGACAATGACCACCCTAAGATTAGGGCACTCATTAATTGATATCCCTCTCCAGGAGCAGCGAGCCAAAAAGCAACGCTTATCACTAAGGCTAACGCACGGCCAGCTACGATCCATAAAAAGGATGATCCCTCATTAGCGCGTTTCGATACTTCAAGACGCCGTACCACTGAACCAGCCTGTAAAAACAACGTAGCTTTGAATAAACCATGTAAAATAAGATGAATAATGGCTGCGATATAGGCTCCTAATGCACACTGAATGAGCATAAACCCCATTTGTCCAATCGTGGATCCTACTAACTGACGTTTATAGTCAACCTGGACTAAACTAATACCAGTTCCAATCAATACAGAGATGCCAGCAAGCATAAGTAAAATAATCGAAGCTATACCACCATTAAATAGAGGTGAAAATCGAGCCAGTATAATCCCGCCTGCATTTACTAAACCTGCGTGCATAATCGCAGAAACAGGAGTTGGAGCAACAATAGACTCAATCAGCCATCTTTGGAATGGCCATTGAGCCGCAGGAATGATCACTGCCAGTACAATCAATAGCTGAATCCCTGTTCTCTCCCATTCTCCCAGCCCAGCTAAACTTTCATTTGTTACAACCAATGATAACTGCCATTTACCTGTGGTATGAAAAAGCCACATCATCGCAAAAAACAAAGAAAACCAACTTAACAAAAATAATCGGCCAGTAACCTTGGCTGCTTCACTAGCGACTTGCCAAGCACTGTTTAACCTGATAAGCAGGGTTAAACCGACAAGAGTTGCTCCCCAAGAAATAACCATCAAGCGGAGGTCACCACTTAACCATGCAATTGAAGCAGCACCTGTAGTGAAAGTAAAAAGCGTAAAATATTTTCGATAAGATCGGTCTCCCATTAAGTAACGTACAGAAAAACGCTGAATGATTAAACCAATTGTAAGAACAAAAAAAGTCATTAACCAAGCTAAGGTATCTAAGTGCCAAGGACCAACGTTTCCACTCACGCTGCTATTGGCAAGGATCAGTAAGGAAACCAAAAGTGGTAAAGCCAAGATCCCCATATGAATGCGAACAAAACTCAAGGGCACTCGCGGATGTAAAAACAAAAGTCCACTTATCCCAGAAGCAATAAGCATAATAAAAAATAATGTTAATAATGATGACAAACTCAGCGAAACTAACATTTCAAATTCTCCCTTTTTAAAAGTCGTTATTGCTCAAAAGACCTTTAGATCAGATCATATTTTCTATCATTTAATACAAATTTTATATATCTCTATTTTTTCCAATAAAAAAGCCGACAATTTCAAAATTTCAATGATGTTTTTAATCATTGAATCTTGAAAATTGTCGGCTTCACTTCAACTAACTTCTGCAAAGTTTTTTGAAGAGCTACCTTATTATTGGTCATTTTACTATATGCTATGTTTTAACTTCCTTCTAAAGGAATGAAATCATCGCTACATTTTAATATAGTGCTTAATTATCAAATAAAATCAACTTATGTTTCTCTTCCGTTTAAATTAGGATACTTTTTCATCCTGTCAAGATTAGTTGAAAGAATGCTAAAGACCTAATAATTTAACAAACGAAAATAAACATCTGGGCCGATTATTAAGTTAAGTATAAGATATGCTAAATTTTAAGCATTGTCAAGGTGTTGGAATACAGAGAAAGAAGTATCAAATCCTTCTTTCCCTTTAAATATACATCCTGAATCTTTATCCAAGGCTTATGATATCTATCACTTTAATTTTTTGTAGAAATACAAGAAGAATTTTATAATCATTTTTCTATTTTCTTGTTTAATAAATAACCTTTGGCTAAAACTGTAGCTTTAAAATAAAGGTTGATCAAAAATAACACATGAACCTTCAGTTTACGGCAAATTTAAAGAATCCATAGAAAAAAAGATAGATCAAAATGGATTCTACAGCTTTGAATACAGATGGAATCTTTATAAAAGAGTTTATCATTTTAGGTTACGATTTTTTGAACATTAGCACTCGATTGTTGAATAAATCTAAAGGTTTTTTGACTTGTTTTCCTTTCTTTTGAAGCGATAAAGAAGTATGTTTTCACATTTTTCATAAATTTTCATGGTAGTTTGAGTAATATTTAGTTTAGGGAATGTTAAATATATAAAAGTTGAAACTGCTAGGCTTATTAATACTCCTGCTAAAACATCAAAAGGATAATGAACACCAACCCATATACGGGAGACTCCCACAAGAACAGCTAACAATACCCATAAAATTGACCAGCCTCTCTTAAAGAGCCAGAATGAAATACAATATGAGAAGAATAAAATTGTATGGTCACTTGGAAAAGAATTGTCTTTTTCTTTATGTATCAGTTTATTAACCTCTCCCAATTCAACAAAAGGTTGATAATTCGAGTGAAATACCCCTGAAACCTTCCCTATCGTAAAGGCACAAATGAAAGCGATAGATGCACAAAGAATCATAATTCTATTATCCGTATCTCTTGTAAACCAAATAAAAAGAACACTTAGTGCAAGTAAAAAAACCATATATTCAGCAATAAAACTAAATACAGGATTCAAAAAGGGATGTTCTTTTCCTAAGTCATTAACTAGTCTAAACAGTGATATATTAACTTCTGAAATATCCAAACCTAACACCATCCAATCTCTTTTTAGAACATAATAAAAGAAAATTAGATGACCTGCCATCGAATCAAATTACATTATTTGAGATTAAAGTTACATTTTTGTAAGATTGGTGTCACATCATTTATGTAAAAAGGGGGTCCAAAATCAATTGGAATCCCCTTATAATTTTTAGTTACCTGCCTCTTTAGTTAAAATAGAAAAATACCCTTAGACAAAAATTATCTAAGGGAAAAAGCATCGCAACATTTTTATAAACGTCGTAACTTTATTTTAAAGCCGCAAAAACAACCAAAGGGGTTAAACATTTTACTCCACAGTAACACTCTTCGCAAGGTTACGCGGCTTATCAACATCACAGCCGCGATGCAGTGCAGCATAGTAAGCGATCAGCTGCAATGGAACAACAGATACCAATGGAGCAAGCGCTGGGTTTACTTCCGGCAGTACGAATCTGTCATCCGCATCGTCTAGGCCTTTCAGTGAGATGATGCATGTGTTTGCTCCGCGAGCGGCAACTTCTTTGACGTTTCCGCGGATGCTTAGGTTTACGTGCTCTTGTGTTGCCAGTGCGAATACTGGTGTTCCTTGTTCGATCAAGGCGATGGTGCCGTGCTTCAGTTCGCCGCCGGCAAAGCCTTCTGCCTGGATGTAAGAAATCTCTTTCAGCTTCAATGCGCCTTCGACACATACGAAGTAGTCGAGGCCGCGTCCGATGAAGAAAGCGTTTCTGGATACAGTCAGGTATTCACGGGCGATCATTTCCATTTCGTCTTTCTGGTCGCAAAGGGCTTCCATTGCGTTTGCTGCGATACCGAGTTCTTTGACAAGATCAAATCCGATATCGATGCCGTTTTTGTCAGCAGCTACTGATGCAAGAACCGCAAGAACTGCGATTTGTGCTGTGTATGCTTTTGTTGACGCAACAGCAATTTCAGGGCCTGCATGAAGCAGCAATGTATAGTCAGCTTCACGGGAAAGCGTTGATCCCGGTACGTTTGTGATCGTCAGCGCTTTGTGTCCGAGTGCTTTGACTTGAACAAGAACCGCGCGGCTGTCTGCTGTTTCTCCGCTTTGAGAAAGGAAAATGAAGAGCGGTTTCTTAGACAGAAGCGGCATGTTGTAAGAGAATTCACTCGCTACATGCACTTCAACCGGCACGTTTGCCCACATTTCAATGTATTGTTTACCGACAAGTCCTGCGTGATAGCTTGTTCCGCAGCCAATGATATAGATGCGGTCCGCTTCCGCTACAGCCTCAGCAATATCGCCAGGCACAGACAGTTTGCCGTTTTCGTCTTGGTACGTTTGGATGATTTTGCGCATCACAACTGGCTGCTCATCCGTTTCTTTCAACATGTAGTGAGGGTACGTGCCTTTTTCGATATCACTGGCATCCAGCTCAGCGATATAAGACGCACGTGAAATAACGTCGCCATCAAGGTTTTTGATAACAACTTGATCATCAGTCACGATGACCATTTCTTTATCCATCAGCTCTACATATTCGTTTGTAACTTGAAGCATTGCCATCGCGTCAGACGCCACGACGTTGAATGTATCTCCAAGTCCAACTAATAGAGGGCTTTTGTTTTTCGCTACAAAAATCGTTTCTTTGTTATCGTTATCGAATAAAGCAATTGCGTAAGAGCCTTTTAACAGTGTAAGTGTTTTGCGGAACGCTTCTTCTGTATCAAGTCCTCCGTTGACAAATTGCTCGATTACTTGAACGACTACCTCTGTGTCGGTGTCACTTTTGAGCTCTACATCTTGTAAATAGTCCTGTTTCAGCTGAACATAGTTCTCGATCACGCCGTTATGAACAAGTGTAAAGCGGCCCAGTGCGCTTTGATGCGGGTGAGCGTTCAGATAGCTTGGTTCGCCGTGTGTTGCCCAGCGAGTATGGCCAATTCCTGCTTTTGCTCCTACATTGGCATCCACAACTTCACGAAGATCGGCAATGCGTCCTTTTTCTTTAAACACATGGATCCCCTGTTCGTTGGCAACTGCGATACCCGCAGAGTCATAGCCGCGGTACTCAAGCTTCTCCAATCCTTTTAACAAAATTTCCTTCGCATCAAGCTGACCGATATAACCTACGATTCCACACATAATTTCTTCCTCCTAAGATTGTAAAAGGAGACGAAGAAAGTCATTTTTCAAGGGGACTTTCAATCGTCCCCTCCTACATGTTTTATGGAAGATCATGTGATTTCCCTTTGTTCAAGGAGTCGCCTCCTTGGTTTGAAGAAATCCTTACGGCTGTGATCTGCATACTCAGCCGGGAGGCATCCGCCGAAAAATCGATAACCTCCATCCTCGTCAACTAAGCCTTTTTTCGGGCGCTTAGTTCGGGCGCTATAATTATAAGTGAAACAAAATCCCGTCTTTCCTGCCTCTAGAAAACAAGAACAAGACAAGCTTGATTTTACAGCATGTGCCAAGAATGGTCAATTGTTTTTTAAACAACTTTGCCGCCTGTCTCACAATTATTATATGTGAGCCGCACTTGTCTTGTTCGCTCTCTGTTTATAGATTTCGTTACTCTAATCCCATTTCTGACCGGACGACTTCAACAATGCGATTAACATATTCATCGCACAGTTCTTTCGTCTTCGCTTCAGCCATCACACGAACGAGCGGTTCAGTGCCAGATGGGCGCACTAAAATCCGTCCGTCGCCGTTCATTTCTTTTTCAACCTCAGAAATAACGGCTTTTACTTTTTCGTTTTCTTCGACTTTATATTTATCAGTTACTCTCACATTGACTAAAAGCTGCGGAAACTTCTGCATTTCAGCCGCAAGCTCTGACAGCGGCTTGCCTGTCGCTTTTAATGTATTCATCAGCATAATGGCGGACAATAATCCGTCACCTGTTGTGTTGTAATCAAGGAAAATTAAGTGGCCGGACTGTTCTCCGCCGACATTGTAGCCGTCTTTTTTCATCGCCTCTACCACGTAGCGGTCGCCGACAGCCGTCTGCACGCTCTTTATCCCTTCTTTTTCAAGCGCTTTATAGAAACCGAGGTTGCTCATGACTGTGGAAACAACCGTATCATCCTTTAAGCGGCCCTCTGATTTCAGGTATTTTGAGCATATGTACATAATTTGGTCGCCGTCAACGATATTTCCTTTTTCGTCGACTGCGATCAGGCGGTCGCCGTCACCATCGAACGCAAGGCCGATATCAGCATTTTTCTCTTTTACAAACGCACTGAGCGCTTCAGGATGAGTCGATCCGACTCCGTCATTGATGTTTAATCCGTTCGGAGAAGTTCCCACTGTCGACACGTCTGCGTCTAAATCGGCAAACAAGTGTGTCGCAAGCGATGACGTCGCTCCGTGTGCGCAATCAAGAGCAACATGAATGCCTGTAAAATCTTCGTCGGCAGTCTGTTTTAAGAATTGCAGGTACTTTTGGCCGCCTTCAAAATAGTCGTTTACAAGTCCCAAGTCAGCTCCAACCGGTCTTGGCAGCTTATCCTCCGGTTCATCCATCAGACGCTCAATTTCAGCCTCCTGTTCATCAGAAAGCTTAAATCCGTCTCCTCCAAAGAACTTGATTCCGTTATCCTGCACTGGGTTATGAGAAGCAGAAATCATGACGCCCGCCTCTGCATCCATCGCTTTTGTTAAATAGGAAACACCAGGTGTAGAAATGACTCCCAGACGCATGACTTCTGCGCCAATTGATAAAAGTCCGGCGACAAGGGCTCCCTCCAGCATATGGCCGGAGATGCGTGTATCGC
Source organism: Bacillus sp. 2CMS4F (assembly GCF_023161785.1). Classification (NCBI taxonomy): domain Bacteria; kingdom Bacillati; phylum Bacillota; class Bacilli; order Caryophanales; family Bacillaceae; genus Bacillus; species Bacillus sp. 2CMS4F. Next base: position 274,876 of record NZ_JALNTO010000003.1, read on the forward strand.
GGCCTATCAGCACTTTTGGACGTTGTTTGTCTTTTGTCAGCACATACCCGCCGAAACGTCCGACTTTAAAGGCCAGCTCAGGCGTAAGCTCGCTGTTGGCAACACCTCTTACACCATCTGTTCCAAAATACTTGCCCATTTTATAATCGCTCCTTTTTTATTCTGATGAAGATTGTGAACCTGTATTTGATTCATCTTCATCCTGATCCTGATTTTGATCTTGGTTTTCGTCTTGATTTTGATCATCATTGTTTTTATCGCTGTTCGTTGTATCTTCTCGCTGATTATTCTCTTTGTCATTCGTCTTGTCATCAGTGTCATCCTGGTTCCCTGACGTCGTATTGCTGTTATCTTTTGTTGTCGTATTCGTTTTTTTAGACGTAAGCTTGATTTTTGCGTTTTTCTGCCCCAAGGACCAGGTTACATTTTGAGGCCCGTTTACTTCAAGCTTCACACTGTGCTCTCCGTCATCTAAATCAGATACATTCACATACAATTCTATATCTGATTTCTGCAGTTTTTTTATGTTGCCGGGAGAGCCTTTGGCCGTAACATCTATCGTTTGTGATTCCGGATCCAGAAATTCAATGTTCTGTGAGCTGCTCAGCCCTACAGTCTTAATAGGGACATTCTCAAACGTCTGATCTGCTTCACTATCTACTTCTATATGCAACGTCACCTTTGACGGCGAGATTTTTTTGACGCCGTCAGGAAGCGGAATATCTGCCTCGATATCAGAATCCTTTTTGATTTTGCTTAAATCTAAGCTGACACCGTCTATAAATTCAAGAGAATCCAAGACATCCTGCGAGCCGTAAACCGTCACCTCACTGGGACTTGATTCGATATTTGCTATGCTGACCCCGTCAGGAAGGCTTCCTGTCCGTTCAATTTTAAAGGGCACTTTTTTACTCGGACTTGTCACCGGAACGGTAATTTTGATGACCGAGGGCTCCACATCGACAGGAAGCGCGTTTCCGTCTTTATCATAGACAGTCACTTTCGCTTCCTTTTCAATCGTTTCATCTGCATTTTCCAGGTTTACCGAAGCTTTCACAAGAGAAATATTATCAATCACGGCTTTAGAACCGGTAATCTGTACATTTTTAGGACTGACAATCGGCTGCTCCGGAGAATAGCCTTTTTTCATCTTGCTTTTGTTGTAGTACTCCACTTCAACAGGAAAGCTTTCTGTCGTGCGTTCTTGAATGGTGACGGTCGTCACGGACGGATTAATGGATATCGTCAGTCCATCCGACACGTTTTTGGCCTTAAGCTCGACCTTATGTGTGCCGGTTTTCAGCTTCTCCATATCCGCGTATATCTCAAAATTCTTTGTCTGTCTCGCCTTCTTCACGGCGCTTGTCGGACCTTTTATCGTGACATTCACCGTTTGCGGAACGCCCGTCACGACATAATTTTCATCATCGTAATATGCTTTAACCGGTATATCAGTCAGTGTTGCCTCATCAGTTGTAGATGTTGGAAAAAATGATTCACCTGGTTTTTTCGGAGTTGGTGCTTGGTTGCTGTTAACCGCTACATAAAGCAAGAGCGCGAAAAGCAGCGCAATGACTTTCACAGCCCAGCGGTTGTTTAAGAATTTATCCATTTTTCTTGCCCCTCCAATACCAACGGTTAGAAGAAGTCTCTCTGGTGTTCTTCTTAAACTCTGCTTCAAGCATTTCTTTCAGCGCTTCTTCCGTCAGCTCTCTGTGAAGGTCGCCATTCCTCGCCACACTGACGCCGCCGGTCTCTTCAGACACGATAATCGTCAAACTGTCTGTAACTTCACTGATTCCGACAGCCGCCCTGTGCCGCGTTCCCAGTTCTTTTGAAATGAACGGGCTTTCAGAAAGCGGCAAATAACAGGCGGCAGCGGCAATTTCATTATTTTTCATAATGACCGCTCCGTCATGAAGCGGTGTATTCGGGATAAAAATATTGATCAAAAGCTCAGAGCTGACCTTTGCATTCAAAGGAATGCCCGTTTCAATATAATCCCCCATACCCGTATCCCGCTCAATGGTTAAAAGGGCGCCGATCCGGCGTTTCGCCATATAATTGATCGCTTTCGTTATAGCCTCAATTGTTTTCTGCTGCGCCTCCTCAACCGGCGTGCCGCTCCTCGAGAAGAAACGGCCCCGTCCAAGCTGTTCAAGCGCTCTTCTCAGCTCAGGCTGAAAGATAATAATAATTGCTAAAAATCCCCATGTTATCGCTTGGTCCATCAGCCACTGAAGCGTGCTGAGGCCCAAATATTGACTGGCCATACGGACAAGCACGATCACAACGATTCCTTTTAAGAGCTGAACCGCCTTCGTGCCGCGTATCACCATAATCAGTTTATATATCACATACCAAACAAGGAGAATATCAACGGCATTGCCGAGGTACTGCAAAAAAGGGATATCCTCAAAAGCCATTTCCTCGTCCTCCAAGAATTCAGTCATTTCGTATTTTGAAGTTTAATGTGTTACGCATATGTACTTTACATAGCGAGCCCATTATACCACATTTCGTTTTGGCAAGTGAAATATGCCAGCCGTTTGAGAACCTAAAAAAGAGTAAAGCGCACCACACGCTTTACTCTTCTCCGTTCGGATCTAATGCATTGAATACACTTTTCCCCGCAGACTTCATTTTATACCATGTCCAGTCGAATAATTCATTAATCTCCTCAATTTGACCGGTGACTTGTCCAGCAGAGGCCATATACTTTTCTCCGTTTACAACGGTTACATCCCCGTCTATTTTCCCTTTAATAATCAGCTTGCCGTTTTTGACGGTGACATCACCTTTGACCGTCTCACCTTCAGGCACGATCACAGTGTTGTTTTGCACGACCAGATTCGGCTGCTTCGACACGCTGAAGTTGTGGTCATTGTGCCAGCTGTTTAACAATCCTCCGCCCATCAAAATGATGAATACCGCAGCAGCCGCGATAACCGGATGGGATCTGAACCATCTTTTCACAGAAGCTCTTTTCTTCTCCTTAGGCAATTTTGCCATGACGTTAGCGGTAAAATCGGCGGGGGCTTCGACATGCGATGTGCTCCGGACGAGCGCAATGGATTTTTCCATCTCATAAAAATGCTTTCTGCATTCCTCGCATGCCTCCAGATGTTCTTTTAATACTTGTTCATCTTTCGGAAGGATATCTCCATCAAGATGCATATGCATAAGCTGCACAATTTGTTCAGGACAGCTCATTTCATCACCCCACTTAAAGATCCCTTAATTGTTTTCTAAGAGCCTCTCTGCCTCTGTGAATCCGCGTTTTTACAGTCCCCACAGGAATGTTCAGAATCTCGCCGATTTCAATTAATGAGAGTTCATCAATATACTTTAATACAATGACAGTTCTGTATTTGTCAGGAAGCTTTAATATTTTCTGCTGAATTGTGTGTGAAAGCTCCAGCGATACGACTGCATCTTCAGGCAAAACTCCATCTGCGGCGATTTGGGAATACATCGTCAAGCCTTCTGTACCCGCCACTTCTGCATCGAGGTAATAATCCGGCTTCTTTTTGCGAATGCGGTCAATGGTCAAGTTGGTCGCAATTCGATAAAGCCAAGTTGAAAATTTCCGGTTGATATCAAAACTGTCGATATTGACGTACGCTCTGATGAAAGCCTCTTGTGCGATATCTTCCGCCTCATGCACATTGCCAAGCATACGGTAGCAAAGCTGATAAATTTTATCCTTGTAAATATCTACGATGTCCGCAAATGCATTTTGATCGCCTTTTTTGACTTGCTTAATTCTCTTTTTAATCATCATTTCCATATTTATCTAACCTCTGCCTTCACCGGTCTGTATGTATACGAGCTTCGTTTCTAAAGGTTTCAATTTTTTTATAAAATAAGTTTAACAAATTTTTAGCAGGGTGTAGATGGCAATTTGTGAATAAACTACCTTAACATATTTTTAAAATTATTATACAGACTGAACAGTTAGAAGTTGGAATGATTTTTCAAAAAGAAAAAAGACACCTTTTGATCAAAGGTGTCTGTGACTGGGCTAGCTGGATTCGAACCAACGCATGACGGAGTCAAAGTCCGTTGCCTTACCGCTTGGCTATAGCCCAATGATGGTGGAGGGGGGCAGATTCGAACTGCCGAACCCTGAGGGAGCGGATTTACAGTCCGCCGCGTTTAGCCACTTCGCTACCCCTCCACATTTTCAAGAAAAACAGTGCCGGCAAGAGGACTTGAACCCCCAACCTACTGATTACAAGTCAGTTGCTCTACCAATTGAGCTACACCGGCAAGATGGTGGAGGATGACGGGCTCGAACCGCCGACCCTCTGCTTGTAAGGCAGATGCTCTCCCAGCTGAGCTAATCCTCCAAATGGTGACCCGTACGGGATTCGAACCCGTGTTACCGCCGTGAAAGGGCGGTGTCTTAACCGCTTGACCAACGGGCCGTTTCTGTTCTCGTCGAGCTGACAAAAGTTATTATATACAGGTTCCCCCCCTTTTGTAAAGAGGAAATTTAAATTTTTTATTTTCAAACTTTTTAACCCCTTTTTTAACTGAAAAAGCCTCCTACCATTTATCATTTATCTTAAGATAGATATAGATCGAATCAAGAGAGGAGAAACCAATATGATACTAGTCAGCTCTTGCCTCGGCGGCATTGAATGCAGATACAACGGTTCGCATGCCGCATCAGAGAAAATTCGAAAACTGATTGAAGAAAAACAAGCAGTGATGGCTTGCCCTGAGCTTCTCGGCGGCTTCTCCACTCCCCGGGAACCAGCAGAAATCATCGGGGGCACTGGTGAGGATGTTCTTAATGGAGCCGCGAAAATCATAACGTCTTCAGGAGAAGATGTAACAGATTTATATATGAAGGGCGCGGCCCAAACATTGGCCTATGCAAAAGAAATCAATGCCTCTGCCGTCATATTGAAAGAAAACAGCCCATCATGCGGAAGCAATTTCATCTATAATGGCTCATTTTCAGGCAAAAAAATCGCTGGAAACGGAGTAACCGCCGCGCTATTAAAACAAGCGGGGTACCGTGTAATTTCTGAAAACCAGTTAGACGACATATTATAAGGAGGCTCATCATGACGCAAGATATCTCTTTATCCTTCTATAAGCCTGAGCATTTGCCGGAGCTTTACGCATTTACTTTACACAATGATGACAAACGCTTTACCGCTCTCCCTAAAGAGGTGCTGACTCAGGCTCTAAGCATACAGGAGCGCTATCCGGTTGTTATCTTAAAAGGTGATCTGCCAATAGGCTTTTTCATTCTACATACGTCAAAAGAAACCATTGCTCCCTATTCCAACAATCCATTTGCTTTATTGCTCAGTTCCTTATCATTAAACTCTGCCCACCACGGACAAGGCTATGCGAAAAAAGCCATGCTTCAGCTCCCCTCTTTTGTTAACGGGTATTTCCCATGGTGTGATGAAATCATTTTAGCCGTCAATCACCTGAACACCCGTGCAAAGCAGCTTTATATAAAAACCGGATTTCTTGATAAAGGACGTCGAAAAATCGGGCCGCTTGGCGAACAGCTGATACTTCATTATTTCTTATAGCCTCTTTTAAAATAAAATTTCAAAAATTAAAAATGATAGTTGAAATATCATAACAGAAATGAATATACTGAATATTGAGATATATTTATTTTTACACAGGGGGCATCCTCATGTCAGAACAATTGAATCTTCACAGCCTTACAACGGAATCACGCAATAGCCAAACATCGGAAATACACAAAGCTAATACCCTCGATATCTTAAAAATGATTAACAATGAAGATATCAAAGTCGCTGCCGCCGTTCAGCGTGTCCTTCCCGATATCGAAGCAGCCGTCGAATGCGCGTATGAATCCTTTCAAAATGGCGGACGGCTCATTTACGCAGGTGCAGGCACTAGCGGCCGACTCGGTGTGATGGACGCAGTTGAATGTCCTCCGACCTACAGCGTCAGTCCTGATCAGGTAATCGGATTAATGGCCGGCGGTCCCAACGCATTTTTGCAGGCGGCAGAGGGGATTGAAGATCATGAAGAAGCAGGGGCCGAGGATTTACGAGCCATCCATCTCACCTCAGCCGATACAGTGATCGCGATTGCAGCAAGCGGCCGTACGCCTTATGCAGCGGGTGCGCTGAAATACGCCCGCAAAATCGGAGCAAACACCGTCTCCCTTACCTGTAACAGTCAATCTGCCATCAGCAAACACGCTGATCACAGCATTGAAGTCGTCGTCGGGCCAGAAGTCATTACAGGCTCGACACGTATGAAAGCCGCAACCGCTCATAAAATGATTCTAAACATGATATCCACCGCTGTAATGGTCAAAATCGGCAAGGTCTACGAAAACTTGATGGTGGATGTCAATGTCAGCAACAAAAAACTAAAAGAACGCGCCATTAGCATCATTCAAAGCCTTACAGACGTTTCTTATGAGAAAGCGCAATACACACTTGAACAGGCGAATCTTCATGTCAAAACAGCAATTGTTATGCTCAAAACCAGCACAGATCAAAACAAAGCGAAGACATTGCTTGATGAAGCGAACGGTTTTATAGACAAAGCAATAGAAAACTACCATTCATGATAAGGAGAGACAGTAATGGCGACAGGCGGTTTAGCTATCATTCAATCAATGAAACACAAGCTGCCACAATCAGAGCGTAAGCTTGCGGACTACATATTAGCCCATCCCCACAAAGCGATAGAAAGCACAGTCAGCGAAATCAGCGCCTTAGCTAATTCAAGTGACGCTGCCGTCATCAGGCTCTGCAAGTCACTGGGACTAAAAGGATTTCAGGATTTAAAAATGAGGGTAGCAGGCGACCTGGCAAAACCTGCTGTTCAAGGCTACCGGGACATCGCTCCTCATGAATCGCTGCCTTCCATCTCTGAAAAAGCAGCCGGCAATGCCATTCAAGCAATTCAAGACACCTCAGATCTCATGGATTACCAAGAGCTTGAGCGGGCTGTTTCTCTGCTGCTTCAAGCGAACACTGTACATTTTTTAGGTCTGGGCGCCTCGGGAATTGTCGCCAAGGATGCCCAGCAAAAATGGCTTCGAATTCATAAACAGGCGACTGCTTTCACGGACACTCATCTTGTGGCATCTTTAATCGCAAATGCAGATAAGAAAGACATTGTATTTGCCATTTCATTTTCAGGTGAGACACAGGAAATCATCGAGCTGCTTTCGATGGCAAAGGAAAAAGGCGTCACAATCATCAGCCTCACGCAATTCAGCCAAACCTCCGTCTCTGCATTATCCGACGTTTCATTATATACAGCCCATTCCAACGAGGCCCTGATTCGAAGCGCAGCCACTTCCTCCCGTCTCGCCCAGCTTTTTATGATTGATGTTTTGTTTTTAAGCATGGCGGCCGAGCAGTATGAAGAAACGGTCGGCTACATTGATAAAACGAGAGAAGCAATCAAAACTATGAGAAAGACATAAGGCATCATGAAAGGGAGGGGTTTGTATGAGCAAAGAAAAACACTACAATACTCTGGCGGAAAAAATCCTTGAGCTATGCGGGGGGAAATCCAATATTTCTTCCTATACGCATTGCATGACCCGCTTGCGCATTACGCCTTACGATGTCAGCAAAACGGATAGTAAGGCGTTAAGAGAACTTGATGGCGTCCTTGGAGTCGTCGAAGCTGAAACCCTGCAGATTATCCTCGGCACTGGTGTCGTTAATCATGTCACCGCCGCTTTTTCGAAGCTGGTATCATCAGAAGAAGATTTTAATCTAAAAGAGGCCGCCGCCAAAAAGAAATCCGATATCAATCGTAAGAACGCCACCCCGTTTAAGCTTTTTTTACGTAAAATAGCCAGCATCTTCATACCTCTCATTCCCGCACTCGTCGCTTCAGGCTTAATTACCGGGATTACCAAAGCGATAATCCAAGCCGGCTGGCTCTCTGCAGAATCACAAACAGCTATTGTCCTTACAGTCATCGGATCAGGCCTGTTCACTTATCTCGGCATTCTCGTCGGCATTAACGCGTCAAAAGAATTTGGCGGGACGCCCGCTCTCGGCGCTCTGGCAGGGATTCTGATCATTAACCCGGAAATCGCAAAGATCAGCTTATTCGGAGAACAGCTTCTTCCCGGCAGGGGAGGGCTCATCGGCGTTCTATTCGCAGCTATATTCATTGCTTACACAGAACAATTCGTCCGCCGCTTTATTCCTCAATCACTCGATATTATCGTAACTCCAACAGTTTCACTTTTGATCACTGGAATATTGACGTATGTCGTTTTCATGCCTTTAGGCGGGTTCATTTCAGATGTCATCACATCCGGTCTTCTGTCCATCTTAGACATCGGCGGAATCGCTGCAGGCTTTATTCTGGGCGCGACCTTCCTCCCTCTCGTTGTCACCGGGCTACATCAAGGCCTGACGCCGGTGCACATGGAACTCATCAATTCGATCGGTGATGACCCGCTTCTCCCTATCCTTGCTATGGGAGGCGCGGGACAAGTGGGCGCAGCCTTCGCCATATTCGTTAAAACAAAGAAAAAAACGCTGAGAAAAGCGATCACAGGGGGTCTTCCTTCAGGACTGCTCGGCATCGGTGAACCGCTCATATTCGGTGTAACGCTGCCGCTTGGCCGTCCGTTTTTGACAGCATGCTTAGGGGCGGGGATCGGCGGAGCTTTTCAAGCTTATTTTCAGGTAGCCACGGTTGCGCTCGGCGTCTCCGGATTGCCGCTCTCCTTTCTGGTTCTGCCTTCACAAATCATCTTATATATCATTGGTCTCTTTATTTCCTATGTGGCCGGCTTTTTATTGACCTACGCTTTCGGATATAAAGATGAAATGGCTGCCCAGTTCGATTAAATGATGACGTTTTAGGAATAGTAACGGCATAGAAACACGGAAAGGAGCAAGCTTGTGAGAACGAAGACATTAGCATTACTCAGCGCTATTTTAACCGTGTCCATTCTGACGCCGAACGAAGCCTTCGCACAAACCGTCCTTCATCAAGCAGACAATCAGGTTGAGCCGAAAACAATAAATCCAGAAACTGCACAGTTTTCGTCGAAGAAACTAAGGAAGGTTGATCAGATGATTGAACGGGACATTGCAGCAGGATTCCCCGGCGCCGTTCTGGTCGTCGTGAAGGACGGCCGTATGATCAAAAAAGAAGCATACGGCTACAGTAAAAAATATGACGGGGCAGAACTCTTGCGCCGTCCGGCAAAAATGAAAACCCGCACGATGTTTGACTTGGCATCAAATACAAAAATGTATGCGGCCAATTTTGCTTTACAGCGCTTAGTGAGCCAAGGCAAACTCGACGTTTATGAAAAGGTATCTGCTTATTTGCCTGATTTCAAGGATCAGCCTACAGATCGCATCAAAGGGAAAGATAACATTCGTGTCATTGATGTCCTGCAGCACCAATCAGGGCTTCCATCCAGCTTCTACTTTTACAGCCCGGAAAAAGCCGGAATGTATTATTCGCAAGAGCGGGAGAAAACCATTGAATACTTGATGAAAATCCCGCTAGATTATGAAACAGGAACAAAACACGTATACAGTGACATTGGATACATGCTTCTCGGCTGTATTGTCGAAAAACTCACCGGCAAACCGCTTGATGTCTATACGGAACAAGAGCTCTACAAACCGCTGAAGCTGAAACATACGTTGTACAATCCGCTGCAAAAGGGCTTTAAAGCAAAACAGTTCGCAGCCACTGAACGTATGGGCAATACACGAGACGGTGTTATCCATTTTCCCCATATTCGCACAGACACGCTGCAAGGAGAAGTACATGACGAAAAAGCCTTCTATTCGATGGAAGGCGTTTCAGGCCACGCCGGACTGTTTTCAAACGCTGATGATATGGCGATTCTGCTTCAAGTCATGTTAAACAAAGGAACGTACCGAAACGTTTCATTATTCGATCAGAAAACAGCTGACCTATTTACGGCGCCATCAGCAACAGATCCGACATTCGGCCTTGGATGGCGGCGAAACGGCAGTAAAAACATGGAATGGATGTTTGGCCCTTATGCAAGCGAACATGCGTACGGACATACTGGCTGGACAGGAACGGTTACCATCATTGATCCGGCATACAATTTAGGCATCGCTTTGTTAACAAATAAAAAGCATTCACCTGTCGCTGATCCAGCGGAAAATCCGAACGTGTTTGAGGGTGACCAATTTTCAACAGGCAGTTACGGAAGCGTCATTACCGCGATTTATGAAGCAATGAAATAATTGACGATAGGAGGAAGTTGTTATGAAACCTGTCATTTCGCTTATCCTTTCCACCGTCCTTTTTCTTTCATGTTTTCTCGGTGTCAGTCAGACAGCTGAAGCAAAACCCCGCAGCTCAGATGATGCCAAACAGATCGTTGATCGTATGGCGTTAGATGAAAAACTTGGCCAGATGCTGATGCCGGATTTCAGAAACTGGAAAAAGGAAGGTGAGTCTTCTCCGCAAGCCTTCACAAAAATGAATGAGGAAGTCGCTGGCCTCATCAAGAAATATCAATTCGGCGGCGTCATACTATTTGCAGAAAATGTAAAAACAACTGAGCAAACGGTACGGCTGACAGACGCATATCAAAAGGCCAGCCCCAAGATTCCGCTCTTACTCAGCATTGATCAAGAAGGCGGGATCGTGACGAGATTAGGGGAGGGCACTAATTTCCCAGGCAATATGGCGCTTGGCGCAACAAGAAGCAGAATCAATGCATATCAGACCGGCAGCATGATTGGAAAAGAGCTTTCTGTCTTAGGCATCAATACAGATTTCAGCCCAGTCTTGGACATTAATAATAACCCTGATAATCCCGTGATCGGTGTGAGATCATTCAGTTCTGATCGTGAACTGACAGCACGACTCGGTTTATATTCTATGAAAGGTTTGCAACGGCAAAATATCGCCTCTGCTCTTAAACATTTCCCGGGACATGGAGACACTGACGTTGACAGCCATTATGGACTGCCGCTCGTTTCTCATAACCAGGAACGGCTTCGTGAGGTTGAACTCTATCCTTTTCAAAAAGCGATTGATGCCGGAGCAGATATGGTGATGACAGCTCATGTTCAATTCCCAGCCTTTGACGACACCACATATAAAAGCAAGCTTGATGGATCAGATATTATGGTTCCCGCTACACTTTCAAAGAAAGTAATGACTGGGCTGCTTCGGGAGGAAATGGGATTTGGCGGTGTAATCGTCACTGATGCTCTCAATATGAAAGCCATTGCAGATCATTTCGGTCAGGAAGAGGCGGTCGTCATGGCCATAAAGGCCGGTGTTGATATCGCGCTAATGCCTGCCTCAGTTACATCTTTGAAAGATGAACAAAAATTGGCAAGCGTAATTGACTCCTTAAAAGAAGCTGTTAAAAATGGAGACATTCCCTTACAGCAAATCAACAAATCGGTGGAAAGAATCATTTCCCTGAAAATAAAGCGCGGTATTTACCCCGCTCAGCATGACAGCAGCATAGATAAAAAGGTGAAGAAAGCGCTCAACACAGTGGGAAGCAAACACCATACGAAGACAGAGCAAAAAATCGCTGAAAAGGCAGTGACAGTATTAAAAAATGATCAGCATACCTTGCCGTTCAAACCCAAAAAAGGCAGCCGAATCTTAATTGCCGCACCTTACGAGGAACAAACAGCATCCATTGAAAAAACCATTCACGATTTAATGCAGCGAAAAAAAATCAAATCTGTTTCCCTTACCAAAATTAACTTTGCAGAAAAGGTATTTAATGCTGAGTATGAAAAACAAGTAAAAGAAGCTGATTATATTATTACAGGCTCTTACGTTGTAAAAAATGACCCTGTCGTCAACGACGGCGTCATCGACGACACGGTAACAGATTCAAGCAAATGGGCCACCGCTTTTCCGAGAGCTGTCATGAATGCCGCACTGCAGCACAAAAAGCAATTTGTCTTAATGAGTCTGCGCAATCCATATGATGCCGCCAATTTCGAAGAAGCAAGAGCTTTGATTGCCGTCTATGGTTTTAAAGGATATACAAACGGGCGTTATCTTCAGCCGAATATTCCGGCCGGCGTTAAAGCGATCTTCGGACAATCAAAGCCAAAGGGCACGCTGCCAGTCGACATTCCATCCGTCACCAAACCGGGAGACATCCTTTATCCGTATGGCTATGGAGTAAACATCAAAACGGGAAAACCGCTTTAATAAGGAGGAGCATATGAAGAAAACGGTATTGGTTCTTCTCGCAGGGCTTATGATGTTCGGAACAATGACGGCTGCCTCAGCTTCGCCTGATTCAGAAAAACAAACAGCAAAAAAACCTAAAGTCCAGACCGGTATTGATATCCTCTTGTCACAACACAAAAAGCAGCTAAAGGGAAAAAGAGTTGGACTGATTACCAATCCAACAGGTGTGAGTGCATCCCTTAAAAGCAGTGTAGATATTCTTTACGAAGACCCCGATATTCAGCTGACAGCTTTATTCGGGCCCGAGCACGGCGTTCGTGGCGACGCTCAGGCAGGAGACGAAGTAGGCTCTTACATTGACGAAAAAACCGGGGTTCCCGTATACAGCCTTTACGGAAAAACGAAAAAACCCACTCCTGATATGCTGAAAAATCTCGATGTTCTTCTATTTGACATCCAGGACGTCGGGACTCGTTACTATACGTACATTTATACAATGGCTTATGCAATGGAAGCCGCTAAAGAAAACGGAATTCCTTTTATCGTGCTGGACCGTCCGAATCCCCAAGGCGGAAAAAAGGTTGAAGGACCAGTGCTGGAGCCCGAGTACGCATCCTTCGTCGGACTCTATCCCATTCCGTTAAAGCACGGGATGACCATTGGAGAATTGGCTTTACTATTCAACAAGGAATTTAATATTAATGCTGATGTGTCAGTCGTGAAAATGAAGCACTGGAAACGCTCTATGGATTTTGACGAAACCAGACTGCCATTCGTCCTTCCTTCACCTAACATGCCAACCGCAGAGAGCACATTTGTGTACCCTGCAACAGGGTTAATTGAAGGAACGAATGTATCTGAAGGACGGGGAACGACTAAGCCATTCGAGTTGATCGGTGCTCCCTTTATCAAAAGCACAGAGCTTGCAGAAAAAATGAACAGTCTTGATCTGCCTGGCGTTACGTTCAGAGCTTCCTCCTTCACTCCAACGTTCTCTAAACATCAAGGAACACTTTGTCACGGCGTGCAGCTCTATATTACGGACAGAGAAAAATTTGAAGCGGTTAAAACAGGACTGTCGCTTATTAAAATGATACATGACCTCTATCCTGATGATTTCCAGTTCCTAGCGTCGGGCTCATTTGATAAATTGGCAGGCAACGGCTGGATTAGAACGAAAATCGAGAACGGTGCTTCAATTGATGAAATCATTGACACCTATCAAAAACAGCTGAAGCAATTCAATAAAACCAGAAAACAATATCTCCTATATTAAGACTTAAGAATGGTATGTTACACGTGTAACATTTTCTTACCCAACAAAAGCATGGTCATTTTCCCTTGCCCGCACATCGCGGCAAGGGTTTTTTAAATATAAAAAACAACACGCTTTATATAGGAAAACTTTCATTTATTTGGTACAATCTTATTGAAAATGATTATCAATTAAGCAAGCGTTTCTGAAAAGGTGGTCTTCTCCTTGCAAAACTCAATGATTTATCATCCGGTACAAATTGAATATATGAAGAAAACGAGTGATCTCTTCTCAGAACAGCAAATGGCCGACTCATTCGTGCTGATCTTTCATTTAAAAGGTGATGGACATATTTCTATCGGAACGAGAACCGCTCCTCTCCAAAAAAAGACACTGTATGTTTGTCCGCCTCATGAGACATTCGGCATTACATTTGCAGAAGAGAGAAATATAGATGTGTGTCTGATCAGACTTCACTGCTATACAGCGGAATCCCGGCAAGATCTCTTAAAACCATGCACTGAAACTGATTTATCCAGTCTAAACCTTGTGAATGTTTCGCATATCGAAAACCTTTCAGCCCGGCTTCAAGAACTTGCAGAAATATGGACAGAATCAGCCCAGCTTTCTCAATTAAAATGTGTGATAGAGGTTCAGAGCCTGATTTATGATCTATTCACAGCTCATGTATCCGATCAAAACGATACACAGTCTGCGATTGAAAAAACAAAACATTACATTGAAACTCATGCCGATACGAAAATTACACTTGCCCAGCTCTCAAAAATGGCAGGAATCAGCGCCAAGCATTACAGCGAAACCTTTAAAAAATGGACAGGCCAGAGCGTAACAGAATTCATTACAAAAACTCGGATCACCCGGGCAAAGCGGCTTATGGCAAGATCCAACTGTAAACTGAAAGAAATCGCCCATCAAACCGGCTATCAAGATGAATTTTATTTCAGCAGAATCTTTAAAAAGCACACAGGCTCTTCACCTACAAGCTATATGAAAAAACGCAGGCAAAAACTAGCCGCCTATGGAAAGGGAACAATAGGGCAGCTCATTCCTCTCCATCACATACCGTTTGCAGCCGCACTCCATCCAAAATGGACGGCTTACTATTATCAGCATTATTCAGCAGATATTCCAGTTCAGCTCAGCGCATACCGGTTTAATGAAAAATGGGAGGAAAACCTGCAAACGTTGTCCCAAGCTGAACCCGATATCATTTTCAGCATGGATTCTGTTTCTTCAGAAGAACAAAAGCGCCTGAACAGCATTGCAGAAGTATGTTACCTTCCTTCAGAAGAAAACTGGAGAGCTCACTTTCTGCACACCGCCTCGTTTTTAAAGGAAGAATCGGAGGCTGAAAAGTGGCTCGCAGCCTATGACAAGCAGATTTCTGCCGCTAAAATGACATTGCTGCACGCTCAAGAGTTTCGTTATCTCTTTCTTCGTCTGCATAAGCAGCGCTTTTATATGGCGCATAATCGCAGCGTCCGCGAAGTCTTCTTTGAAGATTTAGGATTCAAACCAGCTGACAAACCTTCAGAACAAACGATTTCATTAGAAGACATCACAAATTGCCAAGCTGATTGTATCATGCTCTTTCTTTTTAAAGAGCCGGAAACCATTGCTTATTATCAGCAATTAAAACAGTCGGAAATATGGCAAAACCTAAGCGCAGTGCGGAACGGACGTGTGTATCACCTCTCTTCAGACCCATGGAATGAGTACTCGGCTTGCGGACACGAGCGGATTGTTCAGCAAACCATTTCTATGCTATCCGGTGATAGTCCATGATAAATATGGAATTTGTCCATGGTGTTATGTCTGTTCATTCTCTATAATTCCAATTGATAATAGTTATCAATTGAACAGGAGGCACTATAGATGAAAAAGCTATCTCTTACCTTATTAATCTTGCTTCTCGCACTCACGGCGGCAGCTTGCGGCAGCAAGGAAGAATCCTCTGCGAGCAAAGCGAGCGGCACAAAGTCCGAGAAAAAGAAAATCGAGTATTTGGATAAAACGTACGAAGTAAACGTACCGACAGATAAGATTGCCATTACGGGAAGCGTTGAATCCATGGAAGACGCAAAACTGCTGGACGTTCATCCGCAGGGTGCAATCTCATTCTCCGGAAAATTCCCTGAAATGTTCAAGGACATCACAGATAAAGCAACACCTACAGGGGAAAAAATGGAACCAAACATTGAAAAAATTCTTGAGATGCAGCCAGACGTGATCCTGGCATCTACAAAGTTCCCTGAAAAAACCCTGCAAAAAATAAGCACGGCCGGCACTACCATTCCGGTTTCTCACATCTCATCAAACTGGAAGGAAAATATGATGCTGCTTGCACAGCTGACTGGAAAAGAGAAAAAAGCGAAAAAAATCATTGCAGACTATGAACAGGATCTAAAAGAAACAAAAACGAAAATCAGTAAACAAGCAAAAGATTCAAAAACGCTTGTCATCAGAATCAGACAAGGAAATATTTACATTTATCCTGAACAAGTGTACTTCAATTCAACTCTTTATGGCGACTTAGGCCTTAAAGCGCCGAATGAAGTCAAAGCCGCAAAAGCGCAAGAGCTGATTTCATTAGAAAAACTCAGTGAAATGAACCCTGACCACATTTTCGTCCAATTTTCTGATGATGAAAATGCGGATAAACCTGATGCATTAAAAGATTTAGAGAAAAATCCAATCTGGAAAAACCTCACAGCAGTCAAAGAAGATCATGTATACGTCAATTCAGTTGATCCTCTTGCACAAGGCGGTACGGCTTGGAGCAAAGTCCGCTTCCTGAAAGCGGCATCTGAAAAATTAACACAAGACTAAATTAGAGTAGGTTTTTGTATGTATTCAAAACAGTGGACACGTATCATTTTGATTACTTCTCCATTTGCTATTGCATTATCATTGCTGCTTTCCGTCCTCTATGGCGCAAAGCAGCTTAATGCTGATATTGTCTTTGCATCACTTTTTCATTTTGATCCGGGAAACACAGACCATCAAATCATATGGCATTCCCGGATTCCAAGGGCTGCCGGCGCTCTGCTCATTGGGGCAGCCCTTGCTGTATCTGGAGCGCTCATGCAAGGCATCACACGCAATTATTTGGCATCGCCCTCAATTATGGGTGTTTCAGATGGTTCCGCGTTTATCATCACGCTTTGTATGGTTCTGCTCCCGCAATCATCTTCGCTTGAAATGATCATTTACTCTTTTATCGGCTCCGCATTTGGAGCTGCATTGGTATTCGGCCTGGCAACAATGCTGCCTAACGGGTTTACGCCCGTACAGCTAGCCATCATTGGCACAGTCACAAGCATGCTGCTTAATAGTTTAGCGGCTGCCATATCGATCTATTTTCAAATTTCACAGGATCTGAGTTTCTGGTACAGCGCCAGACTTCATCAAATGAGCCCCGACTTTCTAAAGCTTGCCGTTCCATTTTTCCTGGCGGGTATCGTCATAGCTGTTTCTCTCAGCAAAAAGGTAACCGCTGTATCACTAGGCGACGATATTTCTAAGAGTTTGGGCCAAAAGAAAAAAACGATCAAAATCATGGCAATGATCTCTGTCATCATTTTAACCGGAAGTGCTGTAGCGCTTGCCGGAAAAATTGCGTTTGTCGGTTTAGTCGTTCCGCATATCACGAGATTTCTCGTCGGCTCAGATTATAACAGACTGATTCCTTGTTCCTGCATCTTGGGCGGCGTCTTTTTAACGCTGTGCGATCTCGCCAGCAGATTTATCAATTATCCATTTGAAACACCGATTGAGGTTGTGACTTCTATTATCGGCGTTCCTTTCTTCCTTTATTTGATCAAACGAAAAGGAGGAGAGCAAAATGGCTAAAAAATATGCAGTGTTAATCGTATTGATTCTCCTCGTCAGCTATTTCAGCATGACCAGCGGATCATTTTCTGTTCGTCCGACAGAGCTGCTCTCCACTCTTTTTCAGATCAATCCCAATCCGCAGTATGAAGTTTTGCTGTTTGACTTAAGACTGCCGCGGATTGTCATGGCAGCCATTATCGGACTCGGACTTGGCATAGCAGGAGCTGTCATTCAGGCCATCACACGAAACGGTCTTGCAGACCCGGGAATATTGGGAATCAATGCCGGAGCAGGGGCAGGTATTGTGGCGTTTATGCTATTGTTCCAAGGCCAGAAAGAAGTAACTTCGATTGTCGCGGCAATGGGAATGCCGTTTTTCGGCCTGATCGGCGGACTGGCTGCTGCTGTTATGATTTACATATTCGCTTGGAACAGAGGCAATTTAGATTCAGGCAGAATTATTCTGGTAGGAATCGCGATTAATTCAGGCTTCAGCGCGTTGTCTTTGTTTCTATCATTAAAAATGGACCCGCAAGATTATGAAATGGCTATGGTATGGAAAAACGGCAGCATCTGGTCAGCAAACTGGACATATATCACAGCGGTTCTTCCGTGGATGCTGCTGTTTATTCCTATTCTTCTGGCCAAATCTCGTTTGCTCGATACCATCCGCTTTGACGAAGACACGGTCAGAAGCCTTGGCATTTCGTCAAATAAAGAAAAAACCATTCTGCTCGTCGCCTGTGTCGCCATCATTAGCGCCTGTGTCTCTGTGGCGGGAAGCATGGCATTTGTCGGCTTAATCGCGCCTCATATTTCCCGGAGATTGGCCGGTGTTGAACACCGTTATATTTTGCCTTTGAGCGGTTTGATCGGCATGCTGCTTGTATTGAGCGCAGACTTTGCCGGAAAACTGTTTTTCCAGCCCGCAGAAGTGCCAGCCGGCATTATTTTGGCGATACTCGGTGTTCCGTATTTCTTATACCTGCTTTTCAAGCAAAAAAAGGGGGAGAATGTTTGAACGGATCTTTATCAGAGCATAAGGCGGGCGACAGGATGTTTAAGCTGTATCTCCCTCCTTCCTACAGTACGGACAGCAGGGCATTTCCTTCTGTTTACGTACAGGATGGCGGTTCTTTGTTTCAAGATCAACTAGAACTGATAGAAAACAGGTTTCATCAAAACAGGGTGCCTGAGCTCGTGCTGATCGGCATAGAGCCTAAAAACCGGCTCGACGAGTACACTCCTTGGCCCGCCGCATCACTCAGCGATCAGTTTCCAGACTTCGGCGGTAAGGGGGCTGACTATCTTTCTGAAATAACAAACCGGCTCATTCCGTTTGTGGAGGGAAATTGGAATGTCTCCAGAAGAGCACAATCCAGAGGTATGATCGGCGCCTCATTAGGCGGCCTCATCTCAATGTTCGCCTTTCTAAGACATTCATCATTATTTGGAAAAATAGGATCTCTCTCAAGTTCATACTGGTACGAGAACGCAGCAGAAACCATCTATACTTCCTCTGTAAGACCAGGTTCAACGCGTATTTTTATGTCTGTCGGCAGTGAAGAAGGCGCCGGAAAACAATCGATTCAGCAGACGATGCTCCAAACAACAAAATACGTGCACGAGAGCCTAATAGAAAAAGGGTTCACTCAAGATCAGCTGTGCCTCGTCATTGAAAAAGGGGCGGTGCACCACCGCAAGCATTTCTGCAAACAATTTATCAATGCGCTGGAATGGCTATACGGAAAAAACCGCTCCAACATATGAGCGGTTTTTTTCATGCCTTCTGCAAGACGGGTTTTAATTCGAAACGGTTCAGCATATAGCCGAACAAGGCAGCCAGGATTTGCTGAAACAGCATGCCAATCACAACCGGAACGGCTACTTGAGACGGAAAGAAAGTGACGGCAAGAACAGCGCCGGCACTGATATTCCTCATGCCTCCCGTAAAAATAAGAGAGACAATTTCCTCCTGCCGCCTTTTCATCATTTTTCCGATAAGCCACGCCGCAGCATACCCGGTTAACGCGATACAAAAAACAGTGACAGCAATCCCTAAAAATCTTAAATCAATCGCTTTGAAATAAGGAGCTATCGCAGAGCTGTTAATAGCAATCACGGCCATCAGGCACAGCTTTGAAAAGGGAGACAGCGTACTGCTCAACGCCGCGGTTCTTTCTGGAGATGACATCTGATTAAACAGCATGCCCAGGAATGAAGGAATCACTACCATCACAATCAGACCCTTCATCATTCCCCAGATATCCATGTGAACCTGGGCACCGGCCAGCACAGAAAGACTCAGCGGAACGATTAACGGCGACAGCACGGTATCAATCAATATAATAGAAAGCGTCAAACCGACATTTCCTTTGTACATTGCAGCCCAAATCAAGCTCGTAATTCCTGTAGGGATGACAACAGCTAATGTCAAACCCGTGATCGTTAATGGATCACCTTGAAATATGAGATGTCCGCTGCCCCAGGCGAAAAGCGGCATAAAAATATGAAGAACAAATAATGCAAGAATCATAGGAAGAGGATGCGCCAAGGCGTGTCTTAAAGACTGAAAGTTCGCGCTCAAGCTGCCCGCAAACGTAATAAAAGCAAATATCCAAGGCACTGCGCTTTCATATCCATTTAAAAACTGAGACAGCAGCACGCCAAGCACAACACTAGTCGGTGTCAAAAGCGGCATGACTTTCCCCAATACACGGTTCAGTTTCTGAAGCATCATATACAAGTCCCCTATTAAAAATTTCTTTCTCTCTATTATATCAATGCAGTTCAACCATATGTTATATAAAAAAGCCCAGATCTCATCAATCTGGACTTTCATACTTTTATGCCATCTGTTTCATAAGGCCTTTACTTGCATTGTTCAGTCCCTTTAATTCTGCTTCAATTCCTTGCTCTTTAAACTTCGCAACAATTTTATCAAGCGCAGCCGCTCCTGAATCATCCCATACGTGAGCATCGGTCAAGTCAATGACAACTCGCTCGATATCCTCTTGATAGATAAACGCATTCGTAAGATCACTTACTGACGCAAAAAAGATCTGTCCCTTCACTTGATACGTTCTCAGCTTTTGATCTTCTGCATGAGAAACGATCTTCAGCTTCGAGATTTTGGCTACGAAGAATACGGCACTTAACAGAACACCGACGAATACGCCTTTCGATAAGTCATCCGTCACGACAACTGTAATCACCGTCACAACCATTACAATTGAATCTGTAATCGGCGCTTTTTTCAAGCCTTTTAAAGAAGACCAATCAAATGTGCCGACAGACACCATAACCATAACAGCCACTAACGCAGCCATCGGAATGTTTATGACGACATGACTCAAAACAGCAATTAAAAACATAAGAAAAGCACCGGCAACAAAGGCTGATAACCGTCCGCGGCCGCCTGCTTTTGTATTAATAACAGATTGTCCGATCATAGCGCAGCCCGCCATACCGCCAAAAAATCCAGTGACGATATTCGCGATACCCTGTCCGCGGCTCTCTTTATTTTTATCACTGTCCGTATCCGTCATTTCATCAATAATCTGTGCTGTCAGCAAAGATTCAAGCAAACCGACAAACGCCAAAGCAATGGAATAAGGAAAAATAATGTTGAGTGTTTCGAAGGTAAACGGAACATCAGGTATTAGAAAATGAGGCAATGAACTAGAGATATTGCCCATATCTCCAACCGTCCGCACATCCACATGGAATGTGACCGCAATAATCGTCATCACAATAATTGCGACAAGCGGAGATGGCACCGCAGTCGTAAACCTCGGCAGTACATAAATAATAACCAATGATCCGGCAAGCATCGCATACATGCTCCAAGATGCAGCTTCAAATTGAGGCAGCTGCGCAGAAAAAATCAGAATTGCCAGCGCATTCACAAACCCGATCATCACAGAACGAGGAATGAATTTCATTAATCTCGCAATTTTACTGATGCCTAAGATCACCTGAATAACACCTGTCAAAATGGTGGCCGCAAATAAATACTGAAGCCCGTAATCGGCAACCAGCGACACCATCACAACCGCCATCGAACCAGTCGCAGCCGAAATCATCCCCGGTCTTCCGCCAAAAATAGAAATAATAATGGCAATACAAAATGAAGCATAAAGACCAACCATTGGATCAACGCCAGCAATAATAGAAAAACCAATCGCTTCAGGTATTAAGGCTAACGCCACCAAAATACCAGCAAGAATATCTTTTCGAATATTACCGAACCACTGCTGTTTTAATGTAAAACTATTCAAATATAACGACTCCTTTTTAAAAATAAATCCGCACCGTTTCTGTTGTATTGGGAGCTTAATTATTTTACGGAAGAAAATGAAAAGAAAAACTTTCGGAGAAAAAGGGGAAACGTTGAGTATAGTGTATTGAGGTAAGGAGTTATTATACAAAGAGTATCATAATAAATTTTAATCAAATGTGCAAGGTCAAATGCTGAAGAAAAAAATGGCTCAACATATTTGAGCCATTTGCCATGATACATCATATCAGGATCAGAAACAAGAATCGTTTTGACTGCTTGAACATTGATACCGGGTCTATGCCCATCAAGTTTTGGATGGCGGACTCGAGTTTTCCAGCGGCGTTTCTTCCGTAAAGAGCTCAGAAAGCTGCGGCCTATCTACAGCGCATGAAACCGCCGTTAAATCCTGCGGGTGATAAACATAATCGGTTAACCGGCGTGCCGCTCAGCATGTTGATCATGCTGGCTATTGTATTAGTATTAAAAATAATAGAGAGCTTCAAAAGCCGAAACCTTGAAAAAATGAACACCGAGAAAAACGAATCAGTACAGATATAAAAAAGACCAGTTCAGCTGAACTGGTCTTTACCTTGCTTGGCGGCGTCCTACTCTCACAGGGGGAAACCCCCGACTACCATCGGCGCTGAAGAGCTTAACTTCCGTGTTCGGCATGGGAACGGGTGTGACCTCTTCGCTATCGCCACCAAACAATTGAGAGTGTTCTCTCAAAACTAGATAACAGGTGTGACATCATTAGACATTAGGTTAAGTCCTCGATCGATTAGTATCTGTCAGCT